>JANOOK010000187.1:0-6660 GCA_031421275.1 Sphingomonadaceae bacterium
GAAGATTTCTCCCTCGATCAACTCGGTCTTGCCGGCTTCGGCAAACGAACCGGCATTCTGCAGCATCACGAAATCTTCGATGCGCAGCCAGCCGCGGTACCGCATCTGGGGAAGGGCAACCATGTCCATCATGGCTATCGAATAGCATGGCCTGACCTGCCCGGCAAAGCTATGCGGCTCCGATGACTACTTCTGACACCTGCGCCACCCTCGTCCGTGACGGCGACCGCGACCGGTATCTATCGACCCTGTACTTCCCCGCGGCACTTCGTCCCGCGATTTTCGCGCTGCATGCGCTCGACCTCGAACTGGCGCGGGTGGTGGCGACGACGACCGAGCCGATGATCGGCGAGATCCGGCTGGCGTGGTGGCGCGAGGCGCTGCTCAAGCTGGATTCGGGGCAGGTCCCCGCGCAACCGCTGCTGCAGGCGATCGCCGCGGACGTGCTGCCGCACGGTATCAGCGGGCGCAGCCTCGAGACGATGGAGGACGCGTTCCACTCGCTGCTGATCGGCAAGCTCAAGGGCGAGGCGCTGGAGACCTATGTCATTACCCGCGGCGGCGCGCTGTTCATGGCGATCGGGCACGTTCTCAAGGTCGGTCACCATTGGCCGCGCGAACTGGGGGCGGGTTGGGCAGTCGGCGAACTGGCGCGCGAGCCGTCGCCCGGGCGCGTCGATACCGAAGCGCTACACGCGTTCGACTTTAAGCCCGTCATCACGGGTGTGCCGCCCGTGCTGCGGCCGCTCGCGGCGCTGGCGAAGCTCGCCCGTCGCGACCGGCGGCGCTGGCTGGCCGGGCGGCTGCCCGAGCCGCGCGGCAGCCTTGGGCGGCAGGCGGCGATGCTGAAGATGATTGTCAGCGGTAGCTGACTCCGTAACGAGTTTGCCCTATGCCCCGTGGAGGCCGGGGGCAGATACATGCGCGAGCGAATACTGAAGCTTTGGCGCTGGGGTGCGCTCGCGGTCGCGATGTCGCTGCTCGTCGCGGCAGGCTTCCTGTGGGGGCGGAGCGACCCGCACGCCCGCGCCGCCCGGCTGATCGGCACTTCGCCCGCCGCGGCGCAGGGCATCCCCGCGCCCGCCGACGATGCCGCGCCGCTGGTCGCGCCGGTCAGCGACGTGACGCCGATGGACAAGGAGGCCAAGCGCTTCCACCGCTACGACAAGGACCGCAACGGCAGCATCAGCCGCGACGAATATTTCACCGCGCGCCACAAGGCCTTCGCCAAGCTCGACACCAACGGCGACGGCAAGCTGAGCTTCGAGGAATATTCGGTCAAGGCGATCGCCAAGTTCAACGGGGCGGATGCGAACCGCGACGGTGTACTGACGCCGAAGGAGTTCGCGACGACCGCGGTGGTGCACAAGCCCAGGAATAAGCCGGTGTGCCCGCCTGGGGTGATTGCGGCGGCGGCTGCGGCGGCGGAGGGGGAGAACTGAACGGCCGGCTTGAACGGAATTACCTGATTCCGCTCATCCCGAGCAAAGTCGAGGGACCTGCCCGGAGATAGTGCGTCCCTCGACTTCGCTCGGGTGAGCGGGTTTGGATAGACTCATCAGCGGCTGTTACTCGCTCACGTCGGCTTCACTCACCCCTGCCTCCGCCGCCACCGCCTCGACCTCGTCCTCCTCGCGGATCAGCGCCGCAGACACGACATGCTCGCCGTCGGCCACGTCGAACAGCCGGACGCCCTGCGCCCCGCGCCCCATGATGCGGATCTGGTGTACCGGCATGCGGATCAGCTTGCCCTGATCGGTGACCAGCATCAGTTGATCGGCGTCGGTGGCGGGGAAGCTCGCGACGACATGCCCGTTGCGCTCGCTGTCGGCGATGTTGGCGATGCCTTGCCCGCCGCGGCCCGACTGGCGGTATTCATAGGCGCTGCTGCGCTTGCCGAAGCCCTTCGAGGTGACCGTCAGGATGAACTGCTCGGCGGCGGTGAACTCGGCCGCGCGAGTCGCGGAGAGCACGCGCTCGCCGGGGTCGGGCTTCCACGGTGCGGCCTTGAGATAGTCCTCGCGCTCGTCGGGGCTGGCCGGGAAGGGCTTCAGGATCGACATCGCGATGACCTCGTCGGCCTTGGCAAGGCTCATGCCGCGGACCCCGGTCGAGGTGCGGCTGACGAACTCGCGGACGTCCTCGACGGCGAAGCGGATCGCCTTGCGGCCGCGCGCCGCGAGGAACACGTCGTCACCCGCATCGCACGCCGCGACCGCGATCAGCCGGTCGTCGTCGCCGTCCTCGAAGCGGATCGCCAGCTTGCCGTTCGACTGGATGTTGGCGAACGCGTCCATGCTGTTGCGCCGGACCTGCCCGAGCGCGGTGGCGAACATGACGTGCAGCTTCGCCCACTCGGCCTCGTCCTCGGGCAGCGGCAGCACCGTGGTGATCGTCTCGCCCTCGGCAAGCGGCAGCATGTGCAGCATCGGGCGTCCTTTGGCGGTCGGGCTGCCCAGCGGCAGCTTCCAGACCTTGAGACGGTAAACCTTGCCCGCCGATGAGAAGAACAGCACCGGCGTATGCGTCGAGGTCACGAACAGGGTGGTGACGATGTCCTCATCCTTGGTCGACATGCCCGAGCGGCCCTTGCCGCCGCGGCGCTGCGCCCGGTATTCGCTGAGCGCGACGCGCTTGATGTAGCCGGTGAGCGTCACCGTCACGACCATGTCCTCGCGGGTGATCAGGTCCTCGTCGTCGATATCGTCGCCCGCGGTGACCAGCTCGGTGCGGCGCTTGGTGACGAACGGGTCGGCCCCGTCCAATTCGCCGCGCAGCACCTTGTACAGCTTGGCGCGGTCGGCGAGGATCTCGAGCAGCTCGGTGATGCTGGCGGCGAGTTGCTTGAGCTCGTCGCCGATCTCGTCGCGGCCCAGCGCGGTCAGCTTCGACAGCCGCAGGTCGAGGATGGCGCGGACCTGCAGGTCCGACAGCTGGTAGGTGTCGCCCTCGGCGCTGCCCTCGACCGCTTCGACCAGCGCCAGATACGGCCGGATTTCGGTGACGTCCCACGTCCGCGCCAGCAGCTCGGCGCGCGCCTCGGCAGGTGTCGCCGCCGCGCGGATGATCCGCACCACCTCGTCGAGGTTCGAGACCGCGACGACCAGCCCGAGCAGCAGGTGCGCGCGCTCGCGGGCCTTGTTCAATTCGAATTTCGAGCGCCGGGTGATGACCTCCTCGCGGAACTTGACGAAGGCCTCGATGACGTCGCGCAGGTTCAGAAGCTCGGGGCGGCCGCCGCGGATCGCCAGCATGTTGATCGCGAACGACGACTGCGCCGGGGTGTGCCGGTACATCTGGTTGAGCACGACCTCGGACACGGCATCGCGCTTGAGGTCGAGCACGACGCGCACGCCCTCGCGGCTGCTCTCGTCGCGGATGTCGCTGACGCCCTCGATGCGCTTGTCCTTGACCGCTTCGGCGAGCTTTTCGACGAGGCCGTTCTTGCCGAGCTGGTACGGGATCTCGGTCAGCACGATCGAGCGCCGGTCGCCGCGGCCCTCCTCGACCACGGCGCGCGCGCGCATGATCACCGTGCCGCGCCCGGTGTGATAGGCGGCGCGGATGCCGCTGGTGCCGAGCAGCAGGCCTCCCGTTGGGAAATCGGGCGCGGGCAGATGCGCCATCAGCTCGTCGATGGTGATCGCCGGGTTGTCGATATAGGCCCGCGTCGCGTCGAGCACCTCGCCCAGGTTGTGCGGCGGGATGTTGGTCGCCATGCCGACCGCGATGCCGCCCGCGCCGTTGACCAGCAGGTTCGGAAAGCGCGCCGGCAGCACCGACGGCTCGTGCTCGGAGGCGTCGTAGTTGGCGGTGAAATCGACGGTGTCCTTGTCGATGTCGGTCAGCAGCTCGTCCGCCACCTTCGCCAGCCGCGCCTCGGTATAGCGCATCGCCGCGGCTTTATCCGGGTCCATCGAGCCGAAGTTGCCCTGGCCGTCGACCAGCGGCACCCGCATCGACCAGTCCTGCGCCATGCGGACCAGCGCCTCGTAGATCGAGCTGTCACCGTGCGGGTGATATTTGCCCATGACCTCGCCGACGATGCGCGCCGACTTGCGGTACGGCTTGCCGGCAACGAAGCCGCTCTCGTACGCGCCCCACAGGATGCGGCGGTGGACCGGCTTCAGCCCGTCGCGGACATCGGGCAGGGCGCGCGCGACGATCACCGACATGGCGTAATCGAGGAAGCTCGTACGCATTTCGGTGACGATCGACACCGGCTGAATATCGGGCTCGCCGGGCGCGCGCGAAGTGGTTGATTCCACGAGGGTATTTTCCTTGATTTCGGGACTGGCCCGGATATGTCATATCTAGGCGCTGTGGACGGGAAACGCCAGTTTTTACCGCATTCTCGCGGTGGCCAGACCTGTTAGGATGGTTTCATGAATATGCTTCGCCTGCTGGCCGTATTGCTCACCGCCGCACTGGCAGTTCCCGCCGCGGCGGCCCCGATGCTGATCGCCGCGACGCCGATCGCAGGTGCACCGACGGGTGCAAGCGCTTTCGTCATCCGCTACCGCTCGACCGGCGTCCGGGGCGGCGGTATCGAGACCACCGGCGTGGTCGTCGTCCCGTCCGGCCCCGCCCCGGCGGGCGGGCGCGACGTCGTCGCATGGGAGCATGGCACCAGCGGCATCGCCGATGCCTGCGCGCCGTCGGTCAACGACTGGCTGTACGACAGCATCGCCGGGCTGAGCGCGATGCTGGCACACGGCTATGTCGTGGTCGCGACCGACTATGAGGGGCTCGGCTCGCGCGGGCCGCATCCGTATCTGATCGGCACCAGCGCAGCGCGGTCGGTGGTCGATGCGGTGCGGGCGGTGCGCGAGCTCAAGGCGGCGCAGACCAGCGCGCGCTACGTCGTCTGGGGCCAGTCGCAGGGCGGCCACGCGGCGCTGTGGACCGGGCAGCTGGCGGGGCGATATGCACCGGAATTGCAGCTGATGGGCGTCGCAGCGGCCGCGCCGCCGACCGACCTGACCGCCAATCTCAGCGGCAACAGCAACGCCGGCGTGCGCGCGCTGCTCACCGCTTTCACCGCCGAGTCCTGGCACGAAAGCTACGGCATTCCGCTGTCGACGATCACGCGGCCGCTCGGCAGCGACCTCATCCGGCGACTGGCGATGAACTGCGTGACGCTCGACGGCTTCAAGCTGCGGACCAAGATCGGCCTGATGCGGCTGATCGGCCAGCTGCGCGGCGTCGACCTTGCTGCGTCGCCGCCGTGGGCGCGGCTGATGGCGGCGAACTCGGTCGCGCCGGTGCGGCTGTCTGCGCCGGTGCTGATCGCGCAGGGCGGCAAGGACGTCATCGTCGCGCCCGGCGTGACCCGGAGCTTTGTCGAGAAGCTGTGTCGGACCGGCCAGCCGCTGCGCTTCATCACGGTCACCGACGGCGATCATATCACCATCGCCAAGCGCACCGCGGCGGCGACGATCGACTGGATCGCCGACCGCTTCGCCGCCAAGCCCGCACCCAGCGACTGTGCCCGGCTGTGACCCCCATCCACATCATCGGCGGCGGGCTCGCCGGGTCCGAGGCGGCGTGGCAGTGCGCGCGCGCCGGGGTGCCCGTGGTGCTGCACGAGATGCGGGGGCCACACACCACCGAGGCGCACCACACCGATGCGCTTGCCGAACTGGTGTGCTCGAACAGCTTTCGCTCGGACGATCCCGAGCATAACGCCGTCGGGCTGCTGCACGCCGAGATGCGGCGGCTCGGCTCGCTGGTGCTGACCGCGGCCGATGCGGCGCGGGTTCCGGCGGGGTCGGCGCTGGCGGTCGACCGCGACCAGTTCGCCGCGCGGGTGACCGCGGCGATCGCGGCCGAGCCGCTGATCGAGGTGCGGCGCGAGCTGGTCGAGGCACCCGACCCGGCATGGCGCAGCGTCATTATCGCCACCGGGCCGCTGACCGCGACGCCGCTTGCCGCGTGGATTGCCGAGCGGACCGGCGAGGATGCGCTGGCGTTCTTCGACGCGATCGCGCCGATCGTCCATCGCGACTCGATCGACATGGAGATCGCGTGGTTCCAGTCGCGGTGGGATAAGGGCGATACGCACGACTACATCAACTGCCCGATGGACTGCGACCAGTATGTCGCGTTCATCGAAGCCATGCTCGCCGCCGAGAAGACGGTGTTCAAGCAGTGGGAGGCGAACACGCCGTATTTCGACGGCTGCATGCCGATCGAGGTGATGGCCGAGCGCGGATTGAACACGCCGCGCTTCGGCCCGATGAAGCCCGTCGGGCTGACCAATCCCAAGACCGGCCGCCGGGCGTGGGCGGTGGTGCAGCTGCGGCAAGACAATGCGCTCGGCACGCTGTGGAATATCGTCGGCTTTCAGACCAAATTGAAGCACGCCGAGCAGGTCCGTATTTTCCGGATGATCCCGGGGCTCGAGCGCGCCGAGTTCGCGCGGCTGGGCGGGCTGCACCGCAATACCTTCATCAAGTCGCCGGTGCTGCTCGATGGGCAGCTGCGCCTGAACGCCGAGCCGCGGGTGCGCTTCGCCGGGCAGATCACCGGCTGCGAAGGCTATGTCGAGAGCGCCGCGATCGGGCTCATCGCCGGGCGGTTCGCCGCCGCCGAGCTGCTGGGCCGGACGCTTGACCCGCCGCCGCCGACGACGGCCTTGGGCGCGCTGCTGGCGCACAT
>JANOOK010000188.1:0-59420 GCA_031421275.1 Sphingomonadaceae bacterium
GCGCGGGGGGGGTGGGGCTTGGGGCGCGGCTTTTTCCTTTTTGTTTATCTGCGGGTTGTGGTGCGCATTCTAAGAATTTACTTTCTAGCCCCCCTCCTTTTTCTGGGGTGGGTTTGGGGGTGGGGCTCGCGACCGGGTGACAGTCGTTGCTCGATCGGAGACCCCACCCCCGGCCCCTCCCCTGAAGAGGGAGGGGAGCAGAGAGAAAAGCGCTACTCCGCCCGCCTCACATATTCGCGCTCATACACGTCGACGACGATCTTGGTGCCCACGCCGATGAACGGCGGCACCATCACCCGCACGCCGTTCTCCAGCCGCGCCGGCTTGTAGCTCGACGAGGCGGTCTGGCCTTTGACCACCGCCTCGGTATCGGCGATCACCGCCTCGATATGGTCGGGCAGCTGGACCGAGATCGGCTTGTCGTCGTACGTCTCCATGACGACGTCCATGCCGTCGGTGAGGAAATCCGCCGCGTCGCCGAGCAGGTCGCGGTCGAGGCTGATCTGGTCGTAGTTGAGCTTGTCCATGAAGGTCAGCTGCTGCCCCTCCGCGAACAGGAACTGGAAGTCACGCGTGTCGAGCCGCACCTTCTCGACCGTCTCCGCCGAGCGGAAACGCTCGTTGGTCTTGCGCCCGTCCATCAGGTTCTTGAGCTCGACCTGCATATACGCCCCGCCCTTGCCCGGCTGGGTATGCTGGATCTTGACCGCGCGCCACAGCCCGCCCTGATATTCGAGGATATTGCCGGGCCGAATGTCGACCGAGTTCATTTTCATGGGAAACAGGCTCGCGGGTGTAAGGAAGCGCGCTCCCTACTCCAGCGGCGGCGTTATGCCAACACGTCGCCGAACGCCGCCACTCCCGCCGCCGGCCCGTCGGGGTGCAGCCACACCGCATTGACGCAGGCGATGAAGTCCGCCCCGGCGGCGATCAGCGGGGCGGCGTTGGCGGGCGTGATGCCGCCGATCGCGACGCACGGCAGCTGCGACAGCGTCGTCCACCAGCCGAGCAACGACGGCTCGGGGCGGTAATGGCTGGGCTTGGTCGTGGTTTCGTAGAATGCCCCGAACGCGACATAGTCCGCGCCGGCCTCGCCCGCCTCCATCGCGAGGTGGCGGCTGTCGTGGCAGGTCCTGCCGATCTGTACGTGCGCGCCGAGCAGCGCGCGCGCGTCGGCGATGCTGCCATCGGACTGGCCGAGGTGCAGCCCGTCGGTGCCGAGTTCCTTCGCGAGGTCCATGCGGTCGTTGAGGATGAACGCGGTGTCGTGGCCGGCGCAGATCGGCATCAATGTCTCGACGGCGCGGCGGACAGTGTCGTCGCCGACCTCCTTCAACCGCAGCTGGAACGCCGCGACCGGACCGCCGTCCAACGCCGCGCGCAACTGGTCGGCGAAAACGGCCAGTTCGAACGCGGGCGGCGAGATGACGTACAGCTGGCACTTCGGGCGCCGCTGCGGCTCGAAGCGCGAGGCGAAGTCGGGGTCGAGCGGGATGAGGTCGGTATCGTCGGTCATTTGTTACTGCTTTATCCTCGTCATTCCCGCGAACGCGGGAATGACGAAAGTACAGGGTACGTTCGCTGGAAGCATGCGTCGCTCCTACTCGTGACCCAGATAAATCCCGATGATCTTATCCAGCATCGCCAGCGCCTCGTCCCGTGGCCGCTGGAAGGTATTACGCCCGATGATCGAGCCGTTGCCGCCGCCGCCCATGATATCGCGCGCATCCTGGAACACCGCGTCGGTGTCCTTGGTCGCGCCGCCCGAGAACACCACCATGCGGCGGCCGGCGAAGCACGCCTGGACGACGTGCCGGACCCGCGCCGCCTGCGTCGCAGTGTCGATGTTCTCATACGCCTTCCTGGCATCCTTCTGCGCGATATGGTCGCTCGGCAGCTTGACCTTGATGATGTGCGCCCCGGCCAGCGCCGCCATGTGCGCGGCATAGGCCCCGACATCGACGCCCAGTTCGTCGTCCTTGCTCAGTTCGCCGCCGCGCGGATAGCTCCACAGCACCGTTGGGATGCCGACGCTCTTCGCCTCGGCGGACATCTCGCGGATCTCCTCCGACATGTCGAAGAAATATTCGGAGCCCGGATAGACGGTGAAGCCGATCGCGGCGCAGCCGAGCCGCAGCGCGTCGTCGACGGTGGCGGTCACCGCCTGGTCCTTCAGCGTCGCCCAGCTGTTGGCGCTGTTACATTTTAGGATCGTCGGGATCTGCCCGGCGAACGTGTCCGCCCCCGCCTCGATCAGGCCGAGCGGCGAGGCGAAGGCGCTGAGCCCCGCGTCGATCGCCAGCTGGAAGTGATAATGCGGATCATAGCCCGCCGGGTTCGGCCCGAAGCTGCGCGCCGGGCCATGCTCGAAGCCCTGGTCGACCGGCAGGATGACCAGCTTGCCGGTGCCGCCCAGCCGCCCCTGCATCAGGATACGCGCCAGATTGGCCTTGGTGCCGGGGTTGTCACTTTCGTAATTGGCGAGGATGGCCTTGACGGCGGGGGTCATGGGGAGCCTTTCATGCAGCGTTGGTCGAAGCGACATTTGGAACTGGGTGAATATCCCAAACACGTCATCATTCCCGCGGTCGCGGGAATGACGGAGGTGAACTTCATCCCGCTCTAGCCAACCTGCAAGGCCTCGACGCCCGGCAGCGGCTTGCCTTCCATCCACTCGAGAAAGGCTCCACCGGCGTTCGAGACATAGCTGAAGCGGTCGGCGCAGCCGGCATGGTTGAGCGCCGCGACGGTATCGCCGCCGCCCGCCACCGAGACCAGCCCGCCCGCCTCGGTCAGCGCCGCCGCGGTTCGCGCCAGCGCCACCGTCGCGGCGTCGAACGGCACCAGCTCGAACGCGCCGAGCGGGCCGTTCCAGACGAGTGTCCGGCACACCTTGAGCACGTCGGCGAGCGCCTCGACCGCAGCGCTGCCGATGTCGAGGATCATCTCGTCCGGCCCGACCTCGTGGACGTTGACGGTGCGGTGCGGCGCGTTCGCCTTGAACACGGTGGCGACGACGACGTCGTACGGCAGATGCACGGTGCAGTTCGCGTCCTGCGCGCTGCCGAGGACGGCCAGTGCGGTGTCGAACATGTCGTGCTCGTACAATGACTTGCCGACCGCGATGCCACGCGCGGCGAGAAAGGTGTTCGCCATCGCGCCGCCGATGATCAGGTGGTCGACCTTGGTCACCAGATGCGTCAGCACGTCGAGCTTCGACGACACCTTGGCGCCGCCGACCACTGCGACGACCGGGTGCTCGGGGTTGCCCAGCGCCTTCTCGAGCGCGTCCAACTCCGCCTGCATGGCGCGTCCGGCGAACGCGGGGAGCACATGCGCGAGGCCTTCGGTCGAGGCGTGCGCGCGGTGAGCGGCGGAGAAGGCGTCGTTGACGTACACCTCGCCGAGCCTGGCAAGCTGCGCCACGAAGGCGGGGTCGTTGGCCTCCTCGCCGGGGTAGAAACGAGTGTTTTCAAGCACCGCGATGCTGCCGGGAGCAAGCTTGGCGACGGCAGCCTCGGTTGCCGCCCCGACGCAATCGGGAATGAATACAACCGGACGGCCGAGCACGTGCGACAGCGCCTCGGCAATCGGACGCAGCGACAGCTTCGGGTCGGGGCCAGCCTTCGGCCGCCCGAAATGCGACAGCACAAGCACGACCGCGCCCGCGTCGGCCAGCTCAGCCAAAGTCGGCATTACCGCCTGCAACCGGCTCGCGTCGGTCACGCGACCGTCCTCGACCGGCACGTTCAAGTCGGCGCGCACGAGCACACGCTTGCCGCGCAAGCCGCCGTCCTCTGCGCCAATGTCGTCGAGCGTGCGAAAACTCATCGCGCCAGCATCGTGCCCATCAGCGCCGCGGTGTCGGCCATGCGGTTCGAGAAGCCCCATTCATTGTCGTACCAGCTGACCACCCGCACCAGCCGCTTGTCGAGCACCGTCGTCTCGAGGCTGTCGACGGTCGAACTGGCAGCGTCGTGGTTGTAGTCGTGGCTGACCAGCGGCTCGTCCGAATAGAACAGGATGCCCTTGAGCGGCCCCGCCTCGCTCGCCGCCTTCAGCGCCGCGTTGACCTCCTCGATCGTCGTGTCGCGCGACGGCGTGAAGGTGAAATCGACGAGGCTGACGTTCGGCGTCGGCACCCGCACCGAGGTGCCGTCGAGCTTACCCTTCAGTTCGGGGATGACCTCGGCGACGGTACGCGCCGCGCCGGTGGTGGTCGGGATCATCGACACCGCGGCGGCGCGCGCCCGCCGCGGGTCTTTGTGCATCTGGTCGAGCAGCGCCTGGTCGTTGGTGTAGCTGTGGATGGTCAGCATCAGGCCGCGCTCGACACCGACGGCTTCGTGCATGACTTTAACGATCGGCGCTAAACAGTTGGTTGTGCACGACGCATTCGAGACGATGCTGTGCCCCGCCGTCAGCTTGTCGTGGTTGACGCCGTACACCACGGTGATGTCGACGCCCTTGCCGGGGGCCGAGATCAGCACCTTCTTCGCGCCCGCGGTCAGATGCGCGCGCGCCTTGTCGGCGTCGGTGAAGTGCCCGGTGCACTCGAGCGCGATGTCGACGCCCATCTCGGCGTGCGGCAGCTTGGCCGGATCGCGCTCGGCGGTGACCCGGATGCGCTTGCCGTCGACGATAAGATCGTTGCCGTCGACCGTGACCGTGCCGGGAAAGCTGCCGTGCACCGAATCACGCTTGAGCAGCAGCGCGTTCATCTTCGTGTCGGCGAGATCGTTGACCGCGACGACCTCGAGGTCGGTGCGGCCCGATTCGAGGATGGCGCGCAGCACCAGTCGCCCGATGCGGCCAAAGCCGTTGATCGCTACCTTGGTCATCGTCTTTGCTCCACTGAAGCCGCCATCAGCCTTCGCCGCCGGCCAGCCAAATACTCACGCGCGCGGCAATCTTGGGCGCGGTGATGCCGAAGTGATCGTACAGCGCGTCGATCGGCCCCGACGCGCCGAAGCTGTTGATGCCGATCATCAAGCCCGGCCCGGTGTGACGCTCCCATCCCATCGTCACTCCAGCTTCGACCGAGACGATGAACGCGTCATGCGGCAATAGCGCCTCACGTTCCGCGCGCGGCAGCCGGTCGAAATTTTCCCAGCACGGCATCGAGACGACGTCGCACCCGGTGCCGTCGGCCTCCAGCAACGCCGCGGTTGCGACGGCGACCTGGACCTCGGACCCGGTCGCGACGAAGACGACCCGGCGGGGGGCCGCTGCGGCGATCAGGCGGTAGGCGCCGCGGGCGCACAGGTTCTCGCCCGCCGCGGTCAGCCGGAGTTGCGGCAGGTTCTGCCGCGACAGCGCCAGCACCGACGGCCGCGTCTGATCGGTCATCGCCAGCGCCCAGCACTCGGCGGTCTCGACCGCGTCGGCGGGGCGGTACACCGCGAGGTTGGGGATCGCGCGCAACGACATCAGGTGCTCGACCGGCTGGTGCGTCGGGCCGTCCTCGCCGAGCCCGATCGAGTCGTGCGTCATCACATAGACGACGCGCGTCCGCTGCAGCGCCGACATCCGGATGGCGTTGCGGCAATAGTCCGAGAACACCAGGAAAGTCCCGCCGAACGGCAGCATCTGGCCGTGCAGCGAAATCCCGTTCATCGCCGCCGCCATGCCGAACTCGCGGATGCCGTAGTAGATATAGCGCCCGCCGTAATTGTCGCGCGTGAACGGCAGCAGCGCCTTGGTCTTGGTGTTGTTCGAGCCGGTGAGGTCGGCCGAGCCGCCGATCATGCCATCGGCAATCGGCGTCACGACGCCCAGCACCAGTTCGGACGCCTTGCGCGTCGCGATGTTCTGCGGCGCGGCGATCAGCGCGGCGATGTGCGCTTGGATCGCCTCGAACGCGGCGACCGGTGGCTCGCCCGCGACGCGGCGCTCGAAGCCGGTGCGGACGCTCGGCTCGGTTGCCGCCAGCCGTCCGGCCCATGCGACGGCTTCGGCAGCACCGCGCGCGCCGAACTCGCGCCAGGCGTTCAGGATGTCGTCGGGAACCTCGAACGGCGGCGCGGTCCAGCCGAGCGCCGCGCGCGCCCCGGCGATCTCGGCGGCGCCCAGCGGCGAGCCATGCGCGCCCGAGGTCCCGGCCTTGTTTGGCGCGCCGAAGCCGATCGTCGTGCGGCAGGCGATCAGCGTCGGGCTCGGATCGAGCTTGGCCGCGGTCAGCGCCGCGTCGACCGCGGCCTCGTCATGGCCGTCGCAGGCCAGCACCTGCCAGCCCGCCGCGTCGAAGCGCTTCGCCGTATCCTCCGACGTCGACAGGCTGGTCGGCCCGTCGATCGAGATGCGGTTGTCGTCCCACAACATGATCAGCCGCCCGAGCCGGAGATGCCCCGCCAGCCCGATGGCCTCGTGGCTCACACCTTCCATCAGGCAGCCGTCGCCGGCGATGACATAGGTGTGGTGGTCGACCAGCGCGTCGCCGTAGACCGCGTTCAGGTGGCGCTCGGCGATCGCCATCCCCACCGCGGTCGCCAGCCCCTGCCCCAGCGGCCCGGTGGTGGTCTCGACGCCGGCCAGCTCGAAGTTCTCCGGATGCCCGGCGCACGGGGACCCAAGCTGGCGGAAGTTGCGGATATCGTCGATCGTCGGCCGCGCATAGCCGGTCAGGTACAGCGCCGCGTACAGCAGCATCGAGCCATGCCCCGCCGACAGCACGAAGCGGTCGCGGTCGGGCCACTTCGGCTGGGCCGGATCGTATTTCAGATGCCGCGTGAACAGTACCGTCGCGACATCGGCCATGCCCATCGGCATCCCGGGATGTCCCGAATTGGCACGCTCGACCGCGTCCATCGCGAGCGCCCGGATCGCATTCGGCATGCGGGCATCGAACATCGTCATCGCGCAAGCATCAGTAACGGCAACCTTGTCAATCGATTCGAAATCGGGATGCGGCGCACCATGGCCATCGCGCCTGGAACGGTCAACAAACGCGGTGAATGCTGCCGGAACGGCGCTGGCTGCGGCTGAGCCGTTAACAGCTGGTAACCTAGGTTATTGACGCTACCGGAGTCACGACGTTATCTGTTACAAATAAGTATATGATATTCGATGGAACGACGTTGACCGATCCTGCCCATCATCGCAGCGCGCGCGACCGGCTCGAAAGTGCCTTGGTTCGGGTCGTCGCGGCTGTCGACCGGCTGCAGCACCAGCGCACGGTGGCGCAGGCGCGTTACGACATGCTCGACCGCACGGGATCGGAGATGATGGTAATGATCGATGCTCTGCTGAAAGGGTCGGACCAGCCCCAGGTTCCGGCAGAGACCGCTGCGCCCCGGCTCGGCCCGGCGCTGGCCGAGACGGCGGACGCGGCGTAATGGGTCAGGTTACCGTGTCGATCGGCGGCCGCAACTATGCCCTGGCCTGCCGTGACGGCGAAGAAGACCACCTCACCGAACTGGCGAGCATGATCGAGGGCAAGATCGGCGGGCTGACCGCGTCGGTCGGAACGATGAGCGAGCCGCGCCTGCTGCTGATGGCGGGCATCCTCATCGCCGATGAGCTGTTCGAAAGCCGCAAGCGCGCTGCCGAGACGTCTTCCGGCTGGAGCCCCGGCACCGTCGAGGACGAGCGGGTGATGGCCGTGGCGGAGCGGCTCGAAGCGCTGGCCGACAGCCTTGAAGACGATCTCGCCGACGCGGCCTGAGCGACCTTGAGCCGCGGTCCGATCGGGCTTATATCGGGACCAGGCGGGTACTGCCTCGTACGAGCATTTCGAGCATCCCTGAGGCGATATCACATCCTAGGGGGCTGTCCCTGAGCAGATCCTGGTCTGTCTTACATGGTCCCCACCTGACGTTAATGGCGTCAGAGGATCTTCGAGCAAACGGCCATGGTGGTCCCGCCGACCGCTGCAGTCCTGACCGCGCCAACCGCGGCTGTCCCGACCGCAGCCCTCACCCGTCGCAGCGCCACCGGCAGTGAGCGACGGCCGGCTGCTGGCACCCGCGAAAGCCGCCCTCCGCCGAACGCTGACAGCGGCGCGAGCGGCCTTCGTCGCCGGACTCGACGCCGCCGAGCGCGGGCAGCTCGAGACGCAACTCGCCGCCCAGCTCGTCATGCACCTAATGCCCGGCCAGCGCGTCGCCGCTTACGCCGCATTCGGCAGCGAGATCGATCCGGCGCAGCTGGCGCTTGCCCGCCCGGCGTTGCTGCCGCGCATCGCCGGGCGCGGCCTGCCGCTGACCTTCCACGACAGCGGGGCTTCGGCGCTCGTCGCCAACCGCTTCGGCATGGCCGAGCCCCCGGCCGGGCTGCCCGCAGTTGATCCCGATGTGATCCTCGTACCGCTGCTCGGCGTCGACCGCCGCGGTCACCGGATCGGCTACGGCGGCGGCTATTACGACCGGACGCTCGCCGCGTTGCGCCAACGCCGGCGCATATTCGCGATCGGCTGCGCCTGGAACTGCCAGCTCATCGACAGCGTCCCTGCCGACGACTGGGACGAGTTACTTGACGCAGTCGCGACGCCGACGCGCTTTGTGGTGATGGCGGTGGGACAGACGGGATGAACGACTGACTTGGGTGGTTAGCCGCCCGGCGGCTTTGGGGAGACCGGACGCGGTAAGCGGCCCCTCGTTTAGGATTGAAGGGTCGGTAGCTACGCCCCAGGTCAGTCATTCGCAACGAGTCACGGTGGTCCGCCGGGAGGGGTGGGGACCCAACCCGGCGGCGGATTATTGAACGGATCCTGGTCATGCAACTGGCGCAGCACGACGGTATTGTCGCGTCGCGTCGACAGCCGCAAGTTGCCTGGATCGAGCGCCTTAGTCGGATCGGTCTGCCGCTCGACTTCGTGGTCGAGCGTGACCTGCAGCGCCGTGCCGTTAGCGAGGATGATCTCGGGCACGGTGGTCTTGCTCGTATCGAGCGCGCCGCCGTTGCGTTCTTCGGGAAAGCTCGCGCCGATCGACCGGAGATAGGTCAGCGCCCTGGCATCGCCGCGGCACCAGCGCCAGAACCGTTTGCGCTGATTGTCGAAGCGGCCGCGGCTATTGGCGAGCGTTAGCGATGCCGCCTCGCCGGGGTTTGCCGTTTGTCGCCAACCGGCTTCGAGCGGCGCATTCGCCCCATTGGTCAGATTGCCCGCGAAAGCCCCTTTGATGGCGGCGCGCTGGGGTGTCGCGATGCCCAGTTCGGCCTCGACATTCGGTCCCTGCGCCACACCCGGGGCCGGTGTCGCCGCTGCAGCCGCGCCTGCTGCCGCGATAGCCGGCGCGGCTGGGGTCGATCCTGCCGTCGATGCTGCGGCGGCCGTTGTAGCCGGAGTTGGAACAGCGGTCGCTGTCGCCGTCGACGGCAGGATCGGCACCTTGACCAGCGGTGGCTGTGCGATGCCGGTTGGCAATACCGGCGTCGCCGCGGCCGACGCCACTACGGCGGGCGCGACGGTCGCGGGTGCCTGAACGGGTACCGCGGCCTGTGTCGCGTCGCTCGCGGCAGTGCCGTTGGCCGTCGTCACCGGTGCGCGCGGTTTGGGCGAAGCAGGGGCTTCCGCAACGGTCGTCTGACCGCCGGCAATCTGGGTGACCGCAGGGCCACCGCCGCCGGTGCTGCTCGCGCCTTCGAGCCCTGTTGCAGTGCCGATCAGGACCGCGCCGCCGAACGCGGCCGCGGTGTTGCGCGCGTTCTTGCCGATCGCCCGGCCGCGCGCTTCGAGCGCGGCGTCGTCGGCGCTTGCGGCGCGCCCGACGATCAGCGCGCTGGTCATCGCCACGGTGGCGGCGCGGCGTGCCTCGTCGGGCGAAGCGCCGGATGCCACCGCGCCCGCATAAGCGGTACCGCCGGCGATCAGCGGTGCCGCGATCGCCTGCGCCAGGCGATTTTTCACGCCGCCCGCCGCGGCTCCCGGCAGGCTGACCACCGCGGCGATCGCACCGCGTTTCGCGGCTTCGGTGACCGAGGCCCCGTGGAGCATGGCATCGACCATCGCGCTGCCGCTGTTGACGATGGCCTGCGCGGCGGCGCGGCGCAGGAACTGACTGCCGGCCTTGCCGCCGATGCCGAGCGCGGGCCCGAGCGCGCGCGCCGCGGAGCCGCCGGCACCAGCGAGGAAGCCGTCGATCGCGCCCTCCTTGCCGTCCTTCTTGAAGGCGTCGAACACTTCGGAAGCCGAGCCGCCCTCGCCGGCGAGCGCCGCCCCGCCGGCCCCGGCCAGCCCGCGCACGGCAGCATTGCCGGTGCCCACGACCGCGCCGGTCGCCACAATCGATACGCCGGTCGCCAACCCGCCGGTCAGCCCGGCACCAGCGACAACGCCGGCGACGACCGGCGCAGCGAGCACCGCGGCGATCGTCACGGCGATACCGAGCGAGATGTCCCGGGTGTATTCGAGCACCGTCTGGGTGATCTCGCCGGTCTCGATGATGCTGTCCCAGTAGGTATAGGCAAGGGCATTCGCCTGCCGTGCGCTGGTTTCAGCGCTGGCGAGCAGCCGCGCCGCGCCGATCAGGTCGCCCGCAGCGACTAACGCCCTGGCCTGCGTGCCCTGCGCCTCGGCGGTGAGCGCCAGGCCTCGCAACAGCGGGCCGGGATCCTTGATCTGACCGATCGTCTTGATGATCGGCGCGACGAACCAGCTCTTCTTGTCCGCCTCGGACTGACGATCGTACAGCCCGAGCGCACTCGACGCCAAACGTGCTGCGCCGGACAGGCCATCGCTGAGCTGGAGCACGGCCGTCCGACGGATCGCGGCGGCGCCGGTGCCCGAGACGACCTGCCTACGTCCTTCCCAGTCGATTTCGGACGTACCGTCGCTGGCAATCTGCTGAATGCCCGCGATAGCATGCATGATCGACACCAAGGTCGCGGCGCTGTCGCGGCCGCTGATGCCAGGAACCGGGACGGACTTGGGCTCGGCCGGCTTTGGCGGGGCCGCCCCGATGTGATGACGGCGCTCGATATCGGCGCGCACCAGGCCGTAATTCGCCGCGAACGCCGGATCGTCGAGATAGCCGGTCTGCGCCAGCGATGTCAGATAGTTATAAAGCGCCTGAGATTCGGTGTCGCTCTGCGCGGCGATCTCGCTTGGGACGAGGTCGCGCGATACCGCGTCCCGGCTTAGCTCGCGCCGGCGGATAACGCCCGTTTCACCATCTGCGACGTGCGCAAGCTCGTGCGCGAGCGTACTGCGGTCCTGCTCCGGATAAGCGAGCACGATCTCGCGCCCGTGGGTGAACCCGCGCGCCCCGATAGCGCGCGCGGCAAGCCCAGCCACCGCGCCACGGTGGACCCGGACGTCACCGAGCGAGCGCCGCAGCCGCGGTTCGAAGTAGGCGCGTTCGCTCGCCGCCAGCGGCTGACCGCCGGCAAACGGCAGCCCCGGCGCCCCCGCCCCGGGCAGCGACGGCGGCGGCGGCGCAGCGGGACTCGATGGCGGCGCAGGCGCGGCTGCAAGCAGCGCCGTCGCGCTGGCTTCGGCACGCTTTTCAGCCGGATCGTGCGTGCCGCCGAGCCGGACCGGCGCGACGGCGGCGGCTCGCGGTGCCGGACTGGCGACGGCTGCCCTGGCGCTCACGGCAGGCGCTCGTTGAGCGGAAAGGCGTTCGCCTCGAACACCTTGAGCAGTTCGTCGGTCGGGATGCCGCCGAGGCTGCCAGGCCCGGTCAGCAGCCGCGTCATCTCGGGGTGCTCCTTCGCCCAGTTGTCGACGCGCACCGCGTCGTGGCAGGTCTGGCAACCCTCGTTGTGTGAGTCGATCCGCGCCTTGAAGCGTGAGCTTCCGGGGCCGAGCGACGGGAACGACGCATGCGTCGGCTTCAGGATCGTCGCCCCGGCATACAGCCCCGAGCCGACCGGCGCGACCACGCCCTGGTAGAAACCGACGCCGAGCGCGGTGCCGCTCGCGGCGACGCCGCCCGCAACGTGGGCGACCTTGCGCGGAATATGCCTGGCCAGTTTGTCCTCGACCCAACTGCCGCCGCGCATCGCAAGGTCCTCGGCATGCTCGTCGTAACCAAGCAATGTCCCGATCGCGAGGCCGAGCGGACCGAGCTTGGGGAAGCGTTGCAGCAGCTTCATGATGGCGACCCCGAGACCAGCGGTCTTCAGCGCTGCGACCGGCTTGCCCCGGTGCAATTGATCGGCGGTCTGTCCGACCACCGCGAGCATCGAGGCGAAACCGAACGCCGACATCGCCGTCGCGCCGATACCGCTGCGCGGCGCGATTTCGGTCGCCGGCGGGCTCGCCTCGGGTTCGGCCGGCAGCTGGCCGGCGCGGCGTGGCATCGCCACCCAGTCGCTCGGGGGATTGATGAAGGGGTCGTGCGCAGCATACTGGCGCAGCGTCGCAGTGTTCTCGCGCCACGTCGACAGCCGGATGTTGTCGACATCGAGTGCGCGACCGGGGGCGGTCTGCCGCTCGATCTCGTGGTCGAGCGTAATCCGCAGGATGGTACCGTCGGGAAGCTCGAGCTCGGGGATCGTCTGCGCACCGGGGTCGAGCGCGCCACCGCCGCGTTCCTCTGGAAAGCGCGCCCCGATCGACCGCATTTTCGCCAATGCCGCCGGATCGGAACGCACCCAGCGCCAGAAGCGGCCACGCTGGTTGTTGAACAGGCGCCGGCTGTTGGCCAGCGTCAGTGTCGCGGCCTCTCCCGGATTGGCGGTTTGCGCCCAGCCATCGCCGAGAGCCTGGTTCGCCGGCGATGCCAGCGTGCCCTTGAACGCCACCCGGCTCGCGCTGCGCTGTGCCGGCGGAATGCCCATCGCCGCCTCGACGTTCGGCGGCACCGCGCTCGCCGGCGACGTCACGGCAGCTTTCGGCGCCGGCGCTCCGGGCACAGCACCACGTGTCGGGGCGCCGATCCCCGGCGTCAGGATCGGTGACGTGTCCGCGTGATCGCCGCTGCCGGCTGTCGCCCGCGCCAGCCGATCGAAATCGGCAATATAGTCGGCATCCTCGACCCAGCGGCCGTGCCAGCCGAAGCGCCCAAGCTGTCCGGCAAGCTGCGCGTCGTTGTTGCGCAGCAAATTGGCGAAGGCGTGGTCGTCGAGGAACAGGCGCGACGCCTGCAGCTGTCCGACGAGGGCGGGCGCGTCGGCGGTCAGCGACGCCGCGACGGGGGCTGCCGCTGCGGGCACAGGGTCGCTGCGGACCGGCGCTGCGAAGCCGCCCATCAGCCGCCCCGCGACAGCGCCGCGGCGAGCGCCGCACCGATGTCGGCGGCGCTGGCACCGTGCGGCAGGCGCAGCTGAAGATTGGCGAGGTCGGCGGCGGCGGCTCCCGGTGCGCGCGCGGCGAGGGCGCGTTCTAGCGCCGGCCCGAGCGTCGCGGCGGTGGTCGCGTCGACCCCGCGGATCGTCAGCCGGTTGATGCCGATGGCCGGCGCGGCGGGCGTCGCGCGCATCAGCCGAGCCCCGACGCGTCGCGGTCGAGCTTGCGGAACTCGGCGGCGACCGTGGCGCGCAGATGCGCCATGCCGATCGGCTCGCCGGCCATCGCAGCGCGGCCGGCGGCATTGGCGGCGATCGTCGTGATGTTGCCCCCCGACAGCTCGAGTCGGCACAGCTGCGCCCAGTCGATGTCGTGTTGCGGCGCGGTCGCCGGTAGCGCGCGCTGCCACAGCGCGCGGCGCGCCGCGACGTCGGGCAGCGCGAAATCGACGATGACGCGCAACCGGCGCAGGAAGGCGGTGTCGAGGTTGGACTTCAGATTGGTCGCGAGGATCGCCAGCCCGCCGTAGGTTTCCATGCGCTGCAGCAGATAGCTGACCTCGGCATTGGCGTAACGGTCGTGGCTGTCCTTGACTTCGCTGCGCTTGCCGAACAGCGCGTCCGCCTCGTCGAAGAACAGCACCGCCCCGCCCCCTTCGGCAGCATCGAAGATGTGCCGAAGGTTTTTCTGGGTCTCGCCGATGAATTTGCTGGTGACCTGCGACAGGTCGACGAGGTGGAGATCAAGCGCCAGCACCTGCGCTACGACTTCGGCAGCCATCGTCTTGCCGGTCCCGCTCGGCCCGGCGAACAAGGCGCTGACCCCGGTAGCGCGCCCGAGTACGTCGCGGAACCCCCACTCGCCCTGCACCAGCGGCCGCTGCCTGACCTGCGCGATGAGCGCCGCGAGATCGGCACGCGTCGCGTCGGCCAGCACGATGTCGTCCCAGCTGCGCTGCGGGGTGATCCGCGTCGTCAGCGCCTCGAGACCCGGCGCGCCGAGATCGCGGCACGCGGCCCACAAGCCGCGCTCGGCCAGCCCCGGCTGCCGCGCGATGCCGCCGATCGCTGCCGGCCCGAGGGCGAACTGTTCGGCCGCGGCCGCGGCAGCGGGCGCGGTGATGCCAGGCACCCTACGCCACAGTCCGGCGCGCTCGGCGGGGTTCATCGGAACCAGCCGCGCGATCGGAATATGCGGCAACGTTGCCTCGGCGGCTTCGGCGAGCAGAATAAGCGGCAGCGGCATTGCATCGAGTATGCGGGCGGTCGCCGCACCGCTGGTATCGAGATCGACCACCACGCCGCAATTCTCAAGTGTCGCGTCGCGAGCGGTGATCACGGCACTACCGGGCGGCAGCGCGGCGCTCGCAACGAGCGCGCCCATGCGCAGCCGCGCCAGCACGGTCGTGGCCAGCGCCGCGCGACCGCTGCCGCGCGGCCCGACGATCAGCAGCCGCAGGGGTTCAGCCGCAGTCGCGACGAGGCGCGTCGCCAGGGCTTCGAGGCGCGGCGGCAGCGCTACGGGGTCCTGCTGCCGCAACACCTCGCCCAGCGCCGCGTCGCGGACACCGAAGCCGCACAGCGCTTCGTAGATCCGCACGGGCAGCGTCAACGTCGCCGTCACCGCCAGGTCGGCAAGCTCGGCCTCGATCAGCGCGAACCGGCGTAACGGTGCCGACGACGTCAGCCGCTGCAGCGCTGCAATCGGCAAGCGATGACTGCCGAATAGTAGCAGGGCAAGCAGGTGCGGCGTCGCCGGGCTGGCGACAGCACGCCCCTGCGCCGCGCCGAAACGCGGGCCGAAGCTGCCGTCGTGCGCCGCCGCGAGCGCCACCAGCAGGATATCCTCGTCGAACGGCGCGAGGTCGAACAGCGTCGCTATAGTGTCGAGCGCGCACGGTGTGCCCGTCCCCGCCAGTGCTTCGCGCGCGGCGTGCCAGGCGGCGCGTACTTCACCGCCCGGCTCGCCCGCCAGACGCCGGTCGAGCCAGTCGAAGCCGAGCGCGTTGACCGCCTCGTTCGCCCGCAGCCAGCCATCATCGACCGGCCCGGCGCTGATCTCGTCAACCGGGATCACGGATCGCGCCGGAAGCTGAAGGTGGTTTCGCGGCTGCGCGCGCCGTCGACCTGCGCCGCGACCTGATAAGGCGTCGCGCGCGGTGGTAGTGCTGCAGCGATGTCGCTGCCGGCAATCTCGACCTGCGTCGGTGTCGGCGCGGCGAACAGCTCCCCGGCGAGCGGTTGCCGGACGCTGACAGCGGCGTCGCCGACGACGATTTCGCTGGGCAGTGTCGCCGACCATAGCCGCTCGCCGGTCACCCGCAACACCGCCGCGGCGTTACCGAACGCCGGCGCTGTCGCCGTGATCATCGGCACCAGCTGCAGCAGCGCGATGTTCGAACGCAGCGCGCGGTCGCTGAGCACCGGTACGCCGCGATCGAGCCCGCCGATGATGCCGTCGCTCGCCGAGACCCCGAGCAGCGAAACTTCGAGCGAGCCCGGCTGCAGCTGCACGTCGGGCGGGATCGGGCGCAGCGCCGGATGATCGAGGTCGATCGGATATTGCGCGTCAGGGATCATGATGCGGATGACTCCGCTCGACGGCAACGCGATGCGGATCGGTTCGAGGTTGCCGAGCCGCACATAGAGCCGTTCGGCCGTGGTCGGCGCGTGTCGGATGGTAAGTTCGTCGCCGATACCGATGCGGCTGTCGCGCAGACTATCGGCAGGCGGCAGCGGCGGCGTGCGATAGGCTTCTAGGATGACCGGCGGCCGGGCGACGCTGGCGAAGACGCGGCGGACCTGGACCGGCTGCGCCTGATGCCGGGGCCGCCTCGCTTCGATCTGAACGACGCTCGCTTCGTAGACGACGCTGCGGCGGTAATTGGTTTCGGGCATGGCCGACCATAGTTTCGACAGCTCCTCGAACGGCAGCGGGTGAAATTCGAGTTTGACGCGCTCGAACTCGGCCTGAAGCACCGGATCGAGCACCGGATCGCCAATCGGCCCGGCGCGGTTGGTGACCAGCAGCAGGTCATCCATTCGCCCGCCGAAATCGTGCAGCACCAGCATCGCATCGCCGAGCAACGTCTGTGCTATGATGTCCGAATCTATCTGGTCCTCCGACCTTGCATAGCTGGTCATCACGAAGCGCATCATCAGCGAAAGCGGCGGCCGGCCGTAGGTGCCGGGGTCCTCGCGGCCGGGAATCGGCTGGTTCTTCAACTGCGGATGCTCGATCAGTTCGTACAGATACAGGTTGATCCGGCTGCCGTTGATGCCGGCGATGATAACGTCGGGCGGCGCGAGCGTGACGGTGACGCCGACGCTCGCCATGCGGTCGATCAGCAGCCGACGTAGCGTTCGCGAAACCGCGGCGATGGCGTTGAAGTCGGCCACGTCAGCTAGCGTTCCAGCCCGCAGCGGACGCCCGCATAGCCGGCGAAGCCCTGGCTGCGCCGCCCGGCGCTGATCGGTGCGCGCGCGACGGGAGGTGCCGGCGGCGGTGCGACGAAGATCTCGATATGGCCGATGCTGACCGGCGGCGGGGCTGACGCGGCGACCGGTGCGCGCGCCGGCGTCTCGGTGGGCGCGGCATCGGCGGCTGCATTGTCGACGACGAGGCGCTCGATAAAGCGCTGCAGTAAACCGTGCGAGGGGGCAGGTGGACCAGTGACCGCCGGCGGCGCCACAGGCGAGCCCGCTGGCGCAGTTTGCGGTCCCTGCTGTTCGACCACGGCGACGGGTACCGCCGCCTGCACCGGCTTGGCCAAGTCTGCCTCTTTATCGACGGCACCGCCGATACTGAGCTTTTCCGGCGACGGCTGCCGATCGACCGGCATCGGCGCTGCTTCGGCTGCCGTGTCCACCTTCGGCGAGCGCTCCATCGCCGGCGAGCCAACTGGTGGCGTTGGCGGCCCGAGCGCGGACGGCGGCGCGACCGCCTGCGACCGACCCTCCAGTGGTGCGTCGACGACGTCGCCGTCCGATAGCTGGTTGGGTGCGGCAACCGGTGCAACAGCCGGTGCTGTGGCAGCGACACCGTGAGCCCGCAGTACCAGGCGGTCGAAAAAGCCGGTCATCCGGGCGATCCTGCCGCGACCATTCGGCAATAGAGCAGACGGCGGTGGCGCGGCAGCGCGAGGATTTCGCTCTCGGACCAGCCATAAGCCGCCGCCAGCGTGTGGATCTGCGTCATCACCCCGCCCGCCGCGGCGAGGCCGCGGCGAATCAGTTCGAAGCAATCGAGCCATAACCGGGTGATCCGCCCGCACACCGGACAGCCGACACTGACCGCGGTTTCGGCGTTGGGATCGAGCCGGGCAAGCGCCGCGCCCAGGATCTCGCGGCCGGCATCTCCGCTGACCGCCTGACCGCCTGTCGCAGCGTCGGCGAGCACGGCGAGCGGATCGGTGTCACCGCTGCCCGCGACGCGCTCGAGATCGGCTCCGGTCAGAACGCGGCACCTTATGGTACCCCCAAGTATCGCCAACTGGTGCCACGGGCCGGGTTCGGGCGGGCTCTCGGCGGGATGATCGAGATCGAGGTCGTACTCGACCGCCGCGCCGCAATGGGCGCACGCCGTCCGCCCTTCCACACGCGGCCCGAGGCTGACGACGTGGAGCGCGCGCAAGACGACCTCGCGATCACCGAGCACGAGGTCAGCGGCAGCGATCATTCCCAGCGGCGCCGCGGCATCGGCGAATGCAGCGCAGCGTCCGATCAGCAAACTACCGGCGCACGCGGCGCTATCGCCTGCCGCCAGCGCTTCGGCGAGGGCGAGTTCGTCGGCCCCGCCTAGCGCGCGCAGGCGCAGCGCCGCCGTCCTCGCGCCCGCCTGCCACAGCCCATAGGGCAGCGCTACGATCACCTCGCCGGGCTCGACCGCCGCCGCGAGAGTCGTCGCGGGGGGCGGCGGCACCGGCGCTGCTCCGCGGGTCAGGCGGGCTGGTTGAAGCGCGGCTCGGACGGCTCGACGACCGCATAGTCGCGTTCCCAACCCTCGATCTCGAGCTTCAGCAGCTGGATCGCAACGGCGTTGGCGTTGGCGTCCAGATCGGGCAAGGCCTGGAATTCGGACACCCAGCAACGATACAGCTGGTATGATACGACCTTTTGCCCGGCCTCGTTGAACATGTCGACGATGATGTCCTTGCGGAAGTCGGCGAGCGACATCTCGGCCCCGGCACCCGCGCCGTAATTCCAGATCTTGTTCGCCCATTGCTCGAAATCGATGTCGTGGGTGACACCGCGTTCGAGCGTCACTGGCTCGTATTTCGACCGGCCTGGCGACTTGCGGCTGGTCGACGGATCGCCACCCTCGCGATGTTCGACGACCTCGGTTGAGCGCTTCAGAGACGACACCTTGCTGATCCCGGCAACATAGCGGCCATCCCATTTCACCCGGAACTTGAAGTTTTTGTACGGGTCGAAGCGGCGTGCGTTGACGGTGAACTGAGTCATGACCTAACCCCCTCAAGCGTCCGCGGTGCGCGCGATCTGCTGGATTTTCAGGATGACGAATTCGGCAGGTTTCAGCGGGGCGAAGCCGACCTCGATGTTGACGATGCCGCTGTCGATGTCGATCTGCGTCGTCGTCGAGCTGTCGCAGCGGACGTAGTATGCGTCGCGCGGCGTCGCACCTTCGAACGCGCCCTTGCGGAACAGGTCCTGCATGAAGGCCCCGACATTGAGCCGGATTTGCGACCACAGCGGCTCGTCGTTGGGCTCGAACACCACCCACTGTGACCCGCGGTACAGGCTTTCCTCGAGGAACAGCGTCAGCCGGCGCACCGGCACATATTTCCAGTCGGAGGCGATCTGGTCCGCCCCGTCGAGCGTCCGCGCGCCCCAGCAGATGCTGCTATAAACCGGGAACGTCCGCAGGCAGTTGATGCCGAGCGGGTTCAACGCGCCGTTCTCACGGTCGGTCATTACATAATCGAGCGCCTGAACGCCGCGCAGCCGCGCGTCGGTCCCTGCGGGCGCCTTCCAGACGCCGCGCGCGGTATCGGTGCGGGCGTACAGCCCGGCGATGGTGCCGCTGGCGGCGATACTGCGCAGTCGGCCGCGGTTGAGCGGGTCCGACACCTGCGTGCGCGGATAATAGACCGCGGCGTTGGGATCGCGCAGCGTCGCGTTGTCGGCGAGCCACCCCTGCATTTGGTCGAGCCGGACGATATTGGTCGCGATATCGACGATGACCATCGCGCGGCGTTCGGTACAATAGGCCTCGGCATCGGTGTAGAGCGCGCGCATTCCGGCCGGATCAGGGCTCCCGGCCGCCTGCAACCCCGGGGCGTCGGGAATGCACAGGATGTTGAACAGATCGACATCCTCGAGCGCATACAGCCCGGTCTTGGTCGCCCGGACGCCGCGGTAGGCTGCCGAGGGAACCGCGGCCGGACCGTTCTGGCCGCCGCTCAGCGCGAACATCTGGGGGGCGATGCTTGGACGATCGGTAACGGTGGCGGCTGCCGGATCGAGCAGATAGGCGGCGAGGGCGGCTCCGGTAAAGGTCAGCGTCGCTGTAGGATCGAACGGCCGCGCGGAGCGACCCGCGCGTATCACCATCCGGGCCGGGCTCAGCGCGGTATTGTCGCCGACGATTTCGACAGTGGCCTCCGCAAGATAAGGCTGGAGCGGCAGCGCCAGCCCTGCCGATTGCCCGCGGATCGCGGTCTGCAGCGCGCCCGCCCAATCGGTCAGCCGCCGCGGGCCCAGGGTCGCCGGGATCGCCAATGGGAGACCGGGCAGCGCCGCCCCGTTGACGGTCAGCACCACCGACAGCGCCGTCGCCCCGGCCGGGGCGAGTGCTGCCGGCGCATAGGGGCCGCTGACAGTGCCGCTCGCTGCCGGCCGAACGTTCGGCGTCGCTGCGATCAACGTCGTCAGCTGAACCAGTGTCGAGCCCTCGTTCACCGTGTCGACGACGTTGTCGGGACCGGCCGCCAGCGACAGGTTGGTGAATTTCTCCGCGGCGACGGTGACGGTGCGGTCGCCGTCGACGCGGATCAGGCTGATCGTCGCATTGAACAGCGTATTGGTCTCGGCGGCGGTCGCTGCCGAGCGCGCGGCATAGTCGATCTCGACCCGCAGCGAGTCGCCCCAGGTGCCCGGGTTAGTCGCCGGCTGCCCGAGAATGCGACGGCCTGCGGCGGCGCTGAGCATGTTGACCGCGGGTGTGAGACCGTTGGTAATGGTCGCCGTAGACGCAACCGCCGGCGTGGGAGCAGTGGTCGTGTCGGCAACGCGAACGACGAAGCACTCGGTGCCGCCGTTCAGGAAGAACTGCTGGATTCCGTAGCTGGTCTCGCTGCCGCTATCGAGACCGCCGTATTCGCGCTCGAAGTCCTGGATGCCGAACAGCTGCACCGCACGATCGAGCAAGCCTTTGGGAAACGTCCCGATAAATGCAGCGACCGAGGTCGACACCCCGTTGATGGTATGCACGCCACTCGGTATCTCTTCGACGTAGACGCCGGGATATGTGGGACGGACGGGCATATATGCTCCCCTCTCAGTGAAGGCAGTCAGACTGTAATATTCTCAAACACTCAAAATTACACGCTACTCATTAGCCAGAATATATGGCTCGGTTTACGCTCGTCACGCCATGACGATAACTAGCATATGCAAAAGACATGCCAGAATCAGACCCGCCCACGCCAAGTTCTTTTCGCCTGTAGATTACACCTGTAGAGATGGCACCACAATCGACCAGACGAGTCAACACAGTTTTCAGCAGCTAGCAACGTATATTTGCCACTTCTATTGCTGAATGTCTTGCTTAGATCGCGAAATCATGATCGACTGTGAGTTGAGTGTACGAATACAGCGGGCGAAACTTCGTAAGCCGCTGAAATTTCGTGTCGCTGTAAGGTTGTCGGGTGAAATCAGCAGGGGTGCGACGTGCCATCGCAATTTCCGCGTAGTCCGAAGCTTCGCAAAGGTGGACTGGCCGCTTTCAGGCTACCGTCGCTGGTGCCGACGATCATTGCTTTTCAGTATAATCCCAACGAAGTATCGCGCACTATTACCGCGCGTGGCAGCGGCGGCGCGGGTGGCCGCGGCGAAGCGCAGCGCGTCTCAGGTCCGCCCGACGAGACTTTGACTTTCAGTGTCGAGATCGACGCCACCGACCAGTTGGAGGATCCCGCGAACAACGGTGCGACGCTGCTACTCGGGCTGCATCCGGTGATCGCGGCGCTCGAGTCGCTGCTCTATCCCTCGTTCCCGCTGGTCGCGCTGAACGAAGGGCTGGCACTCGCCGGGATCGGCTTCATCGCCGCCGAATTGGCGCCACTGACGCTGTTGATCTGGGGCGCGGCCCGGATATTGCCGGTCCGTGTCGAGAGCTTGACGATCAAGGAGCAGGCGTTCGACACCAACCTCAACCCGATCAGGGTCGCTGCCGACTTGACGCTCAAGGTCCAGACCTATCGCGACCTCGACATGACCAACCCCGCTTACTGGGTGTATATGGCTGGATTCGCCCAGAAGGAGGTGCTTGCCGCCGCCAATGCCCTCGGCAACAGTTCGGCGATCGCCGAGCTGTTGCCGATCTGAGCGCCGGTCGAGCCGATGTTCACCCGCGGCAGCCGTTATGAGCCGACCGCCGAGAGCGAGCACGTTGCTGCCGATGGCCGGGTGGTGCGCTACAAGCGTATCCGCTTCCTGCCGGCACCCTCGGGCACGCTCGCGGCCACGGTCGAGGCGGAGGACCGCCCCGATCTCGCAGCATGGCGGATCGCGCAGGATCCCGAGCTGTTCTGGCGGTTGTGCGATGCCAACGGCATTGCCCGGCCGGCCGAACTGACCGAGCGGCCGGGCGCGCGACTACGGGTGCCGCAGCCCGGGCCGGGCGGCGTGCGATGAGCCTGCTGCCGTCGTTCTTCATGGTCCAGGTGGCGTTCGCGCCGCTGCCGCCGTTCGTCGCTCAGGCGCTGTCGGCGATCGAGGTCGAGACTTCGGTCGACGGTGCCGCGATGTTTCGGCTGCACTTCGATCTCAGCCGCAACTTCTTCGGCGATTTCGATGCGCTGGTCTTCGACATCTTCCGGCCGCTCGTGCCGATCCGGATCAGCCTGTCGTTCGGGCTCGGGCTGCCGCTGACGCTGATCAACGGCTTCGTCCGCGACGCCCAAGTCGATATCGGTGCCGAACCGGGCACGGCGCGGCTCGAAGTGGTCGGCGCCGACGCGCTGGGAACCACGATGGGGCACGTGCAGATCCCGTTTACCTGGCCCAACATGCCCGATAGCGCCATCGTCGCGGCGATCTTCGGCAAATACGCCATCCTGCCGCTGACCGCGCCGACGCCGCCGATGCGCACCATCGTCGACACCACGACGACGCAGCAGACGCGCGACAATGCCTTCATCCAGCAGATCGCCTCGCGCTACAGCTATCAGCTGTTCATCCAGCCCGACCCGCTGGCCGGCTTTGACGTCGGCCATTTCCACCCGCCGATCACGGCCGGGCTGCCGCAGGGCGTGCTCTCGATCGACTTCGGCTCGCAGTCCAACCTGACCAAATTCCGCGTCGGCAATCAGATGCTCAAGCCGACGACGGTGGTCACTGCGTATACCGAACCGCACACCCGCGCGCCGGTGCCGGTGATCGTGCCGGTTACGGCCGAGCTGCCGATGGGACTCGAACCGTCGCTGCTGCGCGAACTGATCCCGCCGGTCGAGGTCGACGCGCCCGACGATTCCGCCAGCCCCGCCGAGAAAATCCTCCGCGCCATGGCGAGAGTCACCGAGAGCGCGCGAACCGTGGCGGCGAGCGGCGAAGTCGACGGCTTGAAGTTCGGCCGGCCGCTGCTCGCGGGCCTGCCGGTATTGGTGCGCGGGGCCGGAAACCAGCATTCGGGCATGTATCTGGTAACGAGTGTCAGCCACAGCATTTCGCGCGACGCCTATACGCAAAGCTTTCAAGCGATGCGTAATGCCGTCGGGCTGACGGGTGCCGAGGTCTTCATCGACCCGCTCGCGCCGGTGAGCTGAGGGCATGGCGGATTTCGATTCAGCGCGGACCCTTGACGACGGCATCGGCGGTGCTCGTCAGCGGCAGCGCATCTACGGCAAATATCGCGGCACGGTGTTCAACAACGTCGACCCGTTGAGCATGGGCCGCATCATGGCGCTGGTGCCCGAGGTGCTCGGTGTCGTCCCGACGGGCTGGGCCACGCCGTGCGCGCCGGTCGCCGGGCTGAAGGCCGGGTTCTTCGACATTCCGGCGATGGCATCGGGCGTGTGGATCGAATTCGAGGCAGGTGACGTCTCGCGGCCGATCTGGGTCGGCGGTTACTGGGGCGCGGTCGAGGCTCCGAACACGCCGCCTTCGCCGGCACCGCCATTGATCACGCAGAAGATCTGGCGCTCCGACACCGGGCTGACGGTGGCGATGGACGACCTGCTACAGACGGTCACGATCAGCGACGGCATCGCGCAGAACAAGATTCTGGTCGACGTCAAAACCGGCACGGTGACGGTATCGGGCATGGGCTTCGTCGTCCTCGACGCGCCGTTCGTCATGCACGGCAGCCAGGCCGCTTTTCACCCGTCGGTATTCGGCGACCAGCTACTGATTTATCTCGCGCAGCTCGTCGTGCTGTTCAACACGCATGTTCATCCGGGCGAGCTGGCGCTTGGCTTCCTGCCGATCACACCCGCGCCGCCGGTCGCGCCGATGCCGCCGCCGACCCCGGCGCTGATCTCAACCAAAGTGTTCCTGGAATAGCGATGTCGATCAAGCCCGGCGGCCTCGATGACTTTGCCAACTCGATGGCTGCGGCAATCGAGAAGGAACTGAACGACCAGATGCTGCTCGACGGTCTACCCGGCCTGCCGATGGACGGCAGCCAGGATGTTCGCGACCGGCGGCGGCTGTTCGTCGCGATCGCCCGCGGCGTCGTCGGTTATCTGAAGGCCAATGAGGCGAGCATCGTCGTCAATTACGATGACAACGGCACGCCGCAATCCACCGCGGCATCGCTCCACGTGACGGGGATCTGAAATGGTCTCGGCGCAGCTCGATATGCCGTTCGGCTTCGATGCGCGCGGTCGTGCGGCGGTAACCGACGACGATGATCACATCCGCGATATGATCAAGGCGGTGCTGTTCACCACGCCCGGCGAGCGCGTCAACCGGCCAGATTTCGGCTGCGGGTTGCGCCGGCTGGTGTTCGCACCGCTTTCCGATACGCTGACCGCAACGACGCAGCACCTCGTCCAGGCCGCGCTGCTGCGCTGGCTCGGCGACCTCATCCTGGTCGAAAGCGTGACCGTGCGCGCCGACGAGAGCACGCTGACGATCAGCGTCACCTACAGCGTCCGCACGACGGCCGAGCGGCATACCGCCGAATTCGAACGCCCGGTGGCCGCATGATCTCGCGCGACGAACCGCTGTGGTGCGACGACGAGCGTCGGGACGCCGTGCTGACCGCGCCGGCGCATCCGCTAAACGGGATCGATTTCGTCGAATACCGCCGCGACACGCTCGCCCCGCCGGGGCAGCGCCATCGGCTCGAGGTGACATTCCTGAAACCCCCGCCGGCGGCGCTGCTGGCGGGACCGGGGCCATTCGGCATCGAAGGTGGCGTGCGCATCGTCGGCATCCAGGTCACCGGCGTCGTCGCAACCGCCGACCCGCTGGTACTCGCGGTCTTCGCCGACCGCGAGGGTGATCTGTCGACCTATTGGCTGCACGTCGACGATGCCGGGATCGACCCCGAGCGATCGGAGGCCGTATTCGGTTTCAAGGCGGGCTGCCCGACCGAATTCGACTGCCGCCCGCGCGACGACTGCGAGCCCGATGCCTATGTCGAGCCGGCGCTCGATTACCTCGCCAAGGACTATCAGAGCTTCCGCCGGCTGCTGATGGATTTGGCACCGCAGCTCAACCCGGATTTTATCGAGACCAACCCCGCCGATCTGACCGTGACGCTGATCGAGCTGTTCGCCTATGTCGGCGATTACCTCAGCTACTGGCAGGACGCGGCGGTCACCGAAGGCTTTTTCGACAGCTGCCGCAACCGGGTCTCGGCGGCGCGACACGCCCGGCTGATCGACTATCAGATGCACAACGGCCGTAACGCCGTTGGCTTTGCGCAGTTCGACGCCGCCCCCGGCGGCGACGGCACGGTACCCGCCGGCACCGTGCTGCTGACCCGGATGATCGAGCCGTTGCGCGGCACTTCAGCCCCGCCGGGTCTGATCATCCCTGTCGGCGGTGCCGATTTCGACGGCGACAAGGCGCTCGAGCGCACGACGGTGTTCGAAACCGCGGCACCGGTGCACGTGCTCGCGGCGCGCAACACGCTCCGTATCCACGACTGGGGCGACGCCGCCTGCTGCCTGGCCCGCGGCGCGCGCGAAGCTTGGCTCTACGCGCTCGAGCCGCAGGGCGGCGACCCGCTCGCGGTGCGGCCGGAATTCGCGGCCGGCGAGTATCTGCTGCTCGAGGAGGTGCTCGGACCGCGTACGGGCATCGCTGCCGATGCCGACCCGAGCAACCGGCAGGTGGTCCGGATCGAACTGGCCGAGAGCGCGATCGACCCGGTGTTCCGCGATCTGCTGGTCGGCGGCGTGCTGACGCCGTTCCGTCCGGGCGACACGCCGCTGCCGCTGCTGCATGTGCGCTGGCGCGAAAGCGACGCGACGACGCTGCCGTTCTGCCTGTCGGCGGTGTTGCCGACGACGCATCAGCTGGTCGGGCCGGTGACGATCGTCCGCGGCAATGTCACGCCAGCCGATCATGGCCGCACCGTGGTGCGCAAGTTCCCCGATGCCGGCGCGCCGCGGCTGGCATTGCCGGAGATCGAGGCCGGCGGCGGGCGCTGGCCGATCGACTTGCAGGCGCTTGACGAAGGCCCGCTGACCTTTCAGACGATGCCCGCGGAGCCGCTCTATGCCCCCGACGGCCGGCTGGCGACCGGGCGTCACGACCTCGATCAGCCCGCGGCGGCGGCGATTGCGGCGATCACCGTCGAATATGGCTGGCCGGGGCTCGACCCGGAGCTATTCCGGCCGGTGCCGAGCCTGATCGGCAGCGCCGTCGACGATCCGGATTTCGTTGCCGAAGTCGACGACTCCGGGATCGCGCGGCTACGCTTCGGCGACGACCAGTACGGCCGTCGTCCGACCCGGCCGTCACTGCCGGCAAGCGCGCGGGCGCGCTACCGTCTCGGCAATGGTCGAATGGGCAATCTCGGCGCGGGCGCGCTGGTCCATCTGGTGACCCCGTCGGCAGCCGATCTCGTCGACCCGTCGAACCCCGGCGGCGGGCCGCTGCCGTTTCCCGCGTTGACCGCGCTGCGCCAGCCGCTGCCGGCGCGCGGCGGCACCGAGCCGCAGGCGATCGAGGAAGTCCGCCAGCTCGCGCCCGAGGCGTTCCGCGCGATCACCTTCCGCGCCGTCACCACCGCCGACTGGGAAGCGGCGGCGCTGCTCCAGCCCGGCGTCGCCGCGGCGAAGGCGAGCTTCGTCTGGACCGGCAGCTGGCACACGGTGTTCGTCGCGGTCCACCCCGCCGACCTCGCGCTGCTCAGGCGACTTCCCGGCGGCGGCGCCTTGCTCGAGCCCGGCTTCGCCGCGCGACTGGAGGCAGCGCTCGGACGCTACCGGCTGGCGGGCTATGACCTCGTCGTCCGCGCCGCAATCTATGTGCCGATCGAGCTCGACATCCAGCTGTGCATCGCCCGCGGCCATTTCCGCGGCGACGTACTCGAAGCGGCAACGATGGCGCTATCGAACCGGCGGCTGGCCGACGGCACGCTCGGCTTCTTCCATCCGCTCAACTTCCGCTTCGGCACGCCGGTTTATGCGAGCCGCATCCTCGCACTGCTACAGGGTATCGACGGGGTCGAATCGGCGACGATCAGAGTCATGAAGCGCTATTGGGATGCGCCGAACGGTGAGCTCGAACGCGGGCTCATGCCGATGGGCGCGGGCGAAGTCGCGCGGCTCGACAACGACCGCAACCAGCCCGAATTCGGCGTGCTGCGGCTGACCTCGGTAGGGGGGCTTTAAGGTGACGACGACCCCCGATCCGTCGTTCTGCGCGTGCTGCGAGCCCCGCACCCCGCCGGCACCGCTGCTGGTCTATAACCGTCCGGGCCTGCGCGATATCGCCTGGCGCAGCGGCAGCTACGCGACCTTCCGCGAGGCGATGGTCGAGGCGATGGCGACCGGCGTGCCGCGCGCCGACAATTCCGATGACGCGCTCTGGCCGCTACAGGTCCGCACGGCGCTGTCGGCGCTGACGACGCGCGACGACGCCGATTATGCCATCCTCGCGGTCGATCTGTTTGCTGCGGTCGCCGACGTGCTCGGCTTTTATTCGGAGCGCTACGTCAACGAGATGTATCTGCGCACCGCGCGCGAACGCGACTCGCTACTGCGGCTGGTGCGGCTGATCGGTTATCGCTTTGCACCCGCACTGGCGGCGACGACGACGCTGGCCTTCACGCTCGATGCCGGCGGTGCCGCGAAGATCCGCGCCGGGCTCAAGGTGATGAGCGTGCCGGGACCCGACGAGGTCGCGCAGGTCTATGAGACGATTGCGCCCGTCGCCGCCGATGCGCGGCTGAACGCGCTGCCGCTGTTCGGCGCGCCGGCGGCGCTGTCCCCGTTCGCCGCGGGGCACAGCCGTTTGCCGGTGACATCCTTGCCCGACCCGCTGGTCCGGGGCGCGACGCTGGTGCTGACCGGGAGCAATGTTCTGCAGCTCGTCGAGGTGCGAAGCGTCGACATCGAGGCCGATGGCCCGTGGCTTAGGCTGGCGCAGCCGGTGACGGTTCCCGGTGGCGGCACCGTCGGCTTCAAGCTCAAGCGCAATTTACGGTTCTTCGGACACAACGTCCCGGCGTCGTACAGCTTCTACGATGCCAACCCGATGATCCAACCGGCAAAGCGCTGGATTACGCGCAAGGAGCCGGCCGACTATCCGGTCGCGATGGCTGCCGGGCTCGGGGCCTATCCGCTCGACAGCCGGGTCGACGACCTCAAGCCCGGCGCGCTGTTGCTCGTCGATCGCGGCAGCGGGCCGGGGCGCTATGTGTTCGCGCAGGTGACCGCGACGCGCGTCGATGCTGCAGCGCTTGGCCCGCTCGCCGATACCGTCACCTGGATGGCCCTGCAGCCGGTCGCGGTAAGCAGCATCAGCGACGTGATCAGCCCATTGCCGGGTGCCGGGCTGCCGGCGATCGCCGACCGGCGGCAGACGCGGATCTTCGAGCTTGTCCAGCCGCAGGTGCTGCCCCGCCCCTACGCCTATCCGCCGGCGCTGATCGGCGGCACCGCGGTGGTTCGCAGCGATCACCTGAACGACTTCACGCTGCTGGCGAAAAAGCAGCGTGTCATCATAACCGATAATACCGTGCAGCACGCCGCCGTAATTGGCAGCGTGACGCCGCTGCCGCCGGGCAGCGACGGCATCGCGCACGTGTCGATCGGCTTTTCCCCACCCCTTGGCGCGCCGCTTGCGCATCCGGTGATGAACGGCAATGTCGCTCCTGCCAGCCACGGCGACACGCAACCCGAGGAGCCGCTCGGCAACGGCAACGCCAGCGCGTTGTTCCAGCATTTCGACCTGCGCCGCGCGCCGCTGACGCGGCTGCCGAGCGGTACCGGCATCGCACCGGCGCCCGAGATTGCGATCCGCGTCAACTGCGAACTGTGGAGCCAGACGGCGTCGCTATTCGGTCATGGGCCCACCGAGCGCATCTTTACGCTGCGCGAGCATGACGACGGCAAGACCGAGGTCGGCTTCGGCGACGGCCGCACCGGCGCGCGGCTGCCGTCGGGCGCGGGCAACATCGTCGCCCGCTATCGGACCGGGGCCGGGCTGGCCGGGCGGATGCGCGCGGGCCAGCTGACGACGTTGCTCGAACGGCCGGTCGGGGTGCGCGCGGTGACCAACGCGCTGCCCAGCGACGGCGGTGCCGATCCCGAGACGCTGGCGACGGCGCGCACCGCGGCACCGGCGACGGTCCGCACCTTCGGCCGTGCTATTGCGCTGCAGGATTTCGAAGATGTCGCGCGCCAGACCGGCATCGCTTTCGCGGCGCGCGCCAGCTGGGCGTGGATAGGCCTCGAACAGGCGGTCCAGCTAACCGTCGCAGGGGCCGGCGGCGCGCGGCTGTCGGCGGCAGCGATGGCCCAGCTGTTCGCCGCATTGGGCAGAGCGCGCGACCCCAACCATTTGCTCATCCTCGGGAATCTGTGGCGGGTCCCGATCGTCGTCTCCGCGCGGCTGCTGCGCGATCCGGCGTTCGAGGCCGATGCCGTTGCGGCGGCAGCGGAGGCCGCGCTGATCGACTTCTTCGCGTTCGAGACGCAGCCGATGGGACGCGCGCTGCATCTCAGTCAATTGGTCGCGGTGCTGCAGGCGGTCGCCGGTGTCGTCGCGGTCGACGTCGACCGTTTCCAGATCAAGGGCTACACCGGCTGGACCGCAGCGCAGCTGGCACGGCGCGGCGCGACCGCGACACCGTTGCAGGAGCATATCCGGCTGTTCGACGCGCGACCGCGGCCGCCGCTGTTGGCGCTCGACCCGCTGGCGCTCGCAGGACTGGCGCTCGACCCCGACGCGCTGGCGCTGCCCGCCGAGCAGGCGTTCCTCGACCAGCCTACCGCCGATCTCGTGCTCAGCATCGTGGAGGCGCTATGACCGCCTATTCGACGCGCGATCGCGACCGGCTGTTCAATCTACTGCCGGCGTGGCTGCGCGAGCAGGATGCGCCCGACCGCACCGGCGACGATGCGCCGCCGGGACCGCTGCAGGCGCTGCTCGCGGTGATCGAACGCGAGGCCGATGCGGTCGACGCGGACATCACGCAGCTCGCAAACGACGCCTTCGTCGAGACCTGCGAGCCCTGGGTCATACCCTACATCGGCGACCTGGTCGGCACGACGCCGATGTTCGACGACAGCCGGGTGCGCGGCGGCGACAGCGCGGCGGAGGTCTTCACCGATCTGCAGGGACCCTCGCTGAAGCCGCTGATCGGGCTGGGTAACCGCGCCGATGTCGCCAAGACGATCTACTACCGGCGGCGCAAGGGCACGCTGCCGATGCTCGAAGAGCTGGCGCGCGACGTTACCGGTTGGCCGGCGCATGCGGTCGAATTCTTCCAGCGGCTGCAGTGGAGCCAATGGCTGCGCAATCACGTCCGGCCGCAGGCGCTGCAGGCTCCCGACCTGCGCGCCGTCGAGCCGCTCGACCGCCTCGAAGGGCCGTTCGATACCAGCTGCCGGACGATCGACGTCCGCGCCATCGCCCCCGACGAAGGCTGGTACGGCATCCGTAAGATCGGATTCTTCCTGTGGCGGCTAAAGTCGCACCGGCTGACCCGGCTCGATGCCCGGTCGCAAGGCGCGGTGGGCGATTTCCGCTGGCGATGCAGCCCGCTCGGACAGGACGCGCCGCTGTTTTCGGCACAGCGGCGGGAGGACGCTGCAACCGGGCTTACCAAGCGGAGTCATGTGCCGCAGGCAATTTCGCACGCGACGATCTTCGCCGACCAGAGCGCGGCGCTGGCGCAAACCCCGGTGCCCGACTTCTCCGAATACTATGGGCTGTTCGAGCCCTTCCCGGCGCTGGTGCTTGCTGACGGCCGCGCGGTGATGGTGTTCATTGCCGGCCAGCCGGTGTCGCTGGCACGCATCCGCGCCCGCAACCTCGCCAACTGGGGCCAGCCGGCTTCCGACATCGTCGGCATCGATACCGAGAGCGGCCGGCTCGCGCTCGGCCCGGTCGCCGCCGCGGCAGCCGCAGCCGCACCGACAGACGATGCGGTGACGGTGTGGATCCATCACGGCTTCCCGGGCGATCTCGGCGGCGGCCCGTACCGGCGGCGGCCGTGGCTGATCGCGCCACCGGCGGGCACCGTGGTGCTGCCGGTCGATGCCACGGGTGCGCCCGGCACTTTTGGCAGCATCGCCGCGGCGCTCGCCAACTGGGTCGGGCTCGGGCGACCCGATTGCATCGTCCGGGTGCGCGATAATCGCACCTACGGCGACGCGCTGGCGATCGAGCCGGCGAGCGGCCGCTTCATCGCGATCGAGGCCGCCGACGGGGCAAGGCCCCACCTGCGGCTACCATCGTCGCTGCTGATCACCGGCGACCGTGACGATGCCAGCTTGACGCTCGGCGGCCTGCTGATCGAAGGCCGGATCGTAATCACCGGATCGCTCGGCGCACTACGCCTCATTCACACGACGCTGGTCCCCGGCGTCAGCATCGCGGTGCCCGATCCCGCTGCGCCGCCACCACCACCCGCGCCGGTGCTGCCGAGCGTCACCGCCGCCGAGACCCGGCCCGACGGCAGCCCGGCCAATACCGAACTGCAACTGCAAGCCGCATTCTCGGTTACCGGCCCGCTGCGGCTGCCCGAGCACGCCCGCGGCCTCGCGCTGTTCGATTGCGTCATCGACGGCGCGGGCACGCCGGCGCTGGCCGGGCCGGCGGCAAACAGCTTCGGCCCGGCGGCGCGGATCGAGCGCTCGACGTTGCGCGGACCGGTGCGGTTGCGCCAGATCGACCTCGGCAGCGACTGCCTCTTCGACGGTCCGGTGGCGGTTTTGCGCCGTCAGGTCGGCTGCCTACGCTTCAGCTGGGTCAGTGAAGCCTCGCTGACCCCACGCCGCTACCGCTGCCAGCCCGACCTCGCGGTGCGCCGCGCAATCGAGGCGGCCGGACCGCTGACTCCGGCGCAGGCGACGCTGCTGCGCCAGCAGGTCGCGCTGCGCGTCCAGCCGCAATATGTCTCGGAGGCGTATGGCCAGCCGGCTTACCTGCAGCTCAGCGGCGCGGGCGCGCCCGAGATCGCCACGGGCAGCGAGGACGGTGCCGAAATGGGCGTCTGGTGCCACCTGAAGCAGCCGCAACGCGCGGCCAACCTCAAGCTTCGTCTCGACGAGTATCTGCCCTTCGGGCTCAGCGCCGCGCTGATCCCGGTGACCTGATCGGAAACGAAAATGTCCGGCGATTATACCCGTTTCACGTTCGATCCGCGGCGGCGCTTCATCGCCGTGGACATGCAGCAGGGGCGGGTCCAGCTCGATGCGGACTGGAACGAGCAGGCCGATCTCGGCCGCGAGCGGACACGGCTGCTTGGGCTAGACAGCGGCGGTCCGGCGTGGGTGCCCTTGGCGACGACGCCGAACGCTTTCCTCGTCGGGGCGCTTGCCGGGCCGCCGGTCGATCTGTCGCTCGGGGCTGGGCGCCTCTATGTCGACGGTCGCCTTGCCGAAATCTTTGCCGACGAGGGCGTCAGCTATCTGCATCAGCCGTTCCTACCCGACCCGCCACCGCTGACGCCGGCGATCGATAGTATCGTCTATCTCGACCTTTGGGAACGTGAGGTCACCTGGGCCGAAATGCCGGCGCTGCTCGACGTCGCGCTCGGCGGCGTCGATACGACGACGCGGATCCAGCAGGTCTGGCAGGTCAAGCTGCATTCAGCCGCCGGCATGTCGACCTGCGGGGTCGATCTCGGCGCGCTGTTTCCACCATCAGGCGGGCGGCTGACGACATCGGCAAACGCCCCGCCCGCTCCTGATGACCCCTGCATCCTGCCGCCCAATGCCGGCTATCGCGGCATCGAGAACCGGTTGTATCGCGTCGAGGTCCAGATCGGCGGGCCACTTGGCACGGCGTTGTTCAAATGGTCACGCGACAATGGCTCGATCGTCAGCCGGGTCAGTGCGATCGCGGTCGCCGGCGGCCAGTCGCGGCTGACTGTCAATCGCATCGGCCGCGACGGAACGCTGCGCTTCCGCATCAACGACTGGGTGACGCTGACCGACGACTTCCGCGAGCTGAACGGCGAGGCCGGGCAGATGGCGCGGGTCGTAGATATCGACCAGGCGGCGCGCGTCGTCGTGCTCGACCGCGCCGTGCCGAGCAGCGGTCGAGCGTTCGGTGCCGGTGCCGACATTGCACGACGTAACACGCGGTTGCAGCGCTGGGACGAGAGTGCGCCGCTCAACCCGCTCGACGCGGACGGGCTGATGACGACAGCGGCCGGGCCGCTGCTGCTCGAAGACGGCGTCGAGGTCAGCTTTTCGATCGCGGCCGCCGGCGGCGTCTTTAAGGTCGACGATTACTGGGTTTTCGCCGCCCGCACCGCCGATGCCTCGGTCGAAGTCCTCACCGCCGCGCCGCCACGCGGCATCCGGCATCAGTATCTGCAACTCGCGGCGATCCCGGCGGGCGGCGTGCCGACCGATTGCCGTCCCGCGACGCCCGTCGGCAACGATGCCGGCTGCTGCACCTTCGTGGTCCGGCCGGGCGAAGACATCCAGAAGGCGATCGACGCACTACCGCCGGTTGGCGGCTGCATCTGCCTGAAAGCCGGACAGCACGTCATCGACAAGCCGCTGCTGCTGACGCACGACAACGTCACGCTGCACGGCGAAAGCCTTGGTGCGGTGGTGGTCAATCCGCGTGGCACCGGGCTGATCATCATCGCGCAAGCCCAGCACGACCGCATTTACAGCTTGACGCTGCGGCAAGGCGAGGCAGCGAGCGCGCCGGTAATCCACATCGAAGGGGCGCAGGATATCGGCATCGACGATTGCCGGATCGACACCGTCGCCCGCGTCGACAGCATCGGCATCTCGGCGCTGGAGAGCAGCGGGCTGACGATTACCGGATGCCACTTCGAGGAGCCTGCGCTTGGCATCTGGCTCGACCGCGGCTGTGATCTGGTAACGATCGACGGCAACGAGTTCCGGTTGGCGACGCCGGGGCCCAACCTGCCCGAGACGGTCGCGGTGTTGGCGCGCATCATGCGCGGGCCGCTGTTCGTCGGGGATAATATAATCGCGAACGCGGTCAACGGTATCGTCATCAACGATGCGCCGTTCGGTAGCCCGGTCTCCCGGGCGCGCGGCTCGCGGGTCACCCACAACATCATCGAGCTGATCGAGTTCGGGACCGGCGCGCGGCGGTTCGGTATCGACGCCGCCGCTGCCGGGATGCTGGTCAGCGGCAACGAGATCGCGCATCAAGGCGGCGATCTCACGGGCATCCGCCTGACCGGCGACGGCTCCGTCGCGACCGGTAACATCGTCGTCGGCGGCGGCAAGGTTGCGGGGACCGCCTTCGGCATCACGGCAGGCGACGAGCAGGCGGGCAAGTTTCTGCCGCTCGAACGTCTCGTCATTGCCGACAACATCATCGAAGGTCGTCAGTCGGGCATCGCCGTCCTGGGTGTCGCGCGGGCAATCATCACCGGCAACATCCTCGGCCGCGATGGTGCGGCATTGGGCATGGGCATCGTGCTCGCCAGCGCGACCGACGCCCGCGTCGCCGGCAACGAGGTTTTCGGCGGATCGGTCGGGCTGATCGCCAGCGATGGGGCCCGCAATGTCTACCGCGACAATGTCGTCAGCGGCGGCCGGCTCGGCATCGGGTTATCGCACGAGGCCGCGCCGATCATTGCCGGCAACCGCCTGACCGCGGCAACGCAGTTCGGCATCCTGGTCCTCAATATCGCCGCACGTTGCGAGATCACCGACAATCGCGTCGTCGGTTGTGGAACGGCGGCGAAGGCGTTTGCGGCCGGCATCTTCGCCGGCATCGTGCTCGGCGAACTCCACCTTGTCGGCAATGAGATCATGGATACCGGGGTCGCGCCGCCGACGACCGGCGGTGGCGGCGTGCCGCTGGCCTACGGCATCCTCGGACTGTACATTCTCGAGGCTAGGGTGACGAGCAACCTCATCACCTATTCGAACCCGACGCTGCGCCCGGCGATCGCCGAAGACCGCGCGTTGCTGATGCAGGGGTGGATCGAAGCGGTAACGCCGGGCGGCCCGGCCGGCGGTGCGGGCCCCGTCGCGGGGTTCGCCGTCCAGATCAGCGATAACAAGTTCGTCGGCACCGGTGCCGGCGCGCTGGTCGAACTGCACGAGCAGATCATCAGCGACCTGGTCCGGTTGCGCTTCGAGCGCGTGCTGTTTTGCGGCAATTACTGCGAGCACATCAGCCCGGCGTTCGACGACAAGTTCGAGTTCGCGACCGTCTCGCTGGTCGGTCGCCAATGTTCGGTGTCGGCGAACCACGTCAAGGCAACGACGCCGCAGTACCGGTCGTGGCATCTTCACGATATGCCTGGGCCGTTCATCGGCAACGTCTCGCACGAGCAGGGCTGGGACCGTAGCCCCGCCGCGGGCTTCCCGGCTCCCGAACAGAATTTCAACATCATCGCCTGAAGGATACGTAAATGGACATGGACCGGCTGCTCAAGCTGCAGGACAGCATCGTCGCCAACGCCACGGCATTGCTGAACGACCGTGGCGACTCCGCCACGATACTGGCCCAACCGCAAGCGCTGAGCGACGCGCGCAACGCGCGGATCACGGCCCGGATCGCGGCACTGGAGCTGGAGAAGGCCAGCCAGATGTCGCGGATCGACGCCGAGATCGCCAGCCTCAAGCGCGAGCTTGAAACCGGTTCAGGTCTGCTACAAACCGCGCGTGCTGCTGCGTCGCCATCGTCAAAAGCGCCGGCAAGCAAATCCAAGAGATCCGCGTTATAGCCGGATCGGCGTACGACCGCTACGCGACACGCATCCGCTGTCGCTTCTACCCCGCTTACTCGAGGCTCATCAGTTCGACGCGAAAAAGCCGGCGATCTGCTCGCGTTCATAGCTGTCGCCGACGAGGGCGGCTTCACGCGAGCGGCCGCCAAGCTCGCCACCTCGCGTCAAGCTATACCATACGCCGGCTCGAAACGCGGCTGGCGCTGCGTCTGCTGGCGGCCCAATCCGAGCCAAAATCCAAAGCTGAACCAATGTCCAAAGTTGGGAAGCGGCATAGACGGCGCGAACGTCCAAGAATGGGTCATCACCAGCACTCGGTTCTGCAGCCCCGAACTGACCCGCTCAATCCGGGCTCTCCTCCGTGGGTGCGGCGGAGCGCTCTTCTATCGGTGCTCCCGCCGCCGCGCTATGCTGGGCTGGACAGGAGGCGCGCGATGGAACGGTTCACGGTCCGGCATGGCAACATCGAACTGAGCGTACTCGCCGACGGACCGGCGGACTCGCCCGATCTGCCGATCCTTTGCGTCCATGGCTGGCCTGAACTCGCCTGGTCGTGGCGGCACCAGATCGCGCACTTCGCAAAACTGGGGTACCGCGTCGCGGCGCTGGACGTGCGCGGTTATGGCGCGAGCAGCAAGCCTGCCGAGGTCGACGCCTATACCATGGCTCTGCTGACCGACGATGTTGCGGCGGTGATCGACGCGCTCGGCGGTCGGGCGATACTGTTCGGCCATGACTGGGGCGCGCCGATCGTTTGGCAGACGGCGGTGCGACACCCCGACAAGGTGGCGGCTGTGGCAGGGTTGAGCGTACCTTACACGCCAATGGGCGAGGTCTCGTTCCTCCCACTGATGCGCAAGCTCTACGCCGGCAAGTTCTTCTACCAAATCTACTTCCAGGAGCCGGGCATCGCGGAGGCGGAGTTCGATGCCGACCCGGACGCGCTCGCGAAAATCTATTACGGCATCTCGGGGGAGGGCATCCGGGCTGGTGCGCTTCGCGAGAAAAGACCGCATGACAAATTCCTGACCGGCATGCCCATGCCCGACCCGCTGCCGGCCTGGCTGCGTGCTGAGGACCTTGAGGTGTACAAGCGGGCGTTTGCAGGGGGTGGCTGGACCGGTCCCCTCAACCGCTACCGCGCGCAAGAAATCGACTTCGCAGAGCGCGCGCCCGCGGCGGGCAAGCACGTGGCCCAGCCGGCGGCGTTCATCGCCGGCACCGTTGATCCCGTTCGACGCTTTATCCCTGGGCATGATGCCTATGCCGAGGCGGATCGCGCGTGCGATGATTTTCGCGGCACAACGCTGATTGAGGGCGCGGGGCATTGGGTGCAGCAGGAGGCACCCGCGGAGGTCAATGCAGCATTGGAGAGGTTTGTGCGGCAGGTATAACCAGGCCTGTCTCTTGGTGAGAAGGTGGCGCACGAAAGGTGCGCGCTCCACCTGAACGGAGGTCCGCGCCCAGCAAGCGTCTCGATTCGGCTGAACGTCCGCGGATGGGGTCGTCGCCGCTGCAAGGCGATCGGCAGGGGAAGCCCAACGCTCGACTGTTTGGAAAACTTCCACATACCCGAGCGAAGTCGTAAGATAGCCGGCGATGCGGGGGAGAGCATGATGAAGGCAGTATGCCATCTGGTGCGGATTACGGTTGCGGCTGCGCTATCTTCGGGGGCGGTGTGTTCAGCTGCTGTTCAGAGCTCGCCGTTCGAGCGAGCCCTTGCGAACGGAGACTATACCGGAGCAGCAAAGGAGATCGAGAAGCTCGCCGCCCAGCGGCCGTCGGGTCAGGCGTCTGGCAAGTGGCTGGACCCTTTTTATGGTCGTTTCTACGCGGCAGCCGCCCAGGGGGCCATTGCCGAGCCCTATCTGGTCCGCGCGATTGCAGCCTCAAAGATCGCGCAGGAGCGTGACAGTCTTGCCTTCGAACTTGCTCGAGCTCGCGAGGTGGACGGCTATGTGACCAGAGCGGAGGTCGACTATAAGCGTTTGGTTGCGGAAGCGTCCGATCCTTCGATGCGACGTGCCGCGACGCTTTCGGTCGCCCGACTGCAGCTTGGCGCTGATCCTCGAACGGCCGTGGAGCTGCTGACGCCTTTGGTCAACGATGCGACGCCTGCGTCCGATCGCTGGGAGGCGCACCTTCTGCTGTCGCGTGCATATGCGATGCTGAACCGGGATGCAGACGCACGCGCCGCCCTGCAAGCGGCTTGGCAGGAAGCTCCGTCGGCGCCTGAGCCCGCCGATGCGATCGTGAACAGCGCTGGTGACCAAGCGATCGATCGCGCGGCAGGCGCAAACCGCACCGGCGAGATCGGTCTGATCTCGGTCGGTGGATCTGGCAGCAGATTCGCAGGGACCGCTCAGCTGCCAGTCTGCGGAGCCGCTCTCCGACCGGAGGACCGCGTGACTGTCGCCATTACCGCCGATCAGAAGCAACGGCCAATCTACTCAGCTGTAAGGGCATCCCGGCCCGGGATCGCGCAGCTGTTCACCGTGCCGTTGGCGGTCGCGCAACAACGCCTGGAAGGGTCTCCTATCTACGTGACGCTTAGCTGTCGCTCGGCGCTGGATCCCAATGTGCGCTTTGCCGGTGGCGCGATACGCGATTTGTCGACGTGGTTGGCCGAGAGGAGCAGCTATCCGACTTTGGAGCCGCTGGACGCAAGTGCCGGCGATCCGCTCACACAGCTGAAGGCGCGGCTGCAGATGGCTCAGTCCAAAGCTGGCGCAGATCAGCTTGCTTTGACGCCGACGCTGCTTCAACTCGCCCTCCTGCAAGGAGCTCAAAGCCGCTTCGGCAACACCGCCGGTCTGCTTGAAGCGAAGGGGTATGCAGATCGCGCCCTTACCATCCTCTCGAAGGCAGGAGCGCCGGAGGAGGTGCTGCAGCAGGTGCGACTGCAGACAACCATCGTGCTGGCGCAGAACGGCAACATAGCGGATGTCGCCGGTCCCGCGGCAACCCAGGCCATGGACGCGATCTTGGCGCGAACAAACACCACGCCCATTCAGGCACTCGCCGCATTTTCCTCGTTGGGCAAGTGGCAGCTTAAGCCGGCGCAGCAGCTAGGGCTGGCCGACAAGCTCATCGCCTTTCTGGACAGTCGCAAGGTCAGGCAAGTCGATCCGATACGACAGGCTGCGGAGCTTCGCCGAGCCTTGATCTTGCGAGACATCGGTACCACGGCCGGCCTGACCGAACGCTTGGCGGCGCTTGGCCTCCCAGCCGACATCTGTGGCGTTGCAGACAAGCCACCTTCCATTCCGCCGTCGGCGATCACGATCACCGCTGACGATTACCCGAAAGATTTGCTACGCCGTGACGTCAGTGGCCTGAGCTCGATCGAACTGTCGGTGTCCGCGACCGGAAAGATCGAAGCAACGCGCATCATCGCTTCCCAGCCTTCCGGCTTGTTCGATACCGTTGCGGTGGCCAAACTGACCAACGTGTTGCTACTTCCCGCGCAACGTAACAACACGGCTGTCCCCTGTCGCGGGATGATCCAGCTCGTCCGGTGGCAAGTGCCCTCGCACGGCGACTTCTCGACACCGTTTATGGGCTATCCCGCGGCGGACAACTGACTGCCACCAGCCGCAACTACTCGGACTCCGCGGCTTTGTTACGCCTTTCTGACACCAATCACACGCTTGAGATGAACGTGTGTCCGGTGTTAGGCACGGCTACTGGTCAGCTGAATGTCGGGTTCGAGGTCGTCATGGCTGTGAAACGGCCAGCGAGCCGTCGACCCCTACCACGACGAAGATCGAGTGGCCGACACAAGCTCGCGAATGCGGTCACAGACGATGGCCAACTACGATCGCATAATGATTTAGAGTGGATCCTCGAACATGTTGCATCATTCTGGCAAGGTGTCCCGCCTACCACCACACGCTAGCAGCTCAATGAATTTGCGATGACAAAATTTCCGCCGCGCAATACCGGGCAGTTGCTCCACCTTGTACGGGCCTATCCACTTGCGTGGATCGTCGTGGCGCGTGACGGGCAGTTCGTGACATCGGTTATGCCGCTGCTGCCGGAACTCGGCGCGGATGGCAGCATCGCGTCGCTATTCGGTCACATCCCCTTGGGCCATCCGCAGGTCGCCATGCTACGTGCTGATCCACGCGCGCTGATACTATTCCAGGGGCCAAACGCCTATATTTCGCCCGCTATCGTCGAAAAACCTGACTGGGCTCCCACGTGGAACTTCACGATAGCTGCTTTCACGGTCGACATCACAATCGTGCCCGAAGAGACTGATCGGTCGCTCCGCGACCTGGTCGCCATCATGGAAGAGACGCAACCGCAGCCTTGGACAGTTGAGCAGATGGGACCGCGATATGGCGATCTGACCAAGCACGTCGTGGCCTTCCGCGCCGTCGTTTGCGACATTGATGTCCGCTTCAAGCACGGCCAGGACGAAGAACCCTCAACACGAGCTGGTATCGTACACTCCCTCGGTGCGCACCCATTAGCAGCGTGGATGGCGGATACTAATCAGCCCTGATCGAGCGTAGCCCAGGGAAGCTGCGCCATTGTTTCGCGAAACTGAGATTGCACAACATAGCGAAATGGCCCGAACGCAATAGTAATCGACCCGTTCACGCAGCAGGGCCAAATAGCCGTGGGCTTATCGTTTCATCAACGAGAATTGGGGCGGAGCGAGCGAGCGAAACAAGGGGATTGCCAATGACGAGATTAGAACTGCGTGTGCGCCTTGTTCGCTCGGTGTGGCTTGCCGGCGCAATATTAGGCACTTATCAGGCCTCGGCGCAAACCTCCGATGCGCTGCTCACCGCGGCAGGCGGCGGCGAGACGATCAAGACGACGCGCAGCGATAACGGCACGATCGTCGTCACCGCCAGCCGCTACGTGCCGCAGGGCGCGCAGACCGCGACGAAAACCACGATCCCGCTGATCGAAACGCCGCAGTCGATCAGCGTGATCACGCGCGACCAGATCGACCTGCTCAGCTTCGTCGATGCACAGCAGGCAGTGCGCTATACCGCGGGAGTGTTCGGGGAGAGCTACGGGCCCGATCCGCGCTACGACTTCATCACCGTGCGCGGTTTCACGCCGCGGCAGTATATCGACGGACTGGCGGTGCCGGCAACGACGACGATCCAGTCGACAGGCGTCGACCTGTACGCCTTCCAGTCGCTGGATATTCTGAAAGGGCCATCGTCGGTGCTCTATGGCGCGACCCCGCCCGGCGGCATCCTCAACGAAGTCAGCCGCCGGCCGTCGGCGGCTGCGGGCGGCGAGGTCGAGGTTAAGGGCGGCACCGACAGCTTCGTCGAGATTGCCGGCACCGGCACCGGGCCGCTCAGCTCGTTTTTGGACGGGCGGATGACGGCGCTGTACCGCGATTCGCACACCGACATCGATCACACCCGCAACAAGCGGATGCTGGTCGCCCCGAGCGCGACGCTGAAGCTCGGCAGCGACACCAAGCTGACCGGCCTCGTCTATTATCAGTACGACCAGAACTTCGGCGGCAACGGCGGTTTCCTGCCCGAAGCAGGGACGCTGCTGCCCAACCCCAACGGCCAGATCAGGCGGTCGGCCAACCTCGACGACCCTCGGACCGAATACATCCGCGAGCAGTACGGGCTCGGGTACGATTTCGAGCACAAGTTCGGCAATGTCGCCACTTTCGCGTCGAACTCGAAGTGGAGCGACTATGACGAGAAGACACCGATCGGACTGTACAGCGGCGGCGGCTTCACCAACACGACCGACCCGACCAAGCCGAGCTATTACCGCACGCTGCAGCAGTATAATTTCAGCTACGCCGAACATGTCTCGAGCTTCACCACCGACAACCGGTTGAGCGCCACGCTGGCGACCGGAGCGCTGACGCAGAAGCTGCTGGTCGGCGTCGATTATCGCAACGTGCGTAACCGCGCGACGTTCGCCTTCGTCTCCGGCGGCCTGCTCGACGCGTTCAACCCCGTCTACGATCCCGCCTTCGAGGTGCCGCCAGGTTACCCCACGCTCTATAATCAGCAGCGCCTCCGGCAGACCGGCATCTACGGCCAGGACCAGCTCGCGTTCGGCAACCTGTTTGTATTGCTGGGCGGCCGCTACGATTGGGTGCGCACGCAGAGCGCGGCGGCGTTCGGTCCGGCGAGGCTTGCGCCGGTATTCACCGGACAGAACGAGGCGAAGTTCACCTACCGCGCCGGGGTCACCTACGTCTCCAGCGCCGGTATCGCGCCCTATGTCAGTTATGCGACCTCGTTCGAGCCGGTGCTCGGCACCGACTCCGTGACGACCGCGCCGTACAAGCCGACGTCGAGTCATCAGGTCGAAGGCGGCGTCAAGTTCGACGCCCGCGGCCTGCCAAGCGACGTCAAGCTGTTCGCCACGCTTGCCGGGTTCGACATCAAGCAGAGCAACTTCGTCGTCGCCCAGGTCGGCCAGACGCCGGCGTTCGGCACCCAGGGCGGCCGGGTCGAGGTCTACGGCGGCGAGCTCGAGTTGGTCGCGCGTATCCACGAACAGCTGTCGATCAACGCCTCGTACAGCTACAATCACAGCCGTATCGACAGCAGCCCGAATGCTGCCGCCGATATCGGCGCGCCGCTGCCGACGACGCCGCGCAACAAAGCGTCGATCTTCGCCGACTATACCGTCCAGCACGGCGTGCTCGCCGGTTTCGGCGGCGGCGGCGGCCTGCGCTACAACAGCAGCAGCGCCGGCGGCCTGCCGTCGGGATCGTTCCCGTATATCGTCACCGGCGCGGTAACGCTGTTCGATGCGACGGCGCACTATGACATTCCAGGCTGGCGTTTCGCGGTCAACGCCTCCAATCTCGCGGACAAGACTTATGTCGCCCGCTGTACCGGCGCGTTCGGCTGCGTTTACGGCCAGGGCCGGCAGGTGCTGGGGACGGTGACCAAGCGGTTCTGATCCAAAGGGGGGGGCGATGACGCAGATCGGCCGGACGATCGTTGCGGCGCTGATTGCGCTGGCCGTGCCGGCTGAGACGATAGCCGGGCCCGATCGCGGCGGCCGTGACCTCGACCGAACGGCCGCAATGCCCTGGCAGGGTGACCCTTACCCAAGCACCTACCGCCCTTTACCGCGTAGTGATCTGCTGATCCGCCACGCGACCGTGCTCGACGGTGCCGGCCACCGGCTCGAAGACGGCGACGTGCTGGTCCGCGACGGGCTGATCGCGGCGGTCGGCCACCAGCTGCCGGACGCGGCCGGTGCTATGGTTCTCAACGGCAACGGCCGCTGGCTAACGCCGGGGCTAATCGACCCACACAGCCACGACGGCACCTATGTCGTGCCGCTGACCACCATCGACCGCGACGCTTCTGACGTTAGCGAGATGAGCGACTGGAACGTCGCCGACACCTGGATCGAGCACGCGGTCAATCCGCAGGACCCAGCGTTCGCGCTGGCGCTGGCGGGGGGCGTCACAACGCTGCAGATCCTGCCGGGGTCGAGCCCGCTGATTGGCGGGCGGACGGTGGTGCTCAAGCCGGTCTCGGCGACGACGGTCGCGGCGATGAAGTTTCCAGGCGCGCCCGGCGGTCTCAAAATGGCCTGTGGCGAGAACCCCAAGTCGACCTCGGCGAGCATGAAGCGCGCGCCGACCAGCCGTCAGGGCGAAATCGCGCTGCTCCGGCGCGCGCTGGCGGACGCGCAGGATTACGTCCGCAACTGGCGCCATGGAGGCGGCAAGGGCAGTGAGCCGCCGTCACGCGACCTGAAAAAGGACACGCTCGCCGCGCTGCTCGAAGGCCAGTTGCGACTGAACGTGCATTGCTACCGCGCCGACGAGATGGCGACGATGATCGCGCTGTCGCACGAGTTCGGCTTCAGGATCACCAGCTTTCACCACGCCGTCGAGGCCTACAAGATCGCGCCGCTGCTGCGCGAGGAGGGCATCTGTGCCGCCGTCTGGCCCGACTGGTGGGGGTTCAAGATGGAAGCGCTCGACGGAATCCGCGAGAATGCTGCGTTCCTGTCGGCGGCCGGGGTGTGCACGGCGATGCACTCGGACTCGCCCGCGATTGGCGCGCGGCTGGCGATTGAGGCCGCCAAGGCCGCCGCCGCTGGACGCCGCGCCGGCCTGACGCTGCCGCCCGAAACCGTTATCGCCTGGGTGACCCGCAATCCCGCCATCGCGCTCGGCCTCGCCGACCGCATCGGCACGATCGCGCCGGGGATGAACGCCGATCTCGTGCTGTGGTCGGGCGACCCGTTCAGCGTCTATACCCACGCCGATGTCGTGATGATTGACGGCGCGGTCGCCTATGACCGCCACGACCCGGCGCGGCAGCCACACTCGGACTTCGCGCTCGGGCGACCGACGATGGCGCGGCCGTGAAGCGGGGCCTGCTCCTCGTGACGCTGGCCATGCCGATGGCGGTATCCGCGGCACCGGTTGCAATCGTCCACGCCCGCGTCTGGACGATGCTGACCGCGACCCCGGTCGGTGACGCGACCGTACTGCTCGACGGCGGAAAGATCGTCTCGGTCACCGCCGGCGACGTGCCGCCGCCCGCAGCGGTCATCGTCGATGCGCACGGGCGCACCGTCACCCCGGGGCTGATGAACGGCGGCACGCAGCTCGGGCTCGCCGAGGTCGCGAACGAAGCCGATACCGACGACCGGAGCGTCGCTTCGGGGCCGCTCGGCGCGGCGTTCGATGTCGCTTATGCGATCAACCCCAACTCTGTGCAGCTGCCGGTGGCACGCGCCGACGGGCTGACCCGCGCGATGCTGATGCCCGGCGGCGCGGCGGTGTCGCCGTTCACCGGCCTCGGCGCGGTCATCCATCTCGTGCCCAGCGGCGATATCGTCGAACGCGCCCGCGCCGCGGTGTTCGTGACGGTCGGGGAGGCAACCCTCGACCGGGCCGGCGGGTCGCGTGCGGCGCAGTGGGTGCTGCTGCGCAGTGCGCTGGACGAAGCGCGTGTGCTTGCCGGGAGAGCGCCGAGCCTCGCGCCACGCGACCAGCTGCTGTCGCATCTCGACGCCGCGGCGCTGATCCCTGTGCTGGCACGCACGGTACCGCTCGCCATTGCCGCGAACCGCGAGTCAGACATTCGTCAGGCGATCCGTCTGGCGGCGGATTACCACGTCCGCGTCATCATCGTCGGTGGCGTCGAAGCGTGGTGCGCCGCCACCGAGCTTGCCGCGGCGGCGATCCCCGTTGTCCTCGATCCCGAGGCCGACCTGCCGCAGAATTTCGACCAGCTCGGGGCGCGGCTCGATAACGCCGCAATCCTCAACCGCGCCGGCGTCGCGATTGCCTTCACCGTTTCGGGCAACACGATTTACCTCAGCTACGATGCCGGACTGGCTTTGCGCGAGGGCGCGGGCATCGCCGTCGCGAACGGGCTGCCGTACGCCGCTGCGCTGCGCGCCGTCACGGTCGCTCCAGCGCGGATCTGGAGTGCGGCACCGCTGGCTGGGGTGCTCGCCGCGGGTGCTCCGGCCGATCTGGTGATCTGGGACGGCGATCCGCTCGAACCGTCGAGCGCGCCGGTCGCGGTCTATGTCAAGGGCCGTGCGGTATCGCTGCGAACGCGCCAGACCGAGCTGCGCGACCGCTACGCACCGTCGCATGCCGGTGACCCGCTACCGCCCGGCTATCCGGTGACGAGGCGGTGACGCTCTGGTTAGCGACAGTCTTGGGACTCGCCGCCGTTGCGGCACCAGCGCTGGCGTCGTCTAAACCACCGTCGACCGCTGCGACGGTCGCCTCGACCGAGACCGCAACGCGACCGCGCCAGTCCCCCGGTCATTCGCTGCCGTTGACCGCGGCGCGGCACCTGCACTTCACGACCACAACTGGTACCTGGCTGTCGCTCGACCTGACGTCCGACGGTCGCAGCATCGTGTTCGACATGCTCGGCGACTTGTACGTCATGCCGGTCAGCGGCGGCCGGGCGCGGGCGATCACGACGGGGCTCGGCTTCGATACCCAGCCGACGGTGTCGCCCCACGGCAAGTGGATCGCGTTCGTCTCCGACCGCTCGGGTGCCGAGAATTTGTGGCTGATCCATCCCGACGGCAGCGGCGCGCGCCAGCTCAGTTTCGGCGACGACGACACGGTGTTGACCTCGCCCGCGTGGAGCGCGGACGGCAGGTCGCTCTACGTCAGCCGCTACCGGCCCGATCTCAACCACTACGAGCTGTGGCAATACGGCCTCGACGGCAGCGAGACGCGCGTCGTGCCCACTCGCGACGCCGCCGACGCACCGCGGGCGGCGTGGCGCAGCACGCTCGGCGCGGTCGCTTCGCCCGACGGACACTACCTTTACGCGGCACGCCATATCGGAACGCTCGAGTTCGAGACACCGGGCGAGTGGACGATCATCCGGCGCGATCTAAGGAACGGTACTGAAACCGTCGTCGTCGCCGAGCCCGATGGTCCGCGCAAGGCGCTCGATCCAGGGGTAGCTTTCCGTCCGGCGCTATCGCCCGACGGAAAGCTGCTCGTCTACGCCCGCCGTCTCGAGAACGCGACCGAGCTGCGGCTGCGTAATCTTATGACCGGCGAAGACCGGCGCATCGCCTCTCCGATCGAGCATGACCAGCTCGGGGCCTCGGCGTGGCAGGATTTGCTGCCGCGCTACGCTTTCACCCCCGATGGGCAAGGGGTCGTGCTGAGCCGCGCCGGGCACTTCGAGCGCCTGCCGCTCGACGGCGGCCAGGCCGTGCCGTTGCCGTTCCACGCGGATGTCGATCTCGCTGTCGGACCCTCGACGCGGCAGGACATTCGCGAGGACGGCGGCCCGGTGCGCGCGCGGCTGATCATGGCACCGGTCGCCGATCCGGGCGGGCAGCGCCTCGCCTTCTCGGCATTCGGCGGTTTGTGGCTGATGCCGCTCGGAGGCGGATCTCCGGTGCCGTTCACCAGCACCGGCGACCCGGCTTTCCAGCCAAGCTGGAGCCCAGACGGATCGCGGCTGACGTGGGTGACCTGGAGCGAGCGCGGCGGCGGCGCTGTCTGGACCGGACCTGCCGATGGATCGTCGGCTCCAGCGAAGATCAGCGCCGAGAATGCTTACTACAGCTACCCCGTATTCACCCCCGATGGCGGCCGCATCGTTGCGATGCGTTCGGCGCAAGCCTCGCGGCTGCGGCTCTACATGGAATACGGTAAGCCTCGTGACGGCGAACTGGTCGAGATGCCCGCCGCTGGCGGGGCGATACGGGTCGTGGCGCGCGGTGTGTTCGGCAGCCGGCCGCAGTTCGCGACCGATCCGAACACGGTTTACGTGCTCGCCGATGACGGCCTCAACGCCGTAGATTGGGCCAGCGGCGCGCGGCGGCTGGCCGTGCAGGTCAAGGGCCCGGGCTGGTACTTTCAGGACGGTGCCGTCCCGGTCGACGACCTGCGTATCAGCCCCGACGGCAAGTGGCTTCTCGCCCAGGTCGCGCAGCAGTTGCACCTAATCGCGATGCCGCCCGGGTCAGTCACCAGCCTTGACCTGACGGCTCCCGGAGCCGCGAACCGCCGCATCACATCGGGTGGGGCTGATTATTTCGAGTGGGGCGACGGCGGCCGCAGCATCACCTGGTCGAGCGGGGCCAGTTTCCATCGCCGTGCGCTTGCCGATGTCGTCCTTAACCCGCCAAACACGCTGAGTTGGGTTGCCAACACCGGGCACACGGAGGATTTCCGCGCGGTGGTTGAGGTGCCGCGTGCGCAGCCGCGCGGGAGTCTGCTGCTGTCAGGCGCGCGCGTGCTGACGATGGCTGCGGGCGAGCGTGTTCTCGACGACGCCGACATTCTCGTCACCGGCGACCGCATCGCCGCGATCGGGCCGCGCGGGCACTTGACCATCCCGCCGGGGACGACTGTCCGCGACGTCAGCTTCAAGACGATCATCCCCGGACTGATCGACGTCCACGACCACATCGCCACCGTGCGGCGCGATGTCCTCGGTCTCGAGGATTGGGGACTGCGGGCGCGGCTCGCCGCGGGTGTTACGACCAGCTTCGACCCGTCGACGCTGACGATCGATATGTTGGCGTATCAGGATCTGCTCGACGCCGGGCTGATGACCGGGCCGCGGCTGCGCCAGACCGGCATCGCGCTGTTCTCGATGCAGCGCTTCGCCGCGCTCGACGAGGTTCGCGCGGTGTTGCGGCGCTACCGCGACGACTATGGCCTGCGCAACATCAAGGAATACCGCACCGGCAACCGAAGAGTCCGGCAATGGGTGGCGATTGCTGCGCGCGAGCTCGGGCTGCAGCCGACCACCGAGGGGGCGCTGGCGATGAAGCTCGACCTGTCACAGGTGATCGACGGCTTTGCGGGCAACGAGCACGCGCTCGTGGCCGCGCCGCTCGGTGAGGACGTCCTGCGGCTGATGTCGGACACCCGGACCGGCTACACGACGACACTGCAGATCACCAACGGCGGTCCGCCGGCGGAGGACTGGTTCATTGCCCGTGACAGTCCGCTTGACGATCCTTGGCTCGCCCGCTTCTGGCCGCCTGTCGCGATCGACCAGATGATGCTGGCGCGCCAGTGGCGGCCGTTGAGCGAGTATCGTTTCCCGGCGATCGCGGCGGATGCGGCTGCATTGCAGCGCCGCGGCGGGCTGCTCGGCATGGGGTCGCACGGCGAGGCACCCGGGCTCGGCTTGCGGTGGGAACTCGAAGCGCACGTCCTCGGCGGCATGACCCCGCGCGAGGCGCTTCATGCCGCCACCAGCGGCTCGGCCGAGCACATCGGGCGGGCTGCGGACCTCGGCAGCATCGAAGCCGGCAAGCTCGCCGATCTTGTCATTTGCGATCACGATCCATCGGTTGACCTTACCGCACTCCGGCATCCGCGCGCCGTGATGAAGGGCGGTGTCCTGTACGATGCGCGGACGCTCGACGAGCTGTGGCCGGATAAGCGCGCTTTGCCGCCATCGTGGTTCACCGACTCCGCCGCACCCCGCCAATATCTGCCCGAAGGAATTGCCCGATGAGAATTCTGCTGACGTCGTTGCTATTGGCGTTTGCTATCCCAGCCATCGCCGCTCCGCTGCCGGTTGCGACGCAGCAGCTCGAGCTCTACCGTATCGCACCGGGACAGCACGAAGCGTTCCTGCGCTTCATTGCCCGCTGCGATGCGGTCAATCGCGCCGCCGGCGTTGCACCGCGCCAGCTGTTCGTGCACAGCGACGGGGCCGAGTGGGACTTCATGCTGCTGCAACCGGCGCACTATTTACCAGCCGAGCAGGCGCGGATCGACGCCGCGTGGGACAAGCTCGGAATGCCGTCGGGTGCCGATTTCTTCGTGGCCATCCGCAAGTTTATCGCGACCCACACCGACACGACCGTTCACGGACCGACCACCGCCGCCGACTACTTGGCGACGATGACGCCTAAATAGCGGCAGTGCCGAGCTGTGCGCGAAGGAACGCGGCCCCGTCGGCGATGGCCTCGCGCGCTACCCTCGAGATCGACATCGCTTCGAGGAAGCTGTGCGTTGCGCCGGGGTACAGCTTGCTGGTCACGGCAACGCCGGCCGCGGCCATCGCTGCCTGCATCGCGATGCTCTGTTCGGCAAGCACGTCGCGTTCGGGCACGACGAGGAAGCTTGGCGGCAGGGCGGCGAACCGAGCCCGGGCAGGACAGGCGAGCGGGTCGGCGAAGTCGGCGGCACTGCGGACGTAGTGGTCGAAGTAGAACCTCACCTCGTTGCGATTGAGCACAGCGGACGGCCCGCCATTGGCTGCCTCTGCGGCATCTGAACAGCTCTCGGCGAAGGCCCCGTAGTTCAGCATTAAGGCCGATAGCGCGGTATCGCCGCGGTCGCGGAAGCTGAGCGCGGTCGCCAGCGCGAGGTTCGCGCCGGCAGAATCGCCGCCGATCGCCAGACGGCCCGCGTCGATACCGGTCAGGTGGCCATCGGACCGAAGCCAATCAACGAGCGCCACGATCGTGTGAAGCGCCTCGGGATAGCGCGCTTCGGGCGACAGCGGGTAATCCACCGCCAGCACGACCATGCCGGCGGCTGCTGCGTACTCGCGCATCAGCCGGTCGTGAGTGTCGATGCTGAACAGCATGAAGCCGCCGCCGTGCAGGTAGATGAGCGCCGGTGCCGGTCCTGCCACCCCCGGATCGAGCCGCCGGACGCGCATCGTCCCGCCTGCGACCGGCACCTCGAGATCGACCGTCGACGCCATCGCCGGTCCGCCCCGCCGCCACGGGTCGCGCACCAGCTCGGCAACTGCCCGTGCCATCGCCACCGGCAGCGTCGCGAACGGCGGATGGCTGGCCCAGCCCGCCTGCACACGACGCACGAACTCGGCGATTTCGGGATCGATGGATCGACTGCTCATGCGTACCCCGTCGTGGACGACGTGCTCATCTACCGGACGACGCTGCCCGACGCGTGCTCGATAGGGCTGGTTTTCGTCGCCGCCGGGCCAATCCGATCGCTACATTGTCGTGTAGGTGCTCGGCGGTACGCCCAGCACCCGGTGGAACATCGCCGAGAACGAACTCGGACTCTCGTAGCCGACGTCATAAGCAACACTGGTGATCGTGCGGCCGGTCGAGAGCAGCGAAACGGCCGCCATCAGCCGAACCTGCTGACGCCACGTCGCCAGCCCCATGCCGGTCTCCTGCCTGAAGCTGCGCGTCAGCGTGCGGCGCGCCATGCCCGCGACCTGCGCCCAATCGTCGAGACCACGCGTGTCAGCTGGGTCGGCAAGGATGATATCGCAGACCCGGCGGAGACGCCGGTCCGCCGGCATCGGCGCTTGCAGCCGCTGCGCCGGCATCCGCTGCAGCTCGTCGAGCATTAGCGCTACGATCCGGCCCTCGCGTCCGTCGACATCGTAAGCGGGATCGAAACCGATAACTTCGTCGATCAGCGCTTTCACCAGGTTCGAGACCTCGAACATGCAGCAATTCGTCAGCGATGAGGGAAGCGCGGGATCGATATAAAGTACCTGCAACGACACCGGCCCGAGGCAGGTCACCTGGTGCGATAATCCGGCCGGCAGCCACACCGCCCGGCTCGGCGGCAGCACGAAGCTCGTCCGCTCGGTCACCAGCGACATCACCCCAGCCCGCGCCAGGCAAAGCTGCGAACGCGCGTGCGAGTGCCATTTGTCGACATAACCCGCCGGATACTCGTCGACGAGCGCGATTACCGGTCTGATGTCGAGCAGGTCGGCACTTCGCTTCATCGTTGTTGCACCGCTCACCAGATGCGGACTCTGAACCGTAAAATTGAAGCGGTCTAGTTGAACCGGCATTTGCGAGCACACGACTGCCCAACCCGTCGATCTGAGTCGTTCTCACTCATCGAACTTCAGCTTACGGCCTTGCATCCTGCCCAGCGGACTGACAGCAAACCGGCCTAATTGAAACCGTACAATTGCATCTGAACGAACGTCTGCTTCTGATAGATGGCCAATCGTCGCTGAATGTCCAAACCTGGGTCCTCGTTTCAGGGGAGCGGTCGGGCAGCAGCCGATTGCATCTCAAGGATTTATCTATTCCCAGCGCTAACCTTGGAACGTTTGATCTCGCACGAGGGCGTCATCTATTCCAACGCAAACTGTGAGTCGCCCAGCAGCTTGCAGCGTGTCCCGGATGCGACCGGGCGCAGAACCGTCGAGTTGTCCTTATTTGGCGACTGCGCTTAGCGTGGTAAGTTGTCGACCATTGTTGATCCTGACGACGTTCGCTAACGCACGATGATGAACCTATCGACGTTCGATCTTAATCTGATCCGGGCGCTCGATGCGTTGTTGACCGAGACGAACGTGACGCGTGCGGCGCGGCAGCTGCATGTCACGCAGCAGGCGATGAGCGGTTCGCTGCGCCGCCTGCGCCAGCATTTTGCGGACGAGTTGCTGATCGCCGTCGGCAGACGGCTCGAGCTGACGCCGCTCGGACTGGCCTTGCGAGAACCCGTCCGGCAGCTGATGCTGCACTTCGGGCAGACACTCGAAATCACGCCGAGCTACGACCCGAAAACGTCGACGCGGCATTTCCGGATCGCTCTGTCCGATTACGCCGGCATCGTCTTTCTCCCGGCGTTCATGCCGTTGCTGGCCCGGCAGGCGCCGCATACCGTTTGCGAGTTCAGGCCGATCGACGACAGCGTGTTCTTCGATCTCGAACAGGGCAACCTCGATTTCTGCCTGCTACCGGACAATTGGCGCTTGTATCAGAGCACCCAGCCGGCAGGTTTACGCTCGCTGCGGCTATTCGATGATGATTTCGTCTGTGTAGTCGCCAATGACCATCCCGATGTCGGCGAGACGCTCTCCCTCGCCGACTATAGCGCGATGGCTCACACCGCGGTTCAATTCAGCGGCGGCGTCCGCTCGATCGTCGAGGACGCCTGGGTGAAGGCGGGTCTCGATGTCGCCGTCGCGGCCAGTGCGACGAGTTTCGTCAGCTTGCTGTTCATGATCCCGGGCACGCGCCTCGTCGCGACGGCGCAGCGCAAGCTGGTCAACGCGTTCGGTGCGATGCTGCCGATCCGCAGCTTGGCGTGTCCAATCGACATCGAGCTGCTGCATGAGGATCTGAGCTGGCATTCGCGGCACGAGCTCGATCCGGCACATAAGTATATCCGGAGCCTCTTTGCCGAAGCCGCTGAAGTACTCAGGTACAATCAGCACTTGTAGCTAGCATCACAAAATCCGGTTGGAGCTATGCCTTGCTGCCGTGATTAACCTCCTGTCATTCAGCCGAAACCGGCGCGTGGGAGGCTCGGATGCAATCAGGCGTTTGCAATGGTTCCCCAGCAGGATGCGTCACGGGTCGCTGCCGTTGAAGCACTGGCTATGCCTCAGTCTGTTGCTGGCGAGCCCGGCGATGGCGGAGCAGGCGCAGTTCGTGACATTGGGCACCGGCGGCGGCCCGGTCGTCCAGGCGAAGCGGTCGCAGCCTGCCAATGCTGTGGTTATCGGCAACGCGATCTACCTGTTCGATACCGGCGAGGGTACGCAGCGGCAGCTGCAGGCGGCGGGGCTGCAGCTGGGCCAAGTCCGGGCGATCTTCCTGTCGCATCATCATATCGATCACGTTGGCGGACTTGGGCCGCTGCTGGTCAGCCGCTGGGCACAGCAGATGTTCACGCCGGTTCCGGTGATCGGGCCGCCCGGCACGAAGGCGATGATCGACGGTATCGTCACAGCGGCGCAGCCGGTCGAGCGCGCGCCGCTGCTGCTCGGCGGCGGCCCGCCGCATCCGGTTGCCACCACCGTCGTCGCCAGCGACCTGCCGGCCAGCCTCCCGGTACCGACCGAGGTCTTCCACGATGCCAACATCCGGGTCAGCGCGATCATCGTCGATCATTATCACCGGGTCGACGGTAGCGTTTCGATCGCGGCGCAGTCCTATGCCTACCGGATCGAGGCCGGCGGGCGGTCGATGGTGTTCAGCGGCGATACCGGACCGTCGGCAGGGCTCGCGCGGCTGGCGGCAAATGCCGATCTGCTGGTCTGCGAGGTCATGGACCGGCCAGCGATCGTCGCCGCGTTCGCGGCAACGCCGATGCCGTCGGCGGCGCGCGCCGGCTTCATGCGCCACATGGACCTCGATCACCTGACCCCGCTCGAGGTCGGCAATATTGCAGCGCACGCGCACGTCAAGGCGCTGGTGCTGACGCACCTCGTGCCCGGGCGCGACGGCAAACGCGGTACCGCCGGATACACCGCCGGGATCGCTCCAACTTACCCTGGCCCGGTCACCGTCGCCAGCGACGGCGACCGCTTTTGATGAGGATGTCATGACGATCGCCGGTATCGAAACCCTGGTCTACGGCGTCGGCGACGTTGCCGAGTGCGCGCGCTTCTTCGACGATTTCGGGCTTGTCCGCGATGTCGAGGATGATTCGACCGATGCTGATCGGCAGGTCGCGCGTTTCACCCTTCCGGAGGGTTCGCATGTCGTCATCCGCCACCGCGACGACCCGGCGCTACCACCGACGACGATGGCCGGTGACGGTGTCCGCGAGATCGTCTGGGGCTGTCCGACCGTCAGCGGGCGCGACCGGCTTGCGGGTGGACTGGCGCACGACCGCGTGGTCACAACTGACGCCGACGGCACCGCGCACTTCAGCGCGGAATTCGGCGTCGCAATGGCATTGCGCGTGTTCAGCCCGCGCGCGGTGGTCAGCGCCCCCGACCCGCTGAACTCACCCGGCAATATCAATCGGCTCAACCAGCATCGCAAGTGGCGGCTGCGCGCCCGGCCGAAGGTCATTGCACACGTCGTTTTCGCCATCCCCGGATATGAAGCCGGCTATGCCTTCATGCGCGACCGGCTCGGCTTCCGCCTGTCGGATTCTCAGCGCGGCTTCGGTAAGTATTTGCGCGCGCCGGGCACGACGCAGCATCACAGCCTGCTGCTGCTCAACGCCAATGCGCCGGTTCCCGACATGGACGGCGCGCTCAGGTTTCACCACGCCAATTTCGGCGTCGAAGACATCGACGAGATCATGGTCGGCGCAAACTATATGACGCGCAAAGGCTGGGACGCCTCGCACTTCGGCCTCGGCCGCCACCGGATCGACTCGGCGCTGTTCTACTACATCCCATGCCCGGCGGGCGGCGAGGCCGAGTACGGCGCCGATGCCGATGCGGTCGATGACAGCTGGGTGCCTCGTAACTGGACCAATCCGCTGTTCGGCTATGCGCACTTCGTCTCGAACCTGCCGCCGTTCCTGCGCGACGAACCGTCATGGCAGTTCGAGTACATCACCGAAGGCGATGCCCCGCTCGATTCCGATCAGCCGATGGCGGCGCACTGACATGGCCGCGGTTACCTCGGCGCTGGTCATCGGTGGCGGTATCGGCGGGCTGACGGCGGCGATCGCCTTGCGCCAGCAAGGTATCACGGTCGACCTGATCGAAATCCAGCGCGACTGGACGGTCTACGGCGTCGGCATTATCCAGCCGAACAACACCTTGCGCGCGCTGGCGAAGATCGGCCTCGCCGACGCCTGCATCGCCCAGGGCGGACCATTCCCGGGCTGGCGTCTCCATGACGCGCATGGCCATGCACTCTTTGATGCCGCGGGCAGTTCGGCCGCCGCGCCCGAATATCCGCCGAACAACGGCATCACCCGGCCGATCCTGCACCGCCTGCTGTGCGACTGCGCCGCCGCGGCTGGTGTCGAGGTCCGGCTCGGTACCACAGCCGAAGCTTTCGAGCCGCACGACGACGGTGTCACCGTGACGTTCAACGACGCCGCGACCTGCCGGTACGATCTCGTTGTCGCCAGCGACGGGCTGAACTCGAAGACTCGCGGCAAGCTGTTTCCCGATGCGCCCAAACCGCGCTTCACCGGCCAGGGCGTGTTCCGGTACAATCTGCCGCGCCCGGCGGACATGGCATGGGGCGAGGTCCATGCGAGCGCCGCCGCAAAGGTCAGGCTGGTGCCGATGGCATCCGATCTGATGTATATGTTCGTCGTCGCACCGCACGTCGATCTGGCCCGCGACGACCCGCAACTGGCCAACATCATGCGCTCGCATCTGACCGGTTTTACCGGGCCGATCGCCGAGCTCGGCAGGCTGATCACCGATCCCGCCGGGGTGGTCTACCGCCCGATGGAAACCGTGCTGCTTGAGCCGCGCTGGCACCGGGATCGCATTGTCGTCATCGGCGATGCGGCGCACGCGACGACGCCGCACCTGGCGCAAGGCGCGGCGATGGCAATCGAAGACGCCGTGCTGCTTGCCGAGATGCTCGGCAGCGGCGCCCCTGCCGACCTTGACGCGATCCTGACTGCCTTCAGCGCCCGGCGGCTGCCGCGGGCCAAATACGTCATAGACAGCTCGCTGCAGATCGCCGCGTGGGAGATGGATGAGTGGGCCGGTGTCCATAATGAGGACGCCAACCCCGGTATGCTGCTCGGACAGGCGACACATGCACTGATGGCAGCTTATTGATGGCCAAGGTCATCGTCAGCTGCGCGGTAACCGGCTCGGCACATACGCCGACGATGTCGAACGCACTGCCGCTGACGCCCGCGCAGATCATCGACTCCTCGATTGAAGCCGCGGAAGCGGGTGCGGCCATCCTGCATCTGCATGCGCGGATTCCCGAGGATGGCCGCCCGACCGGCGATCCCGACGTCTAGGCGCAGTTCCTGCCCAGCATTCGCCAGCGCACCGATGCTGTCGTCAATATCACTACTGGCGGCGCGATCACGATGACGGTCGAGCAGCGGCTGGCGGCGGCGGCGAAGTTCAAGCCCGAGATGTGCTCGCTCAACATGGGCTCGATCAACTTCGCCTTTTTCCCGGCGGCTAAGCGGATAACCAAATGGAAGTACGATTGGGAAGAAGCTTACGTCGTAAATTCCGACGATTATATCTTCCGCAATACCTTCCGCGACATCGCCTTCATCCTGACCTCGCTTGCCGATGCAGGGACCAAGTTCGAGCACGAGTGCTACGACGTCGGGCACCTGTATAATCTGGCGCACTTCGTCGACCGCGGCATGGTGAAGCCGCCGTTCTTCATCCAGATGGTGTTCGGCATTTTGGGCGGCATCGGCCCCGATCTCGAGAATTTGATGTTTATGAAGGCGACCGCCGACCGGCTGTTCGGGCGGGAGAACTTCCAGTGGTCGGTGCTCGCTGCCGGGCGCCACCAGATGCCGTTCGTGACCCAGGCGGCGCTACTCGGCGGCAACGTTCGCGTCGGGCTTGAGGACAGCCTGTTCGTTGAGCGCGGCAAGCTCGCGGTGTCGAGCGCCGAGCAGGTCCATAAGATCGTCCGCGTCCTCAAGGACATGGGGCATGAACCGGCGACCCCCGCCGAGGCCCGCGCCATGCTCGGCCTCAAGGGCGGCGACCGGGTGGAGTTTTAGGCATGGTCCGCCGCATCGTCGACCTGTCGATCTTCCTTGAGAACGACGTGCTGTCGGACCCGCCCGGGCACCGGCCGTCGATCGAATATATCGACCACAAGCAGTCGGTTGGCGACCTTGCCGGCTTCTTCCCCGGGCTAAGGCCCGAGGACCTGCCCGACGGCGAGGCGTGGGCGATTGAGCGCATCCAGCTGACGACGCACAACGGCACGCATCTCGATGCGCCGTATCATTACGCCTCGACGATGAACCACGGCCAGCGCGCCATCACCATCGACGAGGTGCCGCTCGACTGGTGCTTCCAGCCCGGCGTCAAGCTCGACTTCCGCCACTGCGCCAACGGTTATGTGGTCACCGCCGCCGATGTCGAGGCTGAGCTGGCGCGTATCGGCCACAGGCTGTCGCCGCTTGAGATCGTTGTCGTGAACACCAGCGCCGGCGCGCGCTACGGCCATGATGATTACGTCGCGTCCGGCTGCGGCATGGGGCGCGAGGCAACGCTCTACTTGCTAGAGCGCGGCGTCCGGGTGACCGGCACCGACGGCTGGAGCTGGGACGCGCCGTTCGTCTACACCGCCGAGCGCTATGCCGCGACGCACGATGCCGGGCTGATCTGGGAAGGCCACAAGGCCGGGCGCGAGATTGGCTACTGCCATATCGAGAAGCTGCACAACCTCGAGGGCCTGCCCCCCACCGGTTTCACGATCGCCTGCTTCCCGGTGAAGATCCGCGCCGCCTCAGCTGGCTGGACACGCGCCGTTGCGATCGTGGAGGACTGAGCATGTATGAGCCGTTTCCCGGGAACTACGTCTGGAACCTTTCGGTCAACATCTGTCTCGGCATGGGCGGCGCGATGGGCGAGATCGACCGCGCCAACGCCGAGGTCCGCGAGGTGGCGAAGCAAGGCGAGGACACCGGCACCGAGGCGTTCTTCACCGCTTGGCTCAAGATGGCCGACCGGGTCGCGGCCTTGGGCGACGAGGCGGCCGCCGAAGGTCATGGCCGGAGCGCGGCGATCAAATTCTGCCGCGCCACTGCTTACTACATCACCGCCGAACGCATGCAGGCGCGCACCTACGAACCGCGCAAGACCGCCTACCGCACGATGCTCGGGACCATGGCCAAGGCAGTCGCCGCGGGTGACCTGAACTGCGAACGCGTCGACGTTCCCTACGACGGCAACAGCTACCCGGCGCTGTTCGTGCGCGGCCACGGCGACGGCCCGCGGCCGTGTATGGTGTTCTGCAACGGCCTCGACAGCGTCAAGGAGATGATCTACCTCGCCGTCCGCGATACATTCGCCGTGCGCGGCATCTCATGCTTGATGATCGATCATCCCGGTGTCGGCGAAGCGCTACGGCTGCAAGGCCTGACCGCGATCCCGAACAGTGAGAAATGGGCGGGTGCCGCGGTCGACTGGCTCGAAACGCAGGCGGACGTCGACGCCAGCCGGATCGGCATGATGGGCTGGTCGCTTGGCGGCTATTACGCGCCGCGCGCCGCCGCTTACGAGAAGCGCTTCGCGCTCTGCGTCGCCTGGGGCGCAAACCACAATTGGGGCGAGCTGCAGCGCCGGCGGATGGCGCGCGAGGGCGATCGTCCGGTGCCGCACTATTGGGACCACGTCATGTGGGTGTGGGGCTATGACGACCTCGATAAGTTCATGGCATTCGCGCCGCAGGTCTCGCTGGTCGGTCACGTCCAGAATATCACCGTGCCATTCCTGATCACCCACGGCGCCGGCGATCGCCAGATTCCGATCGAGTACGCGCACCAGTGCTACGCCGAGGCGACTGGCAGTCCCGACTGCGAGCTGAAGCTGTTCACCGAACGCGAGGGCGGTGTCGAGCACGTCAGCGCCGACAATATGGAGCCCGCGCAAAGTTACATCGCCGACTGGGTCGCCGACCGCTTTGCGGCGATGCAGGCGCAGCCCGAGATGACCTGACGCTGCCGCATTAGCCGTCGGTGCGTGACCATTTAAAAAAAATCACGACCGCAATTAGACGAACCCTGGGGAGTTGAGCAGATGACCATCCGTGATAAATCAGTGCTGTTCGGGTCTGCGGCCCTTGCCGGCCTGTTCCCAGCGGTCGCGCAGGCACAGGTGACGGCACCGGCTCCGGCCGCCGCCGAACAGGCCGCTCCGCAACTCGGCGAGATCATCGTCACCGCGCAGCGTCGCTCCGAGAACGTCCAGCGGGCGGCGCTCGCTGTCGATGTCGTCTCGACCGACAAGCTGGCGCTGGTCAGCGCCAATCGTGCGTCGGACCTCGTCACGCTGGTTCCGGCGCTGCAGATCGGCGAGAGCGGCCAGGGCCAGCAGTCGCTGTACCTGCGCGGCGTCGGCACCTTTTCGGCGAACTCCTATTCGGACCCGGCGGTGGCGTTCAACGTCGACGGGGTCGCGATCGGCCGGCCGAGTTCGATGAGCGGTGTCCTGTACGATCTCGCCCGTGTCGAAGTGCTCAAGGGTCCGCAGGGTACGCTGTACGGCCGCAACGCCACTGGCGGCGCGATCAACATCGTGCCGAATGCGCCGAGGCTTGGCCAAACGTCGGGCTATGCCGCGCTGACCCTCGGCACCTATGCCGAGGTCCATCCCGAAGGCGCGATCAATGTCGCGGTTTCGGAGACGTCGGCAGCGCGGCTGGCATTCACCTATCTTCGCTACGACGGCTATCAGTCCGACGGCACCGGCGATGCCGATAACTACGCCTTCCGCGGCCAGTATCTGATCAAGCCGTCGAGTGATTTCAGCATCCGCTTGGCGGGCGACTATGCGCACGATGGCGGCCACAACGCCGCTGGCACGCTGATCGGCGTGATCAACCCATTTACCGGCGTCACCACCCCGAGCCCGTTCCCGCG
>JANOOK010000189.1:0-3611 GCA_031421275.1 Sphingomonadaceae bacterium
GCGGGTTTAAGCGGCATGGCAGCGTTTCGCCATCAGAATGGAGTTGCTTGATGTTGCGTAAGCTTACCCAGGCCGGTGTCGGCGCCGTCGTCACCGGCCTGCTCGCCGGCAGCGCCCACGCCGTTGTCTTCCCGCGTAACGACGCCACCGGTGCGGTTACCGTCAATCAGCGAGCCGTCGCCAACGCGCTCGACAACGCGGTCACGCCGCCGTCGGCCGCGCTCGTCGGCGTCTACGGCTCGCTCGATACCGTCGCGCCCGGCGGCACCGGCGCGGCGCTGGCGCAGTTCACCCCCGGCAGCTATTCGCTGCTGCCCGAGCTGACGCTGCGCACCGCCCAGTTCGAGGAAGCGACCGTCCTCACCTACCTGCGCGACTTCCGCGCCGGCGGCACCGGCGTCAACGGCACAGCCGGCGTCACCAAGCCCGGCAGCCGCCAGCTCGGCTCGTTCCTCGTCGCCAGCGGCCGCACCGGTTATTACGACCCGCGCGGCGACCGCGGCCAGGTCGACTATGCCGGCGCGAGCGTCATGGGCGGTCTCGATGCCCGCTTCGGCGCGCGCTCGCTGATCGGGGTCACCGCGGGCTATGACAAGGCCGACGTCCGCCTGACCGCCAATACGCCGAATAGCAGCATCAGCAGCTGGTTCGGCGGCGGCTACGGCACGCTCGGGGTCGGGCCGCTCTACGTCGACCTGTACGGCACCTACGGCGAAGCGAGCTATGACCTGCGCCGCAAGGTTCAGTTCAGCACGACGGCGCTCGACTATGCGTCCGGCACGCGCAGCCGCACCTATCTCGCCGGCGGCAGCACCGGGCTCAGCTTCCAGTTCGCCGGGGCCGAGTTCGAGCCGTTTGCCGGGATCCGCTACGCCAATCTGCGCATCAATGGGTTGAACGAAGGCACCGGCATCGGCGCGCTGTCAATCGGCCGCGAACGCTACACCTCGCTGCTCAGCAGCGCGGGGTTGCGGATCGGCAGCACGATCAACTTCGACGGCGCGACGATCCGCCCGCAGCTGCGCGGTGCATGGCGGCATGAGTTCCGCGACGATGCCGCGCGGGCGTTCGGCTACGGCCTCAACGGCGATAACGGGGCGACGCCGCAGCAGTTGATCTACTCGCCGACGCGGCTGGGCAACGACTATGCCACCGTCGGCGGCGGCTTCACCGTCAGCGGCGCGGCGAGCCCGGTCTCGCTGGTGGTCGATTACAACGGCGAGTTCTTCAACGGCCGCCACGTCAACGGCGTCACCGGCGGCCTCCGGCTGACGTTCTAACCGGAACTGGCCGGAGCACCTTGCCGTGCTCCGGCCCATTTCCAACGCGCCAATCACCGCTTACATGAGCGGCATGGCCACTCCCCCCGAAACGATGCCCGCCGCCAAGCTGACGCCGGCCGCGCCGCCCAGGCTCGCCAGGCTCGGCCTGCTCTGGCGCTTCGCCCAGCGCTATCCGGCGCAGCTCGCCGCGGCGCTGATCGCACTGACGCTCGCCGCGGTCGGCAATCTCGCCATCCCGCTCGGCTTCAAGCGCATCGTCGACCACGGCTTCGGCGCCGGCAGCGATGCGGGCGCGATCGCGCCCTATTTCGAGGGCATGCTGGTCGTCATCGTCGGGCTCGGCATCTTTACCGCGATCCGTTTCTATTATGTCAGCTGGATCGGCGAGCGCGTCGTCGCCGACGTCCGCCGCGCCGTGCACAGCCATCTGCTCAGCCTCGACCCGGCATTCTTCGAGGAGAACCGCCCGTCGGAGATAGCCTCGCGGCTGACCTCGGATACCGCGGTGATCGAGCAGGTCGTGTCGAGCTCGGCCTCGATCGCGCTCCGGAACCTGTTCACCGGCGTCGGCGCGGCCTTCATGATGGCGCAGCAGAGCCTCAAGCTCACCGGCATCATGGTGCTGGTGATCCCGCTGACCGTGCTGCCGATCCTGCTGCTCGGGCGGCGCGTCAAGAAGCTCTCGCGCTCCAGCCAGGACAGCATCGCGAACGTCGGCACGATCGTCGCCGAGGTGCTCGGCGCGATCAAGGTCGTCCAGGCGTTCACCCAGGAGGCCCGCGAGGCGGCACGCTTCGGCAACGCCGTCGAGGCGACCTTCGCTGCCGCCAAGCGCCGCATATTGAACCGCGCCGGCATGACCGCGCTCGCCATCACTTTGCTGTTCGGCGCGATCGTCGGCATCCTGTGGGAGGGCGCGATCGACGTCATTCACGGCCGCATGACCGGCGGCGCGATCACCGCCTTCGTGCTCTACGCCGCCTATCTCGCCGGCGCGTTCGGCTCGTTGACCGAGGTCTACGGCGATTTCATGCGCGCCGCCGGGGCCAGCGGCCGCTTGGCAGAGCTGCTCGCCGCGACGCCGGGCATCGCCGCCCCGGAGCACCCGGTCGCCCTGCCCGCCCCCGCACGAGGGGCGCTCCGCCTCGACCACGTCACCTTCCACTACCCGACCAAGCCCGATGCCGCCGCGGTCATCGACTTCAGCCTCGACATCCGCCCCGGCGAGACCGTCGCTCTCGTCGGCCCGTCGGGCGCGGGCAAGTCGACGTTGTTCCAGCTCGTCCAGCGCTTCTACGATCCGCAGTTGGGCACGGTGCGCCTCGACGGCGTGCCGCTGACCGACGCCGACCCGCTCGACGTCCGTGCCCGCATCGCCGTCGTGCCGCAGGAAACCGTGATCTTCGCCACCAGCGCCTACGAGAACATCCTCTACGGCCGCCCCGACGCGACCGAGGCCGAAGTCTGGGCCGCTGCCGTCGCCGCGCACGCCGACACCTTCCTGAAGGCGCTCCCCGACGGCATCCACACCTTCCTCGGCGAAGCCGGCGCGCGCCTGTCGGGTGGCCAGCGCCAGCGCATAGCCATCGCCCGCGCGGTCCTGCGCGACGCGCCTTTGTTATTGTTGGATGAGGCCACCAGCGCGCTCGACGCGGAGAGCGAGCAGCTGGTCCAGCGCGCGCTGGAGCGCCTGATGGCGGGACGTACGACTTTGGTCATCGCGCATCGGCTGGCGACGGTGCGCTCGGCCGACCGGATCGTGGTGATGGACGGCGGGCATGTGGTGGCGCAGGGGTCGCATGATGCGCTGATTGCGAATGGGGGGCTGTATGCGAAGCTGGCGCGGCTGCAGTTTGAAGATGCAGCGTAGGCGCGGCCAGCGTTAAGCGAGGATTGCCCTTCGCAATCGTCGCTTAACGCGCGGACTCGCGCCAAGCCGACCGGCGGGTCGGCCGGCTTGGCCGAACCCGTCCGACGGGAGCGGCGGCTTTGCCGACCGCCTTTGCTATTCTTGACACGCTGAATACCATACAGCAGGTATTGATTGTGAACGTCAGCAACCACTTGCACCACGGAGTTGTTGATGACAGCTGAACCAAGAATAGTGTTCAAATATGAGGGTCGTGACGCCGATCTTCATACCGTAGAGATGCGTACGCGGGGTCGATCGATGATCGGCTTAGACAAAATAATCTCCGACGGGATTATTCTGATAATCGAGCGACGCCTGCCAATTGGGCGCGAGCGTGCCTTTTTAGCTGTAAAAGCTCAGGAGCCTAGTCGAGGTTCTCAAGAAATAATAACTATAATTAAGGAGCACGCTGGACA
>JANOOK010000190.1:0-7268 GCA_031421275.1 Sphingomonadaceae bacterium
CCCGCGCCGGTCACGCCCGCCGCCCCCTTCGACGACAGCATCGCGACGCCGAGCAGCAGCGCCTGCTGGCCAAAGCTCAAATCGACGTTGGTCGCCTGCGCGATGAACAGCGCCGCCAGCGTCATGTAGATGTTGGTGCCGTCGAGGTTGAACGAATAGCCGGTCGGCACGACCAGCCCGACGATGGTCTTCGGACAGCCGGCGCGTTCGAGTTTCTCGATCAGCAGCGGCAGCGCCGACTCGGACGACGAGGTGCCGAGGACGAGCAGCAGCTCGGTCTTCAGGTACGCGATCAGCCGGAAGATCGAGAAGCCGCACGCCGCTCCGACCGCACCCAATACGACAAGCACGAACACCAGCGCGGTCAGATAGAATGACGCGACCAGCGCCGCGAGGTGCGCCAGCGTGCCCAGCCCGAACTTGCCGATGGTATAGGCCATTGCGCCGAACGCGCCGACGGGTGCTGCCCGCATCAGGATCGCGACGAGCTTGAAAACCGCCGCCGACAGCCCTTCGAGCAGCGCCAGCACGCCGTCGCCGCGCGAGGCCGTCGCCGCCAGCGCGATGCCGAACAGCACCGCGACGAACAGCACCTGCAGGATGTTGCCCTCGACCAGCCCCGAAAACACCGTGTCGGGGATGATGTTGAGCAGGAAGCCGGTGACGCTGGTGTCGTGCGCCTTCGCCGCATAGCCGGTGATCGACGCCGCATCGAGCGTCGCGGGGTCGATATTGAGCCCGGCTCCGGGCCGGACGACATTGGCCACCACCAGCCCGATAATCAGCGCCAGCGTCGACATCACGAAGAAATACAGCAGCGCCTTGCCCGCGACGCGCCCGACCCGCCCGATGTCGCGCATGCCCGCGATGCCGGTGACGACGGTCAGGAAGATCACCGGCGCGATGATCATCTTGACCAGCTTGATGAAGCCGTCGCCGAGCGGCTTCAGCGCCGCACCGGTCGCCGGGTAGAAATAGCCGAGCGCCACGCCGGCGACGATCGCCACTATGACCTGCGCGTAGAGATGCGGGGTGCGCGAGCGCGGCGGTGGTGGTGCGTCAGTCACCCGTTCAGCTACTAAACCAATGCGTCCCGCCCGCGAAATCCGAAGGCGCTTCAGCGAAAAGGCTCAGGCAGCGGCAATCTCCTGACGTCGCTGGCGGCGTCGAACGCTGCCAACAAGGCCGAATCCGACAATCATCAACGCCCAAGTGGCAGGCTCGGGGACCGCGCCAACGCCGCCCACTCCGCCTGGCCCAGCGCCGCCGTTACCCCCGCCACCGTTGCCATCGATGCCGCCAGCGTGCGAACTCGTGAGAAGCTTTTTACAAGAATCGTAACAGCCTGAAGTAGCGTAAACACTGGTCGCGTAGCCAAGAGCAGGATCGTAATAGAGTCCTTCGCCGATTGCGGTAGTCGTTACATTCGCCTGAAAAATCAGCATGGTGTTGGTGGTCGATCGCGCCAGGATACTCGCGGTGATCGACGAGATCGCGCCGCTGGCATCGGTCGTTACCGCGATACGCGATAGCGGATTGCTGTTGATATAGCCCGCAAAGCGGCCGTTCGGTACCTTGAAATAATCCGCCATTCTAAAAGTCGAAAGCGCCGTCCCGCCGCTCACGAGAAAGTCGGTGACATTGCCATCGTAGCCGGGCTCCCAACCGGCCACGCCAAGGCCGTAGCTCCGGTTCGGGGCGAGCGCATTGTCGACCGTGAAGTCGAATGTAAATGGCGGTGTAAAGCCTCGGAACGCGCCGTAGGTGTAGAAATTGCCGCCGGGGTTGTTATCAGCGAAATGATAAGTAACGCTGGCCGCCACCGTCCCGGGGATGCATGCGACCGCAATCGCGAACGCTGCAGCGTAACGCTTTAAGCCCTGAATCGCCATGTCCTGATACTCCGGTTTGCCGCATGAAGGCGTTGCGTTACCGGTAGCGTGTACAGCACGCTACTAAGCTTAACGAGTTACAAATGCTGTAATGAAGCTGGCCCGGCTGCGAGCTGTCGGTAGGCTGCGGCATCGGGGTCTGCGGACGTGGTTCCCACCCGTCGTGTTCCATCCTATATTGCCAGCATGACAAATCTCGATCCCGCGACGATCTTCTACCGCGATACCGGTCTCGACCCGGCGCGCACCGAGCGCATCGTCGCCGACGCGCTGAACGGTTGCGACGACGGCGAGCTGTACCTGCAATATGCGCTGAGCGAGAGTTTCTCGTTCGACGACGGGCGGCTGAAAGCGGCGACCTTCGATACCAGCCAAGGCTTCGGCCTGCGCGGCGTCGCCGGCGAGACGACTGCATTCGCGCACGCCAACGAGCTGTCCGACGCCGCGATCCTGCGCGCCGCCGAGACGGTGCGCGTCGTGCGCGCCGGCCACGGCGGCACCATGGCGCTGTCGCCGCCGCGCACCAACGCGCGGCGCTATACCGACGCCGACCCGCTGAGCGCGGTGCCGTTCGCCGCCAAGGTCGCGCTGCTGCAGAAGATCGACGCCGCTGCGCGCGCCCGCGATCCGCGCGTCGTCCAGGTCTCGGCGAGCCTGCTCGGCAGCTGGTCGGTGGTCGAGATCGTCCGTGCCGACGGCCAGCGCGCCCGCGACGTCCGCCCGCTGGTCCGCATCAACGTGCAGATCGTTGTCGCCAACGGCGACAGGCGCGAAACCGGCTTCCACGGCCTCGGCGGGCGCTATCTGTACGACACGCTGTTCGACGAAAGCAGCTGGCTGCCGGCGATCGACATCGCGCTGGCGCAGGCGCTGGTCAATCTCGATGCGGTCGCGGCTCCGGCGGGCGAGATGACCGTCGTGCTCGGCCCCGGCTGGCCCGGCATCCTGCTCCACGAAGCGATCGGCCATGGCCTCGAAGGCGACTTCAACCGCAAGGGCACCAGCGCGTTTGCCGGCCGCCTCGGCGAGCGGGTCGCCGCACCGGGCGTCACCGTCGTCGACGACGGCAGCCTCGACAACCGCCGCGGCTCGCTGACCATCGACGACGAGGGCACGCCGACCAGCCGCACCGTGCTGATCGAGGACGGCATTCTGAAAGGCTATATGCAGGACCGCCTCAACGCCCGCCTGATGGGCGTCGCCGCAACCGGCAACGGCCGCCGCGAGAGCTATGCCCACGCGCCGATGCCGCGGATGACCAACACCTTCATGCTCGGCGGCAAAGACGATCCCGGCGAGATCCTCGCCCGCGCCAAGTCGGGCGTCTACTGCAAGAGCTTCGGCGGCGGTCAGGTCGACATCACCAGCGGCAAGTTCGTGTTCAGCTGCACCGAGGCCTACCGCATCGAGAACGGCCGCTTGGGCGCACCGCTGAAGGGGGCGACGCTGATCGGCAACGGCCCCGACGTGCTGACCCGCGTCAAGGCGATCGGCAACGATCTTGCATTGGACGAGGGCGTCGGCATCTGCGGCAAGGGCGGCCAGTCGGTGCCCGCAGGTGTCGGCCAGCCGACGCTGCTGATCGAGGGGCTGACGGTCGGAGGCACCGCGGCCTGATGTGGGCCAGCGTCACCGCCGATGCGGTGGTGGCGTTCCACTTCGCCTTCATCCTGTTCGCGCTGGCGGGCGCGGCGCTGCTGTTCGTCTGGCCGCGGCTGGTCTGGCTGCATCTGCCGGCGCTGGCATGGGGTGGTTTCGTCGAGTTCAGTGGACGGCTGTGCCCGCTCACCGCGATCGAGGACCGGCTGCGCGATGCCGCCGGGCAGGCCGGGTACCGCGGCGGCTTCATCGACCATTATCTGACGCCGGTGATTTATCCGGCAGGCCTGACGCACCAGACGCAGCTGGTATTCGGCGCGGTGCTGATCGGCACCAATCTGCTGCTCTACGCGCTCTGGACCCGGTTCCGGCTAGTAGCGGCGGCGCGGCTCCCAGAATGTCCATAGGCAGGCGAGGCCGACGATGACGGCCCCGATCTGTCCGACGACCATCGTTTCCGCGTGGCCGCTATAAAGGAAGGTCGCTCCAGTAACGAGGCCGGCAAGCAGAGCCAGCCACCATAGCAGGTCGCATATCGTCACCGCCGAACCCTCCCTATGTGGACCAAAGCGCCGTATCAAGCGTGCGAATATTCGACTCGACCACCGCGACAGTCATAAACGATCTATTAACGATTACTAGCGTCAGGATAAAATGTGGCACTCGTCGAAGTCGAAACGCTCTACGATCGCATGGCGGCCGAGATCGCGCGCGGGCGGCTCGAAGCGGCCGGGATCGACGCGGTGCTGTTCGACGCCGGCATCGTCTCGCTGATCGGCGGCGGGCTGTCGGGGGTTCGCGTCATGGTCGCCGACGACGATGCCGCCGCGGCACGCGCGCTGCTCGGCGATTGCCTATGAGCCAGCTGGCGCGGCCGGCACTACCGCCGGAGCCGTTGTGCGTGGCGCTCGCGCTCGGCGGCGGTGCGGGGCTCGGTTGGGCGCATATCGGCGTGCTGCGGGCGCTGCTGGCGCGCGGCGTCGTCATCGACGCGGTCGCCGGCACCTCGATCGGGGCGGTGGCGGCGGCGTGCCTCGCCGCCGACCGGCTCGATGTACTCGAGGAACTGGCGCGCTCGGCCAACCTGCGCAAGGTCGTGCGCTTTCTCGACGTCAACCTGCGCCGCGGCTCGCTGCTCGGGGGGCGGGCGGTGGCGCGCGAACTCCGCAAGCATTTCGGCGAGCAGCGGCTCGAAGCGCTGACGATCCCGTGCGCGGTGCTCGCCGCCGACCTCGTCTCGGGCACCGAAGTCGTGCTGACCAGCGGCAGCATCGTCGACGCGGTCCGCGCCTCGATCGCCATCCCCGGAATCTTTCCGCCAGTGCGGCAGGGCGACATGCTGCTGGTCGACGGCGGGGTGCTGAACCCCGTCCCGGTCCGCGCCGTCCGCGCGCTCAGCAACGCGCCGGTCATCGCGGTCAATCTGCAGGGCGATTATCTCCGCCGGGCCGAAACCGGCATGTCGCCCCACGCGCGCGCGCTCACGCCGATGCGCGTCGGCCGCGCCGGGATCAGCCTGCTGATGGCGCAACTGGCGCGGCAGTCGCTGGCGCTCGATCCGCCCGAGCTCGAACTGGCGTTGCCGGTCGGGCATATCCACGTCCGCAATTTCACCAAAGCGCACGAGCTGATCGACATCGGCGCGGCCGCGGTTGCGGCGAACTGGACGGCGATCGAGGCGCTCGCAGCGCCTACCAATCGGGCAGCCGGCTGAACCTGCCGCTTTTTTCGGCACTGCCCGGCGCGCGCGTCGCGCGCATTTTTTGCTGCAGCGCAGCAGCAGCGCCGGTTGGCACGGGCTGTGCAGAGCCCTGGGCCGGAGGGCCAGCATGAAACTCATCGTCGCCATCATCAAACCGTTCAAGCTCGACGAGGTGCGCGACGCGCTGACCGCGGTGGGGGTGCAGGGCATGACGGTGTCCGAGGTCAAGGGCTTCGGCCGGCAGAAGGGCCAGACCGAAATCTATCGCGGGGCCGAATACACCACCAACATGGTCCCCAAGATCAAGCTCGAGATCGTCGTCGAAAGCGGCATCGCCGTCACCGTGGTCGAGGCGATCCAGCAGACCGCGCATACCGGCAGCATCGGCGACGGCAAGATCTTCACCATCGACGTCGCGTCGGCGGTACGCATCCGCACCGGCGAGACCAACGAAACCGCACTGTAAGGGGGACGCAGACGATGAACCACAGGACTGTCACCGGCCCGACAGGGACCCGCCTCGCGCTCGCCCTGCTCGGCGGGTCGGCGCTGCTCCTTGCCGGACCAGCGCTGGCGCAGGCCGTCGCGACCGCGGTGCCGGCCGCCGCCGCCGCGCCGCCCGCCCCGGTGCCGAACAAGGGCGACACCAGCTGGATGCTGGTCTCGACCGCGCTGGTGCTGATGATGTCGGTCCCCGGGCTGGCGCTGTTCTACGGCGGGCTGGTGCGGACCAAGAACATGCTCAGCGTGCTGACGCAGGTGTTCATGATCGTCGCGATCGTCTCGCTATTGTGGGTCACCTACGGTTATTCGATGGCGTTCACCAGCGGCGGCACCGGCGCGCTCGCCCCGTTCGTCGGCAGCTTCGACAAGCTGTTCCTCCACGGCGTCACTTCGGACTCGGTCGCGGCGACCTTCTCGAACGGCGTCGTCATCCCGGAATACGTCTACATCGCCTTCCAGATGACGTTTGCCTGCATCACCCCGGCGCTGATCATCGGGGCGTTCGCCGAGCGGGTGAAGTTCTCCGCGCTGATGGTGTTCATGGTGCTGTGGGTGACGGTCGTCTATTTCCCGATCGCGCATATGGTCTGGTACTGGCCGGGCCCCGACAGCCTGAAAGCGACGCCGAAGGACGTCGGCTACGCCTACGGGCTCGGCGTGCTCGATTTCGCCGGCGGCACCGTCGTCCACATCAACGCCGGCATCGCCGGGCTGATGGGCTGCCTCGTCATCGGTAAGCGCACCGGCTACAACAAGGAGGCGATGGCACCGCACAGCCTCGTCATGACGATGATCGGCGCGTCGCTATTGTGGGTCGGCTGGTTCGGCTTCAACGCCGGCTCGAACCTCGAATCGAACGGCGTCACCGGCGTCGCCTTCCTCAACACCTTCGTCGCGACCTCGGCGGCGGCGGTGTCGTGGATCGTCGTCGAGCACGTCATGAAGGGCAAGCCGAGCCTGCTCGGCGGCGTCACCGGCGCGGTGGCCGGGCTCGTCGCGGTGACGCCGGCGAGCGGTTACGCCGGCCCGATGGGCTCGATCGTGCTCGGCCTGCTGGTCTCGCCGGTGTGCTACTTCTTCTGCACGACGGTCAAGAACCGGTTCCAGTACGACGACTCGCTCGATGTCTTCGGCGTCCACTGCATCGGCGGTATCGTCGGCGCGCTGCTGACCGGCATCCTCGCCGCCCCGGCGCTCGGCGGGCAGGGCATCCTCGACTATACCGTCATCCCGGCGGTGCTGCCGAAGACGGCGTACGACTATCTCGGCCAGCTGTGGGTCCAGGCGCAGGGCGTAATCCTGACGCTGACCTGGTCGTCGATCGGCTCGACCATCCTGTTCATCCTCGTCGACAAGACCATGGGCCTGCGCCCGGCGGTCGACGGCGAGCGCGAAGGGCTCGACATCACCGAGCACGGCGAGCGCGCCTACAATTATTGAGTTCCTCCCCAAGGGAAACAACCTGGCCCGGCGGTGCAAACCGCCGGGCCTTTTTTTAATGACTTATACCAAGTCCCTTGGAGGCTGACTCAACGCGAGGGATTCCCAAAGCGGCCATGATCTGATTCAAC
>JANOOK010000191.1:0-13499 GCA_031421275.1 Sphingomonadaceae bacterium
CGGCCTTCGCCGGGATGACATAGATTGGGTTCGGGTGGTTTATCCGGCATCACAGGAAATTATACGGGTCGATATCCACCGTCACCCGCACGCTCGGCGGCACCGGGACCGCGCTCAGCCACGCGACGATATAGCCCTGGATGTCGGTGCTCCGCCGCGCCTGCACCAGCAGCCGCTGACGGTAGCGGCCGCGCAGCATCGATAGCGGGGCGGGCGCGGGGCCGAGGACGGTGACGCCGCGCCCGTCGGCCTCGGCGTTACCGGGCGCTCGACGCGGTGCCGCCCGCCCCAGCGCGCGCGCCGTGGCGGCGACCGCGGCTTCGTCCTCGCCCGAGACGATGACGCCGGCCAGCCGCCCGAACGGCGGCAGCCCCAATTCCAGCCGCGCTTCGGTTTCGGCGGCGTAGAAGCCCTCGGCGTCATAGTCGACCAGCGCGCGGATGACGCGCGCCTGCGGCTGGTGCGTCTGCAGCAGGACGCGCCCGGGCTTGTCGCCGCGCCCGGCGCGACCGGCGACCTGGGCGATCTGCTGGAAGGTGCGCTCGCCGGCGCGGAGGTCGCCGCCGCTGAGGCCCAGATCGGCATCGACGACGCCGACCAGCGTCAGCTCGGGGAAGTGATAGCCCTTGGTGACCAGCTGCGTGCCGATCAGCAGGTCGACTTCGCGGGCCTCGACCGCGGCGATCAGCGCGGCGGCGCGCGCCGGCGAATAGATCGTGTCCGAGGTCACCAGCAGCGTCCGCAGCTCGGGCAGGATGCGCGCGACCTCCTCGGCGACGCGCTCGACGCCCGGCCCGCACGGCACCAGCATGCCGGTCGCGCCGCACGCCGGGCAGGCCGGCGGCGGCGGCACGGTGTAGCCGCAGTGATGGCATTGCAGCCGCTGCGTCAGCCGGTGCTCGACCAGCCACGCGGTGCACTGCGGGCATTCGAGCCGCTCGCCGCAGGCCCGGCACAAGGTCAGCGGGGCATAGCCGCGGCGGTTGAGAAACAGCAGCGACTGCTCGCCGCGCGCGTGGGTCTCGCGCAGCGCCGCGACCAGCGGCGGGCTCAGCCAAGCCCCCCGCGGCGGCGGCTGGTGGCGCAGGTCGATGGTGCTGATATCGGGCAGCGCCGCGCCGCCGAAACGCACCGGCAGCTTCAGTTCCACATAGCGCCCGCGCTCGACCTGGACGCGCGTCTCGAGCGCCGGAGTGGCGGTCGCCAGCACCACGGGGATGTTGGTGAACTGTGCCCGCATCACCGCGACGTCGCGCGCGTGGTACGGCACGCCCTCGTCCTGCTTGAAGCTGGTCTCGTGCGCTTCGTCGACGACGATCAGGCGGAGGTTGGCGAATGGCAGGAACAGCGCCGAGCGCGCCCCGACGACGACCTTCGCATCGCCGCTGGCGACGGCGCGCCACGCCCGCCGCCGCTCCGAGGCGCGCAGGTCCGAGTGCCACGCCACCGGCGGGCAGCCGAAGCGTGCCGCGAAGCGGTCGAGCCACGGCGCGGTCAGCGCGATCTCGGGGACCAATACCAGCGCCTGGCCACCGCGCCTGAGGGCCGCCGCGACCGCTTCGAAATAGACCTCGGTCTTGCCCGATCCGGTGACGCCGTCGAGGACGATCGGCGCAAATGCGTGCGCGTCGACGGCGGCAGTGAGCGCATCTGCCGCCGCCGCCTGCGCGGGGCCGAGCACCGGCGCGGCAAAGTCGGGATTTGGCCGCGGCGGTGGCACATCGGCGCTGACGCTGACGGCTGCGAGCGCGCCTGCGGTGATCAGTCCGCGGATGACGCCGTCCGAGACGTGCCCGATCGCCGCCAGTTCGCGGACCGAACCTTGCGCGCCCGTGAGCCGCTCCAGCGCCGTCGCCCGCGCGGCCGTCAGGCGCGCCGGCACGGCCCCGCTCGGACGGTATTCGATCAGCTCGCGCGCGCCTTCCAGCGCCGACGGCACCGACAACGCCATGCGCAACACGCTCGCGGGCGGGCTGAGGTAATAGGCACCGACCCAGTCGATCAGCCGCCGCAGCGGCGCGGTCAGCGGCGGTATGTCGTGACGCGCCACGACGGCGCGCAGCCTGGCGTCGGGGCAGTCGCGCGCCGCCAGCACGTCGGGCTCCCAGACGACCCCGGTGATCTGCCGCGGTCCGAGCGGCACCCGCACGACATCGCCGGGAGCGAGCGTCATGCCGTCCGGCACCGCATAATCGAGCGCGCCGAGGCCATGCTGCAGGACCAGCACGCGAACCCGGTGGAGCGAAGCGGCCATTGAGTACGAAATAGGAACTTATCACCGTGTCCGCCAGCCGCAATGCGGCACCGAGCGTCGGGCCGAGATACCCCGTCGCGATGAACCGCAGCTAACGACGCCGTTCAGGCTGGCGGCATGCCACTCGGCGCATACCGATGCGACCGGAAGCGTACCGGAGACGAAGGAGTACGATAATGATCCGCAGACTGGTCTCGACTGTCGTCGCCGCAGCGGCGCTGGCCACCGCGATGACCCCGGTTGTCGCAAGCGCGCACGAGCATGACGACTGGCAGGGCGGCAATCGCGGCGGCTACGGCTGGCAGGGCGGCGGCTGGCAGGGCGGCGATCGCTACGAGCACGGCGGTGACGAGCGCGATTACCGTCACGACGAGCACCGCAATTACGGGCAGGGCTACGGCCGCTACGACCGCGGGCAGGGCTATTACGCCCAGCCCGGCTACGACGTTCAGCCCAGCTATTATGCCCAGTCCGGTTACGGCCGCGGCTACGATCAGCGCGGTTACTACCGCCACTCCCGCTGCCGCAACGACGGCGCGACCGGGACGATCCTCGGCGCGATCGCGGGCGGGCTGATCGGCAACGGCGTCGCCGGCCGCGGCGACCGGACACTGGGCACCGTGCTCGGTGCGGGCGGCGGCGCGTTCGCCGGGCGCGCGATCGACCGCAACTGCTGAAGCGCAACCCGGCGGCGGGGCACCGTCGCCGGGTCCCGTGCAAGGGATGACGGCACCGCCGCAATGCGGTACGACGCGGGCTGGTTCAACCGACGGGATGGTCGCCGCCCATGAAATTCTTCGTCGATACCGCCGACACGCGCGAGATCGCCGAGCTGGCGGCGACCGGCCTGCTCGACGGGGTCACCACCAACCCCAGCCTGATCCACAAGTCGGGGCGGCAGTTCCTCGAGGTCATCGCCGAGATCGCCGCGCTCGTCGACGGCCCGGTCTCGGCCGAGGTCGTCGCCGCCGATACCGAGACGATGCTGCGCGAGGCCGACAAGCTGCTGACGCTCGGCGACAATATCGCCGTCAAGCTGCCGCTGACGTTTGCGGGGCTGAAGGCGTGCAAAGCGCTGTCGGACCAGGGCATCATGGTCAATGTGACGTTGTGCTTCTCCGCCCCGCAGGCGCTGCTCGCGGCGAAAGCCGGCGCGGCGTTCATCTCGCCGTTCGTCGGACGTCACGACGACGTCGGCTTCGACGGCATGGCGCTGATCGCCGACATCAAGCTGATCTATGACAATTACGCCTTCGACACCGAGATCCTCGTCGCCAGTGTCCGCCACCCGGTGCACGTGCTGCAGGCGGCCAAGATCGGCGCGCACGTCTGCACGATGCCTCCGGGCGTGATCCGCAGCCTCGTCAACCACCCGCTGACCGACCGCGGGTTGGCCCAGTTCACCGCCGACTGGGCGCTGACCGGGCAGTCGATTATTTGAGCAACCTGCGACTGTCGCGTTTCGGGATCGATCGGTGAGCGGCGCGTTCCCCAGCCCTGCCGCGACGGCGCTGATCGTCGAATGGCTTGCCGACCTCAGCCATGGCCGGCGGCTGTCGGTTCACACCGTCCGCGCTTATGCCGCGACGCTGCACCGCTTCGCCGCGTTTGCCGTGCAGCATCTCGGCGGGCCGGTCGGCACGCCCGAGCTGGCCGGGCTGCAGCTGAGCGACTTTCGCGCCTATCTTGCGGCGCGGCGCAGCGGCGGCTTGAGCAACGCGTCGGCGGCGCGCGAAGTGGCGGCGCTGCGCACCTTCTACGACTGGGCCGAGCGCCGACATGCGATGGCCTGCCCGGGGCTGCACGGACTGGCGACGCCCAAGCGTGCCGCGCGGCTGCCACGGGCAGTGTCGCCCGCCGACGCGCGCGCGTTGACCGCCGAGGCGGGCGAGACCGCGACGCTGCCGTGGCTGGCGGCGCGCGATACCGCGGTGCTGCTGCTGCTCTACGGCGGCGGACTGCGTATTGCCGAAGCCTTGGCGCTGACCGGCGATGCGCTGCCGCTGGGCGAGGTGCTGAGCGTCACCGGCAAGCGCAACAAGACCCGCATGGTGCCGCTGCTGCCGGTCGTCCGACAGGCGATCGGGCACTATGTCGCGCTATGCCCGTGGCCGCTGACCGCCAGCGCGCCGCTGTTCCGCGGGCTACGCGGCGGGCCGCTGGCGCCCGAGCTGATCCGCCGGACGATGGCGCGCGCCCGCACCGGGCTCGGGCTGCCGGCGAGCGCGACGCCGCACGCGCTGCGCCACAGCTTCGCGACGCATCTGCTGGCCCGCGGGGCGGACCTGCGCTCGATCCAGGAACTGCTCGGTCATGCCAGCCTGTCTTCGACGCAGGTCTATACGGCGGTCGATGCGGCGCAGCTGCTCGATGTGTACCGGAACGCGCATCCGCGGGCGTGAGATCGTCGATTATTCGCGATTTGCAATGCGCCGCTCACCCTGACCGAACCCGCTCATCCCGAGCGAAGTCGAGGGACGCATAATTTCCGGGCAGGTCCCTCGACTTCGCTCGGGATGAGCGTGGTTGAGAGTCAGCGCCTTTCGTGATGTCGGCAGGGTCGGAGCGCCTTACTGCTCGAACCGCTACAGCTCGCTCTCGATGATGTGATATTCGAGCGGCCCGGCGTCGTCCTCGCTGACGGTCCAGCCGCGCACCGACATGCCCGCGTCGTGGATCGACTCGCGGTCGCCGGTGACGAGGTGGTGCCATTCGGGCAGGTCCTGGCCGCGGTGGACGAGCAGATAGGCGCAGCTCGACGGCAGCCAGTCGAGCGTTTCGAGCTTGGCCGGGGTCAACCGGACGCATTCGGGGACATGCGCCTTGCGGTTGCGATAATCCGAACATTGGCCGCTGCGGCGGTCGAGCAGGCGACAGGCGACGTTGGTCGGCAGCAGCTCGCCTGTGTCCTCGTCCTCGAGCTTATGGACACAGCACTTGCCGCAGCCGTCGCACAGGCTCTCCCACTCGTCGCGGCTCATCGCGGCCAGCGGCTTCGTTTTCCAGAACGGCGTCAACGGACATACCTGTCGAGATCGGCGGCGATCACCGCGGGCGCGGCCCCGCTCTCGACAAAGCTGATCGGCTTGCCGTCGGGGCCGAACAGATAGGTCACCGCGCTGTGGCTGACGAGATAGTCCTTGGCCGTTCCCGACCGGCTGGCGAACACCTTGAAGCTGCGCTTGGCCGCGTCGACCTGCGCTGCCGAGCCGGTCAGGCCGACGAAGCGCGAGTCGAACGCCGCCAGCCACGTCTTGAGCACCGCCGGGGTGTCGCGCTCGGGGTCGACGCTGACGAACACCGGTTGGACCCGGGCGGCGCGCGCCGGGTCGGATTTCGCGAACAGCTTCAATGCCCTTGCGATGTTGGCGACATCGATCGGGCAGACGTCGGGACAATAGGTGTAGCCGAAGTAATAAAGCGGATAGCGCCCCGCGAAGCTCGCCGCGGTGACCCGGCGGCCGTCCTGGTCGGTCAGCGCGAACGCCCCGCCGATCGCCGCGCCGGTCAGCGGCCCCGGCGGTGCGGGCTGATGCGCCTGTCGCCATAACAGCGCGGCACCGCCGGCGACCAGCAGGAGCAGCACCGCGATCAGCACGGCAAATGGCAGGCGACGCCTGTTCAAGTCGGTCGGGTCCACCTAAGTTGCGGGTCGCGTACATAAGTCCGGGAACCCCAGATGTCGACCTTGCGTGCCCTGCTGTCCGCCTTCGCGTTGTTGACGTTATTCGGCGCGCTGATCACGGCCACCCCCGCCGCAGCGCAGTTTTCCGAGAGCTACAACTTCCTGAAAGCCGTCAAGGACAAGGATGCGGCCAAGGCCAAGACGGCGCTCGACGTGCCGGGCAGCACCGTCGTCAACGCCCGCGAAGGCGACAGCGGCGATACCGCGCTGCATATCGTCATCCGCCGCAGCGACGTGCCGTGGCTCGGCTTCCTGCTGCAGGGCGGGGCCGACCCGAACCTGCGCGACCGCGCCGGCAACACGCCGCTGCTGCTGGCAACCATCAACAACTTCACCGAAGGCGTCCGCATCCTGCTGCTGGTGCAGGCGCGCGTCGACCTCAAGAACAACAGCGGCGAGACCCCCCTGATCAAGGCGGTGCAGGCGCGCAACGTCACGGTCGCGAAGATGCTGCTCGACGCCGGGGCCGATCCCGATATCGCCGACAATGCGGCGGGCTATTCGGCGCGCGATTATGCCATGCAGGACAACCGCGGCGGCCAGCTGGCGAAGCTGCTCGCCGATGCGCCGCGGCGCAAGGCCAAGCCGGTGCAGGGACCGCAGCTTTAGGCACGGCATCGCTGCACTCATTACACCACCGCTATGTCGCATAGCCGGGGGTGCGACATCCGCCTATGGCTGGCGGATGGACACGTCCCGCACCTTCGTCGCTGCCGCGCTCGAACGTCCGGGAGTGCGGGTCCGGACGCTGGTGTCGATCCGCTGGATCGCGATCACCGGGCAGTTCGTGACGTTGATCGTCGTCGGACTATACCTGCGCTATCCACTCGCCTGGCCGTCGCTGGTCGCGGCTGTCGGGGCGGCGGCGATCCTCAACGTCGGGCTGTCGACGCTCTACCCGCGCAATGCCCGGCTCGAGGGCAGCGAGGCGGTGGCGCATCTGGCCTTCGACCTGATCCAGGCGAGCGTGCTGCTGTTCCTGACCGGCGGGCTGACCAACCCGTTTGTCGTGCTGCTGGTGGTGCCGATCACGATCGCGGCGACGTTGCTGTCGGCGCGCGGCACGACGCTGCTGCTGGTGATGGCGGCGGGTATCGTCCTGATTCTCTGGCATTGGTCGCTGCCGCTGCCGTGGGGCGGGCCACCGCTCGTCTTTCCCGATGTCTACCGGATCGGTATCGCGGTCGCGGTGGCGCTCGCGGGAGCGTTTCTCGGCGGCTATGCGTGGCTGGTGTCCGCCGAAGGCCGTCGCCGCAACCAGGCGCTGGTCGCGACACAGGCGGCGCTCGAACGCGAATCGCGGATGTCGGCGCTGGGGTCGCTCGCAGCGGCCGCGGCGCACGAGCTCGGCGGGCCGCTCGGCACGATCACGCTGATCGCGCGCGAGCTTGCCGACAGTCTCGGCAACGATCCCGATTTCGGCGACGATGTCCGGCTGCTCGATCAGGAGGCGGCGCGCAGCCGTGCCATCCTCGTCGGCATCGCCAAGCGCGCCGAGGCCGAAGACCCGTTCCCCAGACTGGCGCTCGACGCCGTCCTTCATGAAGTCGCGCACGGCTTCGAGCCGGCTCGGGTGCGGATCGCGGTCGACGCGACCGGCCGTGACCTGCCGCTGCTGCGGCGCACACCCGAGCTGCTGCACGGGCTGAACAATCTCGTCGCCAACGCCGTGCGCCACGCCGGCTCGACGGTCACGGTCCGCGCCGATGCCAGCGACAGCGAGGTCCACGTCTGCGTCATCGACGATGGGGCCGGATTCGATGCTGATTTGTTACCGCATCTGGGCGAGCCGTTCCTCGGGCCATCGGTGTCGCATTCGGGCGGCACCGGGCTCGGGATCTTCATCGCCACGACATTGCTCGAACGCACCGGCGGGCGGCTGCGCTTCAGCAACCGCAGCGGTGGTGGGGCCCAGGTCGACATTCGATGGTTGCGTAGCCATATCGAAGCTCAGGAGATCGCATGATGACCACCACGACGCTCGCCGATAGTCCCGCTGCCGTCGCGACGGCGCATCCGCTGCTGCTGGTCGACGACGATCAGCCGTTCCGCCAGCGGCTGCAGCTGACGCTCGAACGCAAGGGCTTCGCGGTGACCGGCGCGGGCAGTGTCGCCGAGGCGCGACGGCTGGCGGGCGGGCTGAAGCCGAGCCACGCCGTGGTCGACCTGCGGCTCGACGACGGCAACGGACTCGATCTCGTCACCGAGTTGCGCGCGCTACGCCCCGACATCAAGATCGTCGTGCTGACCGGCTACGGCAATCTTGCCACCGCCGTCGCCGCGGTCAAGGCGGGCGCGGTCGACTACCTCGCCAAGCCCGCCGATCCCGAGGATATCGTCCGCGCGCTGACCGCACTGCCCGGTCAGCGGCCCGAAGCCCCCGCCGAGCCGATGTCGGCCGACCGGGTCCGCTGGGAGCATATCCAGCGCGTCTATGAGCTCTGCGGGCGCAACGTCTCGGAGACCGCGCGACGGCTCAAAATGCACCGGCGGACGCTCCAGCGCATTCTCGCCAAGCGCTCGCCGAAATAGTCAGCCGCCCCAGCCTGGATCAGCCCGGTTCAAGCAGCGCGCCGGGGTCGCTCAGGCTTAGCAGGCGCTGGGCCGCGCGGCGGGCGAAGCGCAACGTCTCAGACTTGCGGCGCCCGGCGGGCATCGGCAGCCACGCCGCCGGGCGCAATTCGGCAGCGTCCCAGCGGTCGCCCGCGATCAATCCGGCGCGGTCGGGCCGAAACCACGGCTCGCTGAAGTCGGCGAGCGGGAAGCCAGCCGGGACCGCCCAGAAATAGCGGTCGCAATAATCGAGATATTCGGGCCATTTGAGGTCGCCGCGGAGGTCGGCGAGCGACACCTTGACTTCGACCAGGGTCAGGCGACCGTCGCTGCCAAGACCGAGCACATCGGCACGGCGGCCGTTGGCCAGCGGAACTTCGGTGAGCGTGGTGATCCCGGCGCGCCACAACAGGCGGCTGACGCCGCGCGCGACGTCCTGTGCGGTAACGGGCGATTCGGCGAGACTTACCATCGCGGCAGACTAGCAGAACAGACGCGGAACGGAAGCGGCGTGCTTCGTTTACCGGTAAAAGATGTGATGTCCGATCTGGGTAACTTTCGCCATGGCATTCCAATTCGGCGCGACCCGGACCGCGTGGAAGTTCACCGCGCGCGGTGCGACCGGTACCCATCCATTGGCGACCGCGATGCGCGCGATCGCTTCGGCAACACGCCAGTCGCTTCCGGCGCTCGGGCTGCGATCATGGGCGAAACTGAACTGGCCGGGCTGATTGATCACCCCGCAGGCGCTGTCGGCGAAGCGCCCCGAGGCAACCCGGTTCAGGACGACCTGCGCCACGGCAAGCTGGCCCTCGAGCGGCTCGCCGCGCGCTTCGAAATACACCGCACGGGCGAGGCAGCGCGTGTCGGCGTCCGCCGCCGGCAGCGCCGCATCGGACATCTGGTCGACGAGCACCGAGAGCAGCGCCGGGCGCAATGCCGTGGCGGGCGTCGTCACATCGTCGGTGAGCCCGACTTCGGGGCTGTCGTAAGCCGGGGCGAGCTGGACCATCCCGGTCCCGGTCGTCTCGCCGGTTGTGGGCAGTTCGCCGGCACCCATCACCGCGAGACCGGCGAGGCCGAGACCGATCACACGCGTCAGAACTGGAAAGCCTAAGGTCAAAGCATTCACTTGCACCCACGGCCGCTGACGGAACCGCTGGCTCCGGCGCGCGTCTTGCGTCGGAGCGAGCTGGGCTGGAACCGCCTTGGTCCGCTTGGGTTGATCTCACCGGCCCCGCCCATGGGCCCGGCAACCACTGGTCCCGGCTTGCTGCAGCATGAATGCAGGGGTCAATCGTTAACGATCGTTTCGTCGATGAACCGTGCGAGATCAGGGGTGTCCAGTTCGATCACCCACAGATCGCGGTCGAACCGACGCTGCCGCTCGACCCACTTGTCGACAGCATCGGTGGTGATTCCGTCGACTGCCGCGGGCCGCCAGACATAGGCTCCGCCCGGCCCGAGGCTGCGGGCATAAGCGGTACAGCTGCCGTCGCGCGCCCGGTGGATCAGCGCGACGCTGCCCGAAACCGCATCGCCGCGGTGAATGACGGTGGCAAAATCACCTTGCGCCTGCACGCGGCGGAGCAAGGCCCCCGTCCAGACGCTCGCACTCAGCCGCGGCGTCGGGTCGACGGCCTCAGGCAGCGCGGCTCTGCTGGGTCTGGGTCAGCACCGCCAGCAGCGCGTCGGCCGACGGGCTGGCGCGCAGCCTGCCGACGATATCGCGGTCGCGTAACACGCGACTGACCCGCGCCAGTGCCTTCAGGTGATCGGCACCCGCGCCGACCGGGGCCAGCATCAGCACGACGATATCGACCGGCTCGCCGTCGAGCGCCGCGAAGTCGACCGGTGCCGCCAGCTTGGCGACGACCGCTACGACCCGCGGCAATGGTGTCAGCTTGGCGTGCGGGATGGCGGTGCCACCGCCAAAACCGGTCGTCCCCAGTCGCTCCCGTTCGGAAATCAGCTCGAAAACCGCGTTGGGGTCATGCCCGGTCAGCCCCGCCGCATGATCCGACAGTAGCTTGAGCACGCCGGGCTTGTTCGCGGCCGCGACGTCGTAAAGCACGCCTCCCGGCAAGATTAGATCGTCAAGGTTGTTCACGCGTGCGGCTCGACCCAGCCGATGCTGCCGTCTTCGCGCCGGTACACCATGTTATGCGCCCGGGTGCTGCTGTTGAGGAACAGCAAGGCGGTGGTGTTGCGCAGGTCGAGCATCATCACCGCGTCCGAAACGCTGGCATCGGGAATGTCGACGCTGGTCTCGGCGATGACCAGCGGGTTATCGGGCGTCTCGTCGGCTTCCGGCGCACCGGCAAAGATCGTGTAGACGGCGTTATCGACGACCGACGGGGCGGGTGTGTTGCGGTCGTTGCCGGGGCCGTGACGATCCTTCAGCCGCCGCATATAGCGGCGCAGCTGCTTGTCGATGCGGTCCGCGGCGATGTCGAACGCCGGATGCGCGTCGTTGGCGCGGCCGCTGCCCTTGAGGATCAGGTCGTGCATGACGTGCATGACGATCTCCGCCCCGAAACCCGCATGGGGAGCCGGATGCAGCGTCACCGTCGCCTGGATCGCGCGGCTGAAATACTTGTCGGCAATGCCGTTCAACCGGGTCTGCACATGCTCGCGGAACGCCGGGCCGGTATCGACCTGATGACCTGAAACGCGAATGTCCATCGACGTATCTCCTACCGGCCGGGCGGTGGCTCTAGGCCTGCCGCCAGACCCCGTCAACGGCCCGGCAGCCACTAGGATTTAAGCCGCGCGATCCGTTTTGCTCGCGTGCTAAACGCCGCTGCGCCTCATTGCAGCCAGACCGCGTCTTTCAGCCCGACGACCATCGCGGCGTGCCGTGCAAGTTCCGCGGCGGAGGCAGCATGCGGCCGCGGCGGCAGCATCGTACGAGGCGCGGCCGCCGTGGTCGCCAGCGTTGCCGAAGCCAGATCGAAACCGATCTGACGTCCACCGGTCAGCTCGATATAGACGCGTGCCAGCAACTCGGCGTCAAGCAGCGCCCCGTGCTTGGTCCGCCCCGACAGGTCGATGTCGTAGCGCAGGCATAGCGCGTCCAGCGTGTGCTTCGCGCCCGGATGCCGCGCCCGCGACAGCTCGAGCGTGCAGATCGCGCGGCTGTCGGGCAGCGGCTTCATCCCCGCCCGGCGCAGCTCCCAGTTGAGAAAGGCCATGTCGAACGCGGCGTTATGCGCGACCAGCGGCGCATCGCCGATGAACGCGAGGAAGTCGTCGATCACCGCTTCGAAGACCGGCTGCCCGGTCAGGAATGCGGTGCTCAGCCCGTGGACGCCTTCGGCATCGCGCGGCATCGCGCGGCACGGGTCGATATAACTGTGGAAAGTGCGGCCCGTCGTGGTCCGGTGGATCAGCTCCAACGCGCCGATCTCGACGATGCGGTGGCCATCGCCCGGCATGATCCCGGTGGTCTCGGTATCGAAGATGATTTCGCGCATGGTTCCGTTATCGTAACTTGGACGCCGATAGACAAGCCACCAGCGCCTTGACCGCGCGCCAGGTGACGTACTTGCCGCGCCCGGTCGGGACGACCACGTCGGCGCGCGCGCGCTTGTCGGCATCGGGCAGTTGCTGGGCGACGATCGCCGCGAACTTGGCCGCGGTCATGCCGGGGCGCGCCAGTACGCGCTGGCGCTGGACGGCCACAGGTGCCGAGACCACGACGACGACATCGACGTGAGCGACGCCGCCGCGCTCGAACAGCAACGGGATGTCGAGGACGACCAGCGGACGTCGCCGGTACCGGTGCAGAAAGCGGTGCTGCGCGGCGCCGACCAGCGGGTGGACGATCGCCTCGAGCCGTCGCAGCGCGTCCGCATCGCCGAACACCGCCGCGCCGAGCCGCGGGCGGTCGACGCCGGCGGCACCGGTCGTGCCCGGAAACGCTGCCTCGATCGCCGCCAGCGCGGCACCGCCCGGACCTTGCAGCGTATGCACCGTCGCATCCGCATCGAACACCGGTACGCGCAGCCGCCGGAACATCGCGGCGGCGGTCGATTTGCCCATGCCGATCGACCCGGTCAGCCCGACGATGATCACGCGGTCAGCAACGCCCGCAGCTCGGCGTCATGCTCGCGCGGGGCGGGCTGGCCGTAGAAGAGGGCGAAAGCCGCGGCCGCTTGGGCGACGAGCATTTGGAGACCGTCGATGGTCCGCAAGCCGCGGGCGCGGGCGGCGGCGAGCAGCGGCGTTTCGAGCGGGGCATAGACCATATCGAAGACGATTGTGTCCGGATAATATTCATTTAGCTCGATCGGTACGGGCTCATTGCCCGCCATACCCATCGTGGTCGCGTTAATGACGACGTGACTGTAGCGCTGGTCGTCCGGGCCATCCCCGGGATTGCGGATCGGACCGAGAGCCGCGAGCGGCGTAGCAATGCCGAACGGTGTTCCAGCCATTTGTGCTACCGGAAGCGCCTTCTCCGTTGATCGAGCAAAGACATCGAAGTCGCCGTAACCGGCGATGCAAGCGCCAGCGACTGCCGCCCGTGCCGCCCCGCCCGCACCGACGATCTGAACATATGTCGCAACGTGATTGGGGTAGGGACGCACTAACCGGCCTAGCGCCATCAGTGGCTCGGCGACGCCGGCAATGTCGGTGTTGAACCCGGCAAGCTGGCCGCCCTGTTCGACGACGACGGTATTAACCGCCCCCGCCCGGAGAGACTGTTCATCGATGCGGTCCAGCTCCTTCATCACCGCGACTTTGTGCGGCACCGTCACATTGACCCCCGCCAGCCCCAATTTCGGCAACGAGCGGACGACCTCGCCCAAGTTCTCCGGCGCGACAGCGAAGCGGCTGTAATCGCCGTCGATCCCGAGCTTCGCCAGCCAGAAGCGGTGGATCAGCGGCGACTTCGAATGCGCCACCGGCCAGCCAATGACCCCGGCCGTGATCATGCCAGGAGCTCGCCGCGGACGCGCAGATAATCGAGCACGGCAAGCAGCGGCAGGCCCTGGACGGTGA
>JANOOK010000192.1:0-30148 GCA_031421275.1 Sphingomonadaceae bacterium
CCGACGCTGGGGCGCAGCGGAACGCGGTCGCCGTTACAGAAGCTGGCGCAGGCGCGCGCCGCATGGGCGATCGAGCGGCAGTGGACCAAGCCGCAGATCCTCGAAGCCTGGCTCAACCTGCTGCCGTTCCGCGGTGACCTCGTCGGCATCGATGCGGCAGCGCGGACGCTGGCGGGCAAGCCGCCGGGGGCGCTGAACCGGGCCGAGAGCCTCGTACTCGCCAGCCTGATCCCTGCGCCCGCCGCCGCACCGGCCCGGATCGCCGCCCGCGCCTGTGCCGCAGCGCTGTCCGACTGCCCGGTGCTCCGCGTCACCACCGCCGCGATGCTCGGCCCGCGCAGCGCTGCGCCCGACCCTGGGCTTGCGCCGCAAGTCGCCGAGCTGCTGCTGGGCGGCGACGGCAACGCCGGGCGGCAGGTCGCGCGCACGACCCTCGACGCCGGGCTGCAGGCGTTCGTTGCCGAGGTCCTCGCCCGCCGGCTCGGCAGCTTGGTAGCGCGCAACGCCCGCGACGGCGCGGCGGTCGTCGTCGATACCGCGAGTGGCGAAGTTTTGGCATACGTCGGCTCGGGGGGAGCGGGTTCGCGCAGCGGCGCAGTCGACGGTGCCGCCGCGCCGCGCCAAGCCGGATCGACGCTCAAGCCGTTCCTATACGGCCTCGCGCTCGAACGCCGGTTGCTTACCGCGGCATCGGTACTCGACGACAGCCCCGTCGATCTCGACACCGCCAGCGGGCTCTACATCCCGCAGAACTACGACCGCGAATTCCGCGGCCCGGTCAGCGTCCGCTCGGCGCTCGGCAACAGCCTGAACGTGCCCGCGGTGCGGACGCTGCTGCTGGCCGGGGTCGATGCGTTCCGCGAGCGGCTGTACGACAGCGGCTACCGCGGCATCTCGCGCGACGGCGACTATTACGGCTACAGCCTCGCGCTCGGCTCGGCCGAGGTCACCCTGCTCGAACAGGCCGCGGCCTACCGCAGTCTCGCGCGCGGCGGGCGCTGGAGCGCGCTGCGGCTCGAGCCCGGCCCGGCACCGCCCGACCGCGCCGTCCTCGACCGGCGCGCCGCGGCGATCGTCACCGACATCCTGTCCGATCCGGCGGCGCGCACCGCCACCTTCGGCAGCGACAGCGCGCTGGCGCTGCCGTTCGCCGCCGCGGTCAAGACCGGCACCTCGAAGGCGCTGCGCGACAACTGGTGCATCGGCTTCACGCCGCGCTTCGTCGTTGCGGTGTGGATCGGCAACTTCGAGGGCGACAGCATGGGCGCGGGCGTCTCGGGGGTCAGCGGCGCGGCCCCGGCGTGGCGCGAGATCATGCTGCACCTCGAAACGGGCGGCCGCGGAACTGCATCGCCGCTGCCGCCCGGTGTGGTCGCCGGCAACGTGCGCTTCGAGCCCGCGATCGAGCCGCCGCGGCGCGAGCTGTTCGTCGCCGGAACCGAACTGGCGACGGTGCGCGTCGCGGCGCCCGCCAGCGAGCGCCCGCGGCTGACGTCGCCGGCAAACGGTACCGTCATCGCGCTCGATCCCGACATTCCGATGGCGCGTCAGCGGCTGAGCATCCGCGCCACCGGCGCGACCCCGGCGATGCGCATCGACGTCGACGGGCACCCCGGCGCGCGCGCCGATCGCGTGACGTTGTGGGTGCCGCTGCCCGGCCCGCATCGCTTCGTGCTGCACGGGGAGGGCGGGGTCAGCCTCGACGCGGTCAGCGTGGTGGTGCGGTAGGGTCGATTATTGTGGGGATAAGGCTCAACATTCATTGTCATCCCGGCTGTGCAGCTTAGACTTTCGCTATCGCAGCCGCTCGCCGCCGCGGACGAATTGCAGCACGATCAGCCCGGCGAGCAGCAGTCCGTCGATCGGCAGCAGCCCGATGCGCTGTGAGCCGCTGACGCTCGTCGCCAGCTGCACCAGCAGCGGTGCCAGCCACAATGTCGCATTACCGGCGATGACGAACAGCCCGAAGAACACCCCGATCTTGGCCGGTGGCACGACGCGGGTCACCATCGTCCGGCTCGAGGCGTACGCCGCGGTCACCGAAATCGCGCCGAGCAGCCCGCAGCCGATCAGCGCGAACTCGGGCAGCGTGTGAAAGATCGGACCGGACCACAGCGGCGCGTGAGCGGCGGCGTCGAACGGCCGGTAGAATAACGTCGTCCGCGTCTGGCCGAGCGACAGCAGCTGCGAGATGATCACCGCCACCAGTTCGATCGTCAACGCCAGCTTGGGGCCGACCCGCGTGTCGAGCCAGCCCGCGGTGAAGCCGCCGATCACCGCCGCCGAGCACAGGATCAACCCGTAGCTGACCAGTTCGAGCGTGCCCCAGCCGAGCTGCCCGGCAGCGTAGATGCCCGTAAAAATGAGGATGCCGGTCAGGCCATCGGTGAACAGCATCCGCGCGCCGAGATACAGCAGCCCGTCGCGGTAGCCGCGGGCCTCGCGGACCAGCTGAGCGAGATCCGCCGCGCCGGCGCGCACCGCCGCGCCGAGCCGGACGCCGGTCGACCCGACATCGGGGACGACGGCGAACAGCGGCCACGCGCCCGCCGCGAACACCAGCGCGATCAGCGGCCCGACAATGCGGTCGGGCTCGTGCGCGGCCGGATCGAGCCCGAGCAGCGGTGCGGCGGGAACGAAGCCCCACCCCACCTTGCCCGGCAGCGCGAAGCCCCACAGCACGCCCGCCAGCATCAGGACCGAAAAGAAATTGCCCGCCGCCAGTCCCAGCCCCGAGGCGTGCCCCGCCTTGCGCATCCCCGCCGCGGGCAGCAGCAGGGCATTGTGCAGGGTCTCGGAGTAAGCGAACAATATCCCGCACGCCGCGGTGATGACCACCGCCTGAACCGGCGTCAGTCCGCCCGGGCGGACCCACCACAGGCTGGCGATCAGCGGCACCATCAGCAGGACGACCGCCGCCAGCCACGGCTTCCTCGGCCCCATGCGGTCGACCGTCGCCCCGAGCAGCGGCGCGGTCAGCATGACGATCCAGCCGGTGTACTTCGCCCCCGCCGCGATCAGCGCCTGCCCCTGCACCGGATCGCCGACGAGGCTGACGACGTACGGCGCGAAGATATAGATGCCGACAAGGATCACGTACGGATCGCGCACCCCCTGAAACAGCGCCCAGCTCCACGCGGCACGGTTGAGGCGATCGGCGTGCGGCTGAGAGAAGGAGCGCGTCTCGCGCGCGGCGGAACGTTCGGTGGGGGCCATCGAACGACCATGGCGCAAGCGGCAGCGGCATGCCAGCCGTCAACGCGTTGACCCAGCCTGCTTTTCGCAAACCTCATTGGCGTCCCGCCGAAAGTGTCGGTGTACTTTACAATCGTTTCGTGGCTGTAACGCCAACCCACTGATTATGTTACGTCGACGTAATGGCACAGATATTGCTGTTCAATGAATACAGAGGACCAAGGGACTAAGAATGAAGCATATCTTGCTCGCCGCCGCACTGCTCGCCAGCACGCCCGCATTCGCGGTCAATCTGATCGTCAACGGCGACTTTGAGGCTGGCAACACCGGTTTCACGTCGGATTACACCTACGCACCCTCGACACCGAACGCTGGCAACCCCGAAAGCACCTATCTGATCGACACCAATGCGGCTAACGTCCACCCGGCATGGTTCTCGTTCGCTGATCACACCAGCGGCAGCGGCAACTATCTGATCGAAAACGGCGCCACGAGCACGGTCGACGGTGCCAATAAGATCGCTTGGCAACAAACCATTACTGCTGCCAGCAACACCGCATACGTCTTCGAAGCTTTCGCTTCGAACCTTTGCTGTAACGCGTCCTTTAGCGGTGTGCCCGCGCCATCGAATCTGACCTTCACGATTTTCGACGGTACGACGCTAACCACGCTGGGGACCTTCACGACCGACGCTGCCCATCCGGGCGTTTGGACCGGCCTGTCGAACAGCTTCACGACGGGTACGAACACGGTGCTGACGCTCCGCATCGTCAATTCGAACCTCGCGGCGAGCGGCAACGACTTCGGCATCGACGACATCTCGTTCTCGACGACGTCGACCGTTCCCGAGCCGGCAAGCTGGGCCTTGTTGATCAGCGGTTTTGCGATGATCGGCGTTGCCGCCCGCCGTCGCCGGACGGCCGTTGTCGCGTAGGCGGCTGCCAGATGGTTGAAGCCGGCGACACGCCTCCGGCTTCGTCAAGCATTTTTAGAAAGGTGATACCGTTGTCCATATCCATCCGTTACGCAGCTTCCCTCATCGGCGCTGCACTCAGCTTGACCACCGCGGCCAACGCCGTCACCGTCGTCGGCGCGACCGAGATCAACATAACCAGCGCCGGTCCGACGTACCTGCAGGTCGCCGAGCTGCAGGCGTTCGACTTCTCGGCGACCAACGTCGCGCTCGCTGCCAATGGCGGCAGCGCAACCGGATCGTCGACCTACGACGCCACCAGCACGCCCGGCAAGGCGATCGACGGCAACACCGGTGGCGGCTATTACACCGACACGATTTTCCACTCGTCAGGCGCTTCAGCGGGTGAGTTTCTCGATGTGACCTTCGCAGCCGCGAACCTGTCGAGCGTGTCGATCTTCGGCCGGACCGATTGCTGCTCGTATCGCGACACCTACAATGTCCAGATCTTCGACGCGGCGCACAATGTGCTGTTCAGCGGCACGGTCGACGCGACCAATGCCGGTCACGTCGGTACGCTGACCTTCGACTCTGCAGTACCCGAGCCGGCGACCTGGGCACTGTTGATCGGCGGCTTTGCGATGGTCGGCATGGCCGCCCGCCGTCGCCGGACGGCGATCGCCGCCTGAGCGTTATCGCTTGGAAAATCGGGGTCGGGGCGCAATCCCCGGTCTTTTTCGTGCGTGGCAGCCGCGTCGCGAACGGCACGGTCTTAGAAATCCACTCCCGCGGCGATCGCTTCGAGCTTCTTGACCCGCTCGCGCAGGTCGGCGAGGTCGATGCGATTGGCGACGGCAGGCAGTTCGTGGCCATCGGCGCGGGCCTGCCGGCCGAGTGTCAGGTCGAGTTCGTGGCGGCGTAGCCTGAGCCAGCCCATCCAGCTCCACGCCGCGACCGCGGTGATCAGGCTTAGCCCGATCAGGCCGCTGAGGCTGAGCACGAACAACGATGCGGTCGGGATCATGATTTCCTCCTCAGCGCTTCGCGTCGAGCGCGTCGATCTGGTCCGACAGGCGCTTGCCCGGATCGGTCGCCAGCCGTTCCAGCACCTGAATGCGCTCGTTCAGCCGGGTGATCTCGGATTTCATCCGCGACGCTTCCTCCATGCTGACCCCTTCTGGCGGTGCGATATAGCCATCGCGACGGCGCTGCTTGACGCTGCGAGTGTCGAGCCCGTGCTTGGCGCTGTAGATCCGGCCGAAAGTGACGATGGCGATGATCATGACGACCATCAGAAAAGGCGCGATTTCTCCCACGGCGATTCTCCCTGCATACCTACTGTGTCTGGCTTAGTTGAGCGGCGGCGACCTGAACGGCGGCGACACGGCCGGCGTCCGCAAGGTCTCGATCTCCTCGGCAAGCGCGGTGCCGCGGTCGGTGACGATGCGGTCGAGCACCGCGACCCGTGCTTCGAGGCGCTCGATCTTGGCGGCATATTGTGCCGCCTGCTCGCCGGCCACGGCCGCCGAAATCTCGACCTTGCGCTCCTGCAGCGCGATCCACCGCTGTAACGGCTTGCTGAGCGCCACGGCCAAGCCGACGGCGAACGGCGCGAGCGGCACCAATATCCAGATTGCACTCATCGTCCAAACTCCCCTGATCGTTTTTGAAGATGGCGCTAACGCAGCGCCTCGATCTCGTTCGCCGTCCGCGTCGCCGGATCGGTGATGATCCGTTCGAGATTGGCGGTACGGCGGGCGAGCGCGGCGACGTCGTGCTGGCTGACGTCGGTAACTGGTTCGGCTGCCCGCGCGACGCGGCGGCGGCGGTTGCGCTGAAATAGGTGGAGCAGCAGCGCTCCTATCATCATACCGAATACAAAGTCCGGACCATGAAACGAGCCGTCGCGATGACGATGAAGGACGATAGGCACAGGCTGTCCGGTGTGCGAAGTCGTTGCAATCGCAGTGCCGTTGGCGTTATCAGCGGCAATCGCCGTCGATAAGTCAGCTGCGGGGCTAGGCTGGTTGTCGAGAGCAGTCGTCACCGTCTGGTCGCCGTTTTTGTCGGTGACCACCGAAATTGTGCGGCCGTCCTTGTGGATCGTCGTCGTGTGATCGGGCATCGTCGTGTCCCCTTGTTGGCTGGACGCCACGCTCTAGCGCAGCTGGTCGATCTCACTTGCAAGGCGGCTGTTCGACGAGGTCACATAGGCCTCGATATCGCGCAGCCGGCGGTCGGTCTCGCGGAAGCTCGAGCGCACGTCGCGCATCGTCCGGTGCGGGGCGACACGCACCTTGGCCCAGAACTTCGCCTCGTCGGGGTTCTCGTCGTAGAGCCCGGCGGGTTTCACATCGGCGAGCCAGCCGAGCAGGAAATAGCCGACGACGATCGGTGGAAAGATCACGAACACCGTCACCATGAAGCCGATCCGGACGCCCAGCGCGGAAACGCCGAAGTAATCGGCGATCCCGGCGCATACGCCGAGGAACTTGCCCTCGCGCTTGTCGAGATAGAAGCCGGTGCGACGGACGGACATGAGACGGTTCCTTGCAGCGTTGCGGGAGCGACGAGACCTAGCGGCGCTCGCGCAGCAGTGGGTTGAGGCGGGTGACCGGCGCGGCAAGTGCGCCGTCCCTCCAGCCGGGATTGTCGGCGGCAATGATCCGCTCGATCGAGTCGAGCCGGCTGTCGAGCCGCCGCGACATCTCGTGGAGGTCGTCGAGCAGTTGCTCGTCCTCGACGGTGATGCCCTTCGCCTTCCGCCACTGCGTCATATAGTGGAGAATCAGCCACGGCAGGCCGATGAACAGTGTCGAAATGGCAAGGACGCCTTCGATGTCCATCGCCGCTACTCCGCGGCGCGGGCGAGACGGGCCTTCATCGCGGCCAGCTCGGCGGCGACGTCGTCCCCGGCGCGCAGGTCGGCGAACTGGTCTTCGAGGCTGGCCACCGGACCGCCGAGCGCATAGGCGTCGGCGCGGCCCTCGGCCAGATCGGCGCGGCGCTCGATGATCTCGAACTTGGCGAACGCATCCTCGATCCGCGGGCCCTTGTACAGCGCGCGCATCTTGGTGCGGTCGTTGGCGCTGTCGATCCGCACCGTCAGCGCATTCTGCCGGGCGCGCGCCTCGCGCAGCTTGCCCTCGAGCCGCCGGATATCCTCCTCGTTACCGCTGAGGCTCTCCTCGAGCTGCGCGATGTCGCCCTGCGTCGCATCGGCGAAGCTCTTCGCCTTGGCCTTCTCGACCAGCGCCGCGGTGGCCAAATCCTCGCGACCCTTCGACAACGCCAGCTCGGCCTTCTCGGCCCAGCTCGCCTGCGCGGCATCGGCGCGGATGACGGCGCGGCGCATTTCCTTCTGGTCGGCGATGGTGCGAGCCGCCCCGGCGCGGACTTCGACCAAGGTCTCCTCCATCTCCATGATGATCATGCGGATCAGCTTGGCGGGGTCTTCGGCCTTGTCGAGCAGGTCGGTGACGTTGGCGGCGATGATGTCGCGGGTGCGGGAAAAGATGCCCATCGATGATACTCCTGGTGGGTCGGTGCTGAACGTCAGTCTAGGCGGTCGGCGTCGAAAGAACAGTCGTTGCGCCGGTCGCCTGCGCCGGACCGACCGCAGTGCCGAGGCAGACGGTGCCGAGCAGCAGCGCGCCGGCAACGCCGACCAGCATGCGGACGAAAGCGGGGTGCGAGTTGAAAGTCATGGTCATGTTCCCTTCGGTTGGCGGCGGGACGATCCCGGACCGGCTACACCAAGGTTATTGCAGGACCCGTGCCAACTGCCGTTCGATCGATAAAACGGCTGATTTGCGCCAAGTCTTGCCACCGCCCCGCTTGTCGCCCACATGAGCGCTTGCTGAACAATGGTGGAATATCCTAAAGCTTGGCAATGCAGTCGCCCGCCGCCCTGATCGGCAATGCGCCGAGTTTCCTCGATGCGGTCGAACGTGCCAGCGAGGCGGCGGCGCTGCACCGTCCGGTGCTGGTGATCGGCGAGCGCGGCACCGGCAAGGAGCTGATCGCCGAGCGGCTGCACCGGCTGTCTCCCCGCTGGAGCGGGCCGCTGGTGACGCTCAACTGCGCCGCGCTCCCTGAAAACCTGATCGACGCCGAGCTGTTCGGCTACGAGACGGGCGCGTTCACCGGCGCGACCCGCGGCCGCCCGGGGCGCTTCGAGGATGCCGACGGCGGCACGCTGTTCCTCGACGAGATCGCGACGCTGAGCGCCGCCGCACAGGAACGCCTGCTGCGGGTCGTGGAGTACGGCGAGCTGACGCGGCTCGGCTCGAACCGCGTCACCCGCGTCGATGTGCGCGTGGTCGGGGCGACCAACGAGGATCTGCCGGCGCTGGTCGAGCGCGGGCGCTTCCGCGCCGACCTGCTCGACCGGCTGGCGTTCGAGGTGGTGACCCTGCCGCCGCTGCGCGCCCGAAGCGAGGACATCGAGACGCTGGCGATGCACTTTGCGCGGCGCATGGCGGTCGAGCTCGGCTGGGCGGGGTTCGCCGGCTTTTCACCCGACGCGCTCGCCGAACTGCAGGATTACCCCTGGCCGGGCAACGTCCGCGAGCTGAAGAATGTCGTCGAGCGCTCGCTATATCGCTGGGCCGATGCCGAGCGCCCGGTCGGCGCGATCGTCCTCGACGCCTTCGACTCGCCGTGGCGACCGAGCGCTACGGCTCCCGCATCCGCTGGGCCGATGCTCGCCGTCATCGATGCGAAAAGCGACGTTGCCGCGACTAGCGACGTCACGGTCGCCGACATGACGAAGGTCGCCGACCTGCGCGCCGCAGTCACCGCCTACGAGCGCGACATTCTCGCCGCCGCCCTCGCCCGCTGCCGTCACAACCAGCGCGCCACCGCGACCGCGCTCGCGCTCAGCTACGACCAGCTGCGGCATGCGTTGAAACGGCATGATATGCTCTGAGGCTGGACCCGCCCTGCCTTCGGGAAGAGCCGGAGATTACTCGCGCTCGACCGAATGCCGGGTCAGGATCGGCGTCTGCGCCAGGGCGAACAACAGTGTCGCCGCGGTGACGCCCCACACCTTGAAGGCGACATAATGATCGTCGGTAAGCTGCCGCCGCAGTACTTCGTTGGTCGCCGCGAGCGCGATGAAGAACACGATCCAGTTGCGCGTCAGCTTGCGCCAGCCGTGTGCATCGAGCTCGGGAAACGCTTCGCCGAGCACGGTCTTCAGCAGCGGCCGGCCGGTCGCCATGCCGAACAGCAGCACGCTGGCGAACAACAGGTAGATCACCGTCATCTTGATCTTGATGAACGACGCATCCTGGAAATACAGCGTCGCCGAGCCGAACACGGTGACGACCGCCGCGGTGAACCACAGCATCGGCGACACGCGCCCGAGCTTCCAGCGCGACACGACCACCGCGACGATGATCGCCGCCATGAAGGCCGCGGTGGCGACGATGATGTTCTTGACCCCCGGTGCCATGCCGGCGCGGATGAGCAGCGGATGCAGCCGGTCGCCGAAGCTGTTGACCCCGAAGAACGTCAGCAGCGGGCCATAGTCGATCGCCAGCTTCACTCCCGAGGACGGCGACAGGGGGCTTGGTACCAGCGTCGGCTCGGGAGGTAACGCAGGCGGGCGGGTCGGCATTTGCATCGTGGCGCTGGTAGCATCGCCGGGCGCCGATGGGTAGGGTCCACCCCGATGACTTCGCCGCTTGTCCTGCACGTCAAAAATCTCGCCTGCGTACGCGGCGGCCGCGATGTGTTCAAAGGCGTCGGCTTCACCCTGGCCTCGGGCGAAGCCTTACAGGTCGAGGGCGCGAACGGCGCCGGCAAGTCGAGCCTGCTGCGCCTGCTCGCCGGGCTGCTCGAGCCCGCCGGAGGTCGCGCCGACAACCCGTTCGAGGTCGCGTGGGTCGGGCACGAGGTCGCGCTCAAGCCGGGGCTGACGCTGGCTGCCGAGCTGAGCCACTGGGCGCGGCTCGACGGCGCCGCGCCGGGCGCGGTGGCTGCCGCGCTGGCACGCTTCGACCTCGACGCGCTCGCCGATCTGCCTTGCGGTGTCCTGTCGAGCGGCCAGCGGCGGCGCGCGGCGCTGGCCCGAGCCAGCCTGTCGGGAGCCGCGCTATGGCTGCTCGACGAGCCGTCGGTCGGGCTCGACCGCGCGGCCCGGACGCGGTTGGCCGAGGTGCTGGCCGAACATCGCGCCGGCGGCGGGCTGGTCGTCGCCGCGACGCACGAGCCGATCGGGCTGCTGGCTCCCCGCGTGCTCCGGCTTGGGGCTTAGACCGTGCGCCTGTTCGCCCTCCTGGTTCGCCGCGACCTGACGCTGGCGCTGCGGCGACCGGGCGCGCTGGCGCTGCCGGTGCTGTTCTTCGTGCTGGTCGCGGCGCTGTTTCCGTTCGCCATCGGACCCGACGCGCATTTGCTGGCGCGCATCGCCGGCGGGATCCTGTGGGTCGCGGCGCTGCTGGCGGCGTTGCTGCCGATCGAGACGCTGATCGCGGCGGATGTCGACGACGGCACGCTCGATCAGCTGGTCAGCCGCGGGGTCGCGCTCGAGCTCGTCGCCGCCGCGCGGCTGCTCGCGCACTGGCTCGGCTTCGCGCTGCCATTGCTCGCCGCACTGCCGGTCGCGAGCGTGCTGCTGGGGCTGCCGCCGGGGCAGCTCGGAATGCTGGCGCGCGGGCTGCTTGTCGGCACGCCCGGGCTGGCCGCGCTGGCGCTGGTCGCTGCGAGCCTGACCGCGGGCCTGCGCGGCGGCGGGGCGCTCGCCGGCCTGATCGTGCTGCCGCTGGCATTGCCGGTGCTGATCTTCGGTGCGGGTTCCGCCAGCCCCGGCGCGGTGGCCCTGCTGGCAGCGAGCAGTCTCGCCTTGACCGCGGTCGCCCCGTTTGCGGCCGCGGCGGCGCTGCGGGGCAACCGGCGCTGACCTGCCGGCGATTAACGATCGTTTCACTGTTGATTGTCGCGAGAACTGCGATAGATTGTGTCGCGCAAGTTTTCTGAACCGCCGCGCCGTGGAGGATGATTCCGATGAAGCTGCTCACCATATTCGCTGCTGCCGCGACGTTCGCGGGCGGCTCGCTGATCGCCGCCGCACCCGCCGCCGCTCAGGCTGCCGCACCCGCTGCCAAGACGATGAACTATGATTGCACCAAGCCCGGCAACAAGAACAAGGTGGCGTGCAAGACGGCTGCCCCGGCTGCAATGAAGCCGATGGCTGCGGCGAAGCCGGCCGCTGCGGCTGCCAAACCGATGAACTATGATTGCAGCAAGGCTGGCAATAAGAACAAGGCCGCCTGCAAGACGTCGGCGATGGCTCCGGCGATGACCGCCAAGCCGATGGCGGCGGCACCGGTCGCCACAAAGGCCACCGTCCGCCAGACCAGCACCACCGCGGTCAGGCCGGGCACCGTTGCCGCGACGCTGAAGAACGGCAAGGTCGTGCATTACGACTGCACCAAGGCGGGCAACAAAGACAAGCAGGCCTGCAAGAAGTAAGCGCCCGCTGCCCGGTGCGGTCAGCGCGCCGGGCAGTGCCTTCGACCATTGGACGGCGATGTCGCAACCCAGCTACAAAATACAGGGCGCTGCTGCTACATTGTCAATGATGCATCGTTTCGCCAACCCCGCGCGCTTCCTGCGCATCGCCCGTGCCGTGACGCCGGCGCTGGCGCTGAGCGGCTTGGCGCTGACCGCGCTTGGACTGTGGATCGGGCTATTCGCCTCGCCGCCCGATTACCAGCAGGGCGACAGCGTGCGGATCATGTACGTCCATGTGCCCGCCGCATGGCTCGGCTCCGGCGGTTATCTGGCGCTGGCGCTGGCGAGTGCGGCGGCGCTGGTCTGGCGCCACCCGCTGGCCGACGTCGCGGCGCGCGCGATTGCGCCGGTCGGCGCGCTGTTCACCGCGATCTGCCTGATAACCGGTTCGCTGTGGGGCCGGCCGACCTGGGGGACCTATTGGGTGTGGGATGCCCGGCTGACCTCGATGCTGGTGCTGCTGTTCCTGTATCTCGGCTATCTCGCGCTGAGCGATGCGGAAGCAAACCAGGGCGGCGACCGCGGGCGTGGCGCGGCGATCCTTGCGCTGGTCGGGCTCGTCGACCTGCCGATCATCAAATATTCGGTGGAGTGGTGGAACACGCTGCACCAGGGTCCGAGCATCACGCTCGCCGGCTCGGCGATCGCGCCGGCGATGCTGCGGCCGCTGCTGCTGTCGCTTGCCGGTTTCACGCTGCTGTTTGCGGCCATCGTGCTGATGCGGATGCGGACCGCGCTGGCCCAGCAGCAGATCGGCGCGCGTGCCCGGCGGCTGGCGGAGGCGCATGCGTGACCCACGGCGAGTTCATTTTCCCGAGTTATGTCCTGACCATCGCCGGGCTGCTCGGGGCGCTGGCGTGGAGCTGGCTCGGGATGCGCCGCGCCGAACGCGCCGCGGCCGAACTGCGCGACCGGCGACGACGGTGACGGGCTGCCCGCAATGACCGGTATGGACCGTTCGAAGCGGCTCAAGCCCAAGCACCAGCGGCTGGTGCTGCTGGGTGCCGCGCTGCTCGCGCTAGGCGGCGCAAGCGCGCTGGCGCTGACCGCGCTGGGCAGCAAGGCGACGTATTTCTACGCACCGAGCGACGTCTTCGCGCATGCGCCGGGCGCGGGTGAAGCGATCCGGCTCGGCGGGCTGGTCCAGCGCGGCACCGTCGCCAAGCTCGCCGACGGGGTTACGGTGGCCTTCCGCGTCACCGACAACGCCCGCGACGTGCCGGTGCGCTATACCGGTATCGTCCCCGACCTGTTCCGCGAGGGCCAGGGCGTCATCGCCGAAGGGCGGTTCGATCCCGGCGGCACCTTCATCGCCGACACCGTGCTCGCCAAGCACGACGAGAAATATATGCCGCCCGAAGTCGCCGGGTCGCTGCACAAGGTGGCGAGCCGGGTCGAGTGAGCGCTCCGTGGCTGCCGCGCGGCATCGGGCGGATCGGTTTCGTGGCGCTGGTGCTGGCGGGGGGACTGCTGGTGGTGCGCGGGCTTGCGGGACAGCCGCCGGTCGATCCCGTGATCGGCAAGGTCTTTCCGTTGGCGGCGAGCATACCCTTCCGGCGCGCTGCACCCAGCCGCCGGGCTGGCGCGCATATGATCAATATGTTCGCATCATGGTGCGTGCCCTGTCGCGCCGAGGCGTCCGCCTTGGCAGCGCTGACCGCGCGCGGCGCTCGCATCGACGGTATCGCGGTTCGCGACGAACCCGCCGCGGTCACCCAATTTCTTGCCCGGACCGGCAATCCGTTCGCCAGCGTCTGGCTCGACCCGGACGGCAAGATACAGCGGACACTAGGTGTGTCCGGCGTGCCGGAGACCTATGTCGTCGATGCGGGAGGGGTGATTGTGTATCGCCACCGCGGGGCGCTGGAAGCGGCCGACGTGACGACGCTCGCGAGCTATCTGCAGTGAGCGCTGACTGCCCTTCCAGCGCGCGATGGCCCTTTACTGATCTTGCATCCCGGCAAAGGCCGGGACACATGATCACGATAGTTCGAGGTCATGGGTCCCGGCCATCGCCGGGACGGCAGTGGGTCAATCGAGCCTCATCCGGCTCTAGAACTTCGTCCGTACCGTGATCCCATAGGTCCGCGGCTCGGCGAGGAAGGCGGAGAACAGCTGGTTGCCGGTGACGCCGAACGCCTGCACCTGCGCCACCGAGTTCGCCCCCTGGAACGGCGTGTTGAACGCGACCTGCTCGTATCTCTCACCAAAGACGTTCTGGCCCCACAGTTCGACCGCCCACAGCTGATCCTTGCCGCGCAGGCCGAGGCGCGCGTTGACCGTGGTGAACGCCTGCTGATTTTTCTCCGGGAACAAGTCCGAGCCGGTGTTGTAGCCCGACGAGAAGCGGCCATCGACATAGAACAGCCCGGTCAGTCCGGTCTGGCCGATCTCCGGCGTGAAGCCGATAGAGGTCGTGAAGACATGCTTGGGCGCGTTCGAGACCTGGCTGCCGGGCAGCAGGAACAACGCATTCGACAGCGGCGCGCCCGCGGTGTTCGATACGAGGTTATGCTGATATTTCGAATCGGCGTAGGTGTAACCGATCGACAGCGTCAGGTCCTTGGCCGGATAAAGCGCGCTTTCGATCTCGACGCCCTGCGAGACGACGCCGGGCTTGATCTTGCCGGTGCAGGCTCCCGTCACGGGTGAATTGTCCCGATCGGCCCCGGCAAGGTCGGTGCTGCAGCCGTTGATGTTCTGGACGATGAAGACGCTGCCGTTGAAGGTGTTCAGCTGGAAGCTCTTGAACTCCTCGCGGAACGCGGCGACGTTCAGGCTGAACTCGCGCTTCTTGAGCTTGAAGCCGGCCTCGTAGGAATCGACCTTCTCGGCCTCGAACTTGAGCCCGTCGGCATCGGCATTGCTGCGCGGCGACAGCACCCCGGTAAGGCCGCCGAGCGGCGAATGGTCGAGGTTGAAGCCGCCCGCCTTATAGCCCTTCGCGTAGGACGCATAGACCAGCAGTTCGTCGATCGGCTTCCACGACACCACCGCAGTACCGGTGAACTGGCCCTCGGCCAGCCGGCTGTTGAGCGCCAGCTTGTTCAGGTCCGAACTCGAGTTGCCGACGCAGCTCAAGGTGATGATACCGCCGGCCAGCGCCGCCAGCCCCGGGTTGCCGAGGAACGGCCCGAGTGCCGCCTGCTGGGCCGGGCAGACGGTGTTGTTGTTGTTGAAACTGGCGTCGAACAGCTTGCGCTCGTGCGTATAGCGCGCGCCGATCGTGAAGCTCAGCCGGTCGGTCAGCTTGACGATATTATGCGTGAAGATGGCGTAATTCTCGCTGTCCTGATTATACAGCGCGAGATTGTCGCCGAGGTCGTTGATCGTGCTCAGGCGGTTCAACCCGGCGATGATCCCGGGCGCAGCGGCACCAAAGGCGCGGGTCGCGACCGCGATGCCGGTGGGGCTCAAGCAGCCCGGAGCCGCAGGATTACGCAGCGCCGCCGACGGGCTGATGTTGGCGACGATGCGGCACGACGCGAACGCGCCGTACTGAGTTCCGAACTTGTCGTTGCCCGCGAGCTGAAGCTTTTCCTTCGAGTAGAAGCCGCCGACCAGCCAGTCGAGGCGGTCGTCGAACAGCGTGCCGTTCAACCGCACTTCCTGCGTGAAGGTCTTGAAGCGGCGATAGGAATTGCCGTTGTCGGCGCGGTAGGAAATGTCGACGTTGGTGTAGTCGGTGTCGGCAGCACCACCCGCCTTATACTCGCGGTAGGCGGTGATCGAGGTCAACTTCACCGCCCCGAGGTTCCAGTCGAGCTCGCCCGAGCCGCCCCAGTCGGTCGTGGTATTGCGGTACGTTCGGCCCGGCGTCACCGCGACCTGGCGGCTGTACGGGTCGCCGGGTGTCGGGAAGACGTTGCCGAGGCTGGTCAGGATGTCGACAATACGATTCGACGGATTGGTGACGTAAGCATGGTCGGTGTTGAAGCCCGGCGTGGTCGGATTGGGCGTCGGATCGCTGGTCTCGCGCGTCGAGACATAGACGGCAGCGCAGCATTTCTCGTTGCGGTGGCTGTAATCGCCGATCAGCCGGACGGTGAGATCGGACGTCGGCGTGAACAGCAACTGACCACGGACGAAGTAGCGGTTGCGGGTGTTGTCCTGACCGTCGGTGCCGGTGATGTCCTTGTAGAAGCCGTCACGCTTGACGTAGGTGCCGTCGATCCGCGCAGCGAGCTTGTCGGCGATGATCGGCCCGGTGACGCCGCCGGCGACCCGGATGTAGTTGTAGTTGCCGTAGGTCGCCTCCGCATTGCCGCCGAGATCGAACGACGGCTTGGCGGTGATGATGTTGATCAGGCCGGCCGAAGCGTTACGGCCGAACAGCGTGCCCTGCGGGCCGCGCAGCACCTCGACGCGCTCGATCTGCCCGAGCTCGTCGAGCCCGGCACCGGTGCGCGAGCGATAGACGCCGTCGATGAACACCGCGACCGACGATTCAAGGCCCGGGTTGTCGCCGACGGTGCCGATCCCGCGGATACGCGCCGAGGCGTTGGCTTCGTTGCCGGTCGACGACAGCAGCAGCGACGGGGCGAGCTGGTTCAGCGCGCGGATATCGTTCGCGCCCGAGTTCTGCAGCGACTGCGCGCTGACCGCGCTGACCGCGATCGGGACGTTCGACAGCGTCTCCGAGCGCCGCGTCGCGGTGACGATGATGTCGTTGTTGTTGGCGTTGGCATTCGGGTCGGGCGCGACCGCGGCTGGCGCGGTCTGCGCCGAAGCTCCGGCGGGCGGTGCCGCGGCGGGCGAGGTCGCCGACGGCAGCGTCGATTGCGCCGCGGCGATGCCCGGCAATGCCAGGACGCAGGCCGAAGCCAGCCAGATGCTCTTCATGATCACTCCCCAACGGTCGCAGGCTCAGACCCGCGCTGAATTCGTGAGGGTGGGCTTAGCGGACGCGGTCGGCGATGCAACCTTTCGCAACGGAACATGTGTCGTTCGCTGCAGGGCTGTTGCTGTGCTGCATCACCCGCCGACGCCGACAGTCCGGAGCCGCCCGCGCGACCCCGCTGCACGAGGGGCGCGACACGGCGTTACTTGACGACGCCGGCGGTTGGCGGCACCTGCCGCGCGATGACCCTGCCCGCGACCTTTGCCGATGTCGAAGCCGAGTTCGACGCCCTCGACGAGGATTGGGACGATAAATACCGATTGCTGATCGACCTCGGCCGCGGGCTGGAGGCGATGCCGCCGGGACTGAAGACCGAGGCGACCCGCGTCCGCGGTTGTGCGAGCCAGGTCTGGCTGTATCCGACCGCGGCGGAGAACCGGCTCCACTTTCTCGCCGACAGCGACGCGGCCATCGTCAAGGGGCTGGTGGCGCTGATACTGCTGCTCGTCCAGGACCGTCCGCGGAGTGAGATCGACGTCGGCGCGGTCAAGGCGCGGCTCGATGCGCTCGGGCTGGCGAAGCATCTGTCGTCGAACCGGACGCAGGGGCTGGCGTCGATGCTGGCGCGAATCGGGGAACTTGCGGCGGGGTAGGATACTGCTTACGCGCGAGCCGCCACTGCCGCCGCCGGATAATCCGAGAATACGCCGTCGACGCCCAACTCGAAAAACCGCCGGTACTCCGCGGCGGCATCGCCATGCACTGCCGGGTCAGCTCCAGCCCGGTAATCCGCGGGCAGAAAGCAGTTTTCGCTGCGGAAGGTCCACGGATGCACCAGCAAACCCGCCGCGTGGGCGTCGGCGATCAGCCTCGTCGGGACCTGCAAGCGCCCGTCCGGCTCGCGTGGGACGATCCGCTCCTTCGCCGGACCGATGCCGTCGGCATAGGCAGCGATCGCGGCGAGCCCCGCCGGGGTCATCAGGTCGTCATAGCGCAGCCCCGAACGATCCGCGGGGGCACCGTCCCCGATCAACTGGATTAGCGGCAGCGTCGTCAGCCGCCGCAACGCGCGGAGATTGTCGACCTCGAACGACTGGATGAACACCGGCGCGCCCTGCCCGGTGTAGCCTGCGGCATGCAGCTGCGCGACCAGCGTCGCCTCGAGCGGCAGGCCGATGCCGGCGAAATAACTCGGATGCTTGGTTTCCGGATAGATGCCGATCCGGCGGCCGGTGCGCGTGGTCGCCGCCTGTGCCAGGGAAACGATCTCGGCGAGCGTCGGGATCTCGAACTGCCCGTCATAAACGGTGTTGCCGGGCCGCAACGCGGGCAGCCGTTCGCGCGCCCGCAGCGTCTTCAGCTCGGCGAGCGTGAAATCCTCGGTGAACCAGCCGGTGACCGAGGCGCCGTCGATGACATTGCTCGTCCGCCGCGCCGCGAACTCGAAGCGCGCCGCAATATCGGTCGTGCCCGAAATCTCGTTCTCGTGCCGTGCCACCAGCACGCCATCGCGGGTCGGAACGAGGTCGGGCTCGATGAAGTCGGCCCCTTGCGCGATCGCGAGGCGGTAGGCTTCGAGCGTATGTTCGGGTCGGCTACCGCTTGCGCCGCGGTGCGCGATGACGATCGGCGGCGTTCCGGCCAGCGTGTTCAGCGGGCCGCCCGGCGCGCGTCGGCGGCAGCTGCGTCGGCTCGCGCCTCCTCGGCGCGGTTCAGTACCTCATAGGCCGCCTGCACCGCCTGGAAGCGCTGTGCCGCGGCAGCGTCGCCGGGGTGGAGATCGGGATGATACGCCTTGGCGAGGCGGCGATAGGCGGCCTTGACCGCGGCGGCATCGGCATCGTCGTCGAGTTCGAGCGCGGTCAGCGCGTCGCGTTCGCCGCGGCTGCGGCGGCCGTCGCCGGGGCCGCCCCACGCCCAGTGCTGCGCCCGGCTATACTGTTTCTCGCCGTCGGCTCCGGCCTCACGCGCCTTGGTCTCCTCGGCGGTCAGCCCCTCGAAATAGTTCCAGCCGCGATTGTATTCGGCCGCGTGAGCCGCGCAGAAATACCAGCGTTCGGGGCGGTTCGGGGCCTTCGGTGCGGGGCAGGTGCCGGGCTCGCTGCAGCCATCGCGGTCGCAGGTCCGCACCGATACGGCGGCACTGCCGCTGCCATAGTCGCGCCAGCGCGGGAAGCCCCAGTCGAGATTGCGCGAGGATCGGGTCATGCAGGTCGGATCATCAACTGGCGCTCGTGGTCGGTGAAGCCGGCAACGCTACCCGCCCGCGGCGTAAACCGCCAGCGGGCGAGTGACGCATCGGCGGACCCGATTGCCGAGCCGGGCTATCGTCGGAACTTGCCGACCATGCCCATGATGTCGTCCATGACATTGCCGTCGTGGTTGGCATCGAGCATGCCGAGCAGCCCGGCCGCGCCGCCCGCCCCCGCCGCGCCGGGAGCTGCGCCCGCCGTCGCGCCAGCCCCGCCGGTGAAGCGGCTCAGCAAGCCGCCGAGCATACCGCCCATGCCGCCTTCCGCCGCGCCGCCGGCCGGAACCGCGCCGGATGCGCCGTGCGCCAGCGCGCCCGAGGCGAGCGTCGCCAGCATCGGCAATAGCGAGGCGATCTTGCCCTGATCGATCCCCGTCGCCGCGGCGGCGTGCTGCGTCACCGCTTCTGTCACGTCGGACGAGCCGAACAGCTTGCCGAGCAGCGAGCTGCCCTGCGCCACGCCGGCGGCGCTGGTGTGGTCGACGGTCGCCGCCTGCGCTGCGGCAGCATTGAGCGCCGCGGGGCCTTCGTTGGCCACGGTTTGCGACATGCCGCTGGTCACCGCGGGCATCAGCGCCGCCATCGCCGACTGCGTCTGCTCGGGCGACAGCCCGACGCGTGCCGCCATCGACGTGATCGCGTCGCTGCCGCCGAACTGCTTGATCAAGTCCATCAGTTGTTCGCTCATCGCGTCTGCTCCCTGTGACAGTCTCGATCTGAATGACGTCGGTGACGGTTGTGCCACCGGTCTCAAGGTAGATAAGTTTATCCTGCTGCGAGCGGCACGACCAGCTAAGATGTTGTCATGCTCGCACTGCTCGCCACCCGCCGCTTCGGCCCGCTGTTCGCGACGCAGTTCCTCGGCGCGTTCAACGACAATCTGTTCAAGACGACGATGCTGTTCGAGATCGCCTACCGGCTGCTGGCAGGTAACCTCGCTGCCAGTGCGACGCTGGTCACGGCCGCCGCGGGGCTGTTCATCCTGCCGTTTTTCCTGTTTTCCGGCATCTCGGGGCAGCTCAGCGACGGGGTCGACCAGGCGCGGGTGATGCGGGCCGTCAAGCTCGCCGAGCTCGGCATCCTCGGTGTCGGCGCGGTCGCGTTATGGCTGGGCTCGATCCCGCTGCTGTTCGCGGTGCTGTTCGGCATGGGCTGCCACTCGACGGTGTTCGGCCCGGTCAAATATGCCGTGCTGCCGCAGCATCTCGCCCCGCGCGAGCTGCTCGGCGGCACCGGGCTGGTCGAGGGCGGCACCTTCGTCGCCATCCTGCTCGGTCAGATCACCGGCGGACTGCTGCCCACGATATGGGCGGGTACGACAATGCTGGTCGCAGCGGGGCTGGGCATCGCGACGTCGCGGCAGATCCCGGCGGCACCGCCGTTCGGGGTGCCGGCGGGGATCGACTGGAATCCGTGGACCGCCTCGCGCGCGGTGCTGCGCGGCGCCTTCGGATCGCGCGTCGTCTGGCGCGCGACGCTGGCGATCTCGTGGTTCTGGGCGGTGGGATCGGTCTACACGAGCGAGTTCGTGCCGCTGGTGCAGGGCCAGCTCGCCGCCTCGACTGCGGTCGCGACGCTCTTCCTCGTCACCTTCACGCTCGGCATTGCGGCCGGATCGGGCGGCGTCGCGAAGCTGCTCGGCGGGCGCGTTTCGGCGACGGCAGCACCATGGGCAGTGCTGGCGATGGCGCTCGGGAGTATCGACCTCGTGTTCGCGATTCGTGCGGCGAGCGGCGTGCACGCGGTCAACGAGGTCGGCGCCGGTGGCATCGGCACCGCAGCTTTCCTCGCCAGCCCGGCGAACTGGCGCGTCCTCGCCGACCTGTTCGCGCTCGCCGCCGCCGGCGGGGTGTTCTCGGTACCGCTCTACGCGCTGCTGCAAACGACGGGCAGCGCCGGGTCGCGCGCCCAGACGATCGCTGCAAATAACATCGTCAACGCCGCGTTTCAGGTCGGCGGCACGCTGCTCGCCGGGCTGGCGATCGCGCGGGGCGTGCCGATCGCGCTCGTCCTCGGCGCGGTCGGCGTCAGCGGACTGCTGCTTTGGCCGTTGTTGCGCAGCTTGACGCTGCCCCCGCCAACAGCGAAACAAGCGCCAGACAGCGGAGCGGCAATTTGATGAAACTCTATGACTCGATCGGGCCCAACCCCCATGTCGTCCGCATGTTCGCGGCCGAGAAAGGCCTCGACCTGCAGGTCGTCAAGGTCGACCTGCTGGCGGGCGAGAACCGGCGCGGCGACTATCTGATGGAGAAGAACGTCTCGGGCACGACCCCGGCGCTCGAGCTCGACGACGGCACGATCGTCGCCGAGATCACGGTGATCGCCGAATATCTCGAGGAGCTGCACCCGTCGCCGCCGCTGATCGGCACGACGCCCGAGGAGCGTGCCGAGACGCGGATGTGGACGCGACGCATCGATCTCGGCTTCGTCGAGCCGATGACCAATGGGTTTCGCGCCACGCAAGGCCGCAAGATGTTCGAATCGCGCCTGCCTTTGGTCGGGCACGACGGCGGCGAGGAGCTGAAGGGGATCGCGCAGGCCAAGCTGCTGTGGTTCGACGGCCAGCTTGCGGGCCGTGACTATGTCTGCGGCGACCGCTTCACGCTCGCCGACATCCTGCTTTATTGCTTCGTATCGTTCGGCGAAACGGTCGGCCAGCCGCTCACCGGCGATGCGCGGTGGCTGCCGGGCTGGCTCGGCCGCGTCAAGGTGCGACCCAGCGCGGCGGCATAGCGTCGCCCGTCGCGGGATCCGATGGCGCGGTATTCGACGGCCGCGATGACCAGATGCCCGCGGCAATGATCACGACACCGCCCAGCCAGACCTCGGTCGGCACGCTTTCGGCGAAGAACAGCCAGCCGAACAGCGCCGCCCACGGCAGCGCGATAAACTCGACCGGGGCCAGCACCTGCGCCTCGGCACGGCCGTAAGCCCGGCTGAGCAGCTGGATGCCGATGTTGCCGAACACGCCCGTCGCGATGAAGTACGGCCACGCCGCGCGGTCGGCGACGGTCCCGGCCCACGCGCCGTACGGCAGCCACGCCAGCGCGGGGGCGAGCAGCAGCATCGGGATCAAGGCTCCCGACAGCGTCAGCAACGTCGAGCCATCACCGCCGCGGGCCCGCATCAGCACTGCGGTCAGGGCGTAGGTCACCGAGCAGGCGAGGATCGCCGCCAGCCCCAGCTCGCGCCCGGCGAAGCTGCCGATCACGCCGTTGCCGCCGCCGGTCACCGCGATCAGCACGCCCGCGAAGCCGACCAGCCCGGCAATGATGTTCTGCCGCCGCAGCCGCTCGCCGAGCATGACGCGCGCCATCAGCGGAATCTGCAGCGGCGCGGTGAACGACAGGGTCACCGCCTCGGCGAGCGTCAGCACGGTCAACGAATAATAAAACAGCAGCGCGGTGACCGCGATCGCCGCGCCGCGCGCCAGATGCCCGCGCCGCATCGCGCGCGTGAACTGCGGTCGTCCGCTCACCGCCCAGACGCCGCCCGCGACGATGCTGCCGACGGCATAGCGCATGAAAACCACCAGCAGCACCGCATGACGCAGCTGCAGATGCTTGACCACCGCATCGAGCGCGCACAGCCCGGCGACGCCGCCCGCGGCGAGTAGCATCGCCACGGCGGGCGAACGCTGGCTCAAGCCACGCTACCGCGGTTAGTTGTCGCGGTGCGCCCGTGCATTCCGACCCGCCCGCGCCGCGTCACAGCACGATGAGGCGGTCGGGCAACTCGTTCGGGTTTTCACCCGGCGCGGCCGGAAAGTGTTCGGCCAACACCTTGCCCGCCAGCCCGACCGCGTCGGTGAAACCCCGCGCCGGGGTGCCCGCCTTGATGCCGGCGACCAGCGCGGCGACGGTGGCCCGCCAGTGGCCCGCGTCGACCTTGGCATAGATGCCCTCGTCGGCGACGACCTCGGCGATGCGGTCGGGCGTGCTGACGTAGATCAGCACGCCGGTGCGGGCGCGGGTGTCGCCGATGCCGCGCGTCCGGAACTGCGCCAGCGCCTCGCCCCGAACGCGCGCGTGCTTGAAGTGCGGCGGCGTCAGCCAGCTGCCGAGCGGGGTCAGCACGAGCAGCGCCGCCGCGAGGCAGAACAATGCGACCTGCAGCGCCGCATAGGCTTCGATACCGCGGCGCAGGTCGAGCGCCGGATCACCGCCGCTCCAGTCGCCGCCGGGCAGCAGCCGCAGCGGATCGACCCCCAGTACGACGCCGAGCAGCGGCAGCAGGAACGCCAGCACCGCCGCGATGCCGAGCCCGGTCGCGGCGTAATAATGCCGGTGCTCGTTGACGATGCAGACGATCTCGCCCGAGGTGCGCGCTTCGGCCACGGTGATCGCCTGCGCCACGGCGGCCTGGTCGGCGGCTGAAAACATCACCAGCTCCCCGACGATCCGCCGCCGCCGAACGAGCCGCCGCCGCCGCTGAAACCGCCGCCGCCACCACCGCCCCAATCACCGCCGCCCCCGCCGCGTCCGAGACCGCCGAGCATGCTGCCGAGGATGAGCCCGGTGCCGAGCCCGCCGCCACCGCCATAACCGCTGCGCCGACGGAACAGCGAAAACAGGATGAACAGGATGATCAGCAGCACGGTAAAGCCACTGCCGTGGCCTGCCGAGGCGTGGTGCGCCTGTTGACTATGGACCTGCGCCGCGCGCGCTGCAGCGGCTGCGGCCTCGTCGGGTTGCAACTGGAGCTGCTGGACCAACGCATCGGTGCCCGCGACGACACCGCCGGGGATGTCGCCGCTCTTGAACGCGGGCAGTATCTGGTTCTGGATAATGACCGAGGTTATCGCATCGGTCAGCACCGGTTCGAGCCCATAACCGACCTCGATTCGCACCTTGCGATCATTCGGCGCGACAAGCAGGATCGCGCCGCTGTTTTTGCCCTTCTGCCCAATGCCCCACGCCCGCCCGAGCTGATAACCATAGTCCTCGATCGGCACGTCGCCGAGCTTCGGGATCGTCGCCACTACCAGCTGCGTGCCGGTCGATGTCTCGAGCGCCTCCAGCTTCGCCGTCAGCGCCGCCTGCGTCTCGGGCGGCAGCACGTTCGCCGAATCAACGACACGCCCGCTCAGCGGCGGGAATGCGGGCAACGCAGCATAAGCTAGCGCCGGCAGCAGCAGCGCCAGCAGAACGACGATCCCGCGCCGGATGATGGCGCGAAGCGACAGGCACGGCGCTCGGTTCAGAACTTCACCGTTGGCGCGACCTGCGCGTCGGCGGTGGTTGCCTTGAACGGCGCCAGCGGCTTCGAGCCATAGATCGTCTTGGCGCCGACCATCGCCGGGAAGGTGCGGATCGTCGTGTTATAGTCCTGCACGGCGTTGTTATAGTCCTGCCGGGCGATGGTGATCCGGTTCTCGGTACCCTCGAGCTGCGACTGCAGCGCCATGAAGTTGGCGTTCGACTTGAGGTCGGGATACTGCTCCTGCAGCGGCCGCAGCTGGGTCAGCGCCATCGACACGTTGCCCTGCGCCTTGGCATAGGCGGCGAGCTTGTCGGGATCGCGCAGGTCGTCGGGCGACAGGTGGATCGCGCTCGCACTGGCGCGCGCCTGGGTGACGCCGACGAGCACGTCCTTCTCCTGCTTGGCATAGCCCTGCACGGTGGCGACGAGGTTCGGGATCAGGTCGGCGCGGCGCTGATACTGGTTCTCGACCTGCCCCCATGCGGCCTTGGCGGCCTCTTCCTTGGTCGGGATCGTATTGACCCCGCAGCTGCCCAGCAACAGCACCAGCGCAACCGGCAGCAGAACACGGGTGAAAGTCGGCATTTGTATCTCCCTTGGCATCGGTCTAGCTTGAAATCCGGTCTGACGCAGCCTGAAATAGAGTGTGTTACGCTGCCATAACAGAGGGGATATGGTCGTGTTTGCAGAATTCCGGATTTTCATCGCGCGCGGCAACGTGCTCGATCTCGCTGTCGCGGTGGTAATCGGCGCGGCGTTCGGCGCGATCGTGGCGTCGCTGACCGACGATCTGCTGATGCCGCTGATCGGCTGGGTAACGGGAGGCGTCGATTTCAGCAGCCACTTCATCCGCCTCGGCGCGATCCCCGCAAGCTATAACGGCAGCCTCGAAGACTATGCGGCGCTGAAGAAAGCCGGCGTCGCGATGTTCGGCTACGGCAAGTTCATCACCGCCTTGATCAACTTCCTGATCATCGCCTTTGCGATTTTCCAGCTGGTCCGGCTGGCCAATCGCTTCCTCGCCAAGACACTGGCAGCGATGACCGCCGTCGCGCCGGTGCCTGCCGACGTCGTCGTGCTCAACGAAATCCTCGCCGAGCTGAAGAAGCGCCCGCTCGCCTGACGTCTACGCCGCCTCGCGGCGCGCGATCACGTCGGCGAGCGTCGTCGAATCGAGAATTGCCGCGGTGCCGTCGCGCACCAGCAGCATGGCGCGGCGGATCACGCAGGTCGACTCCTCGAAGCAGTCGGAACAACGCTTGTACGCGGTCAGGCTGACGCACGGGACCAGCGCCAACGGGCCTTCGATCAATCGGATGATCTCGCCGAAGCTGATCTTTTGCGGCGCACGCGACAGCCGGTAGCCACCGAATTTGCCGCGGTAGCTCTCGACGAGCCCGCCGTTCTTCAGGTCGACGAGGATGATCTCGAGGAACTTGCGCGCCAGCTTCTGGTCGGCCGCGATCAGGCTGATCGGAACCGGGGCGACGCTGCCGCTTCGGGCGAGGAAGATAAGGGCGCGAAGCGCGTAACGGGACCGCTGGGTGAGCATGACTTGGAGAGCGGTGTAGTGCGATGAGACGGTCCGAACAAGGCGTCAGGTGAGTGTGCCGCGCCGAGCTTGCGATGACCCCTGCACGCCGCTGCGGTTGCCGCAGCGGCGTGCTGCACGGCGCTGCGGTTGCCGCAGCGGCGTTCTGATCAGCTGTGTTCGAACGCATCGACAAGTTCGGTGACGCGTTCGAGCCGTGCGGTGACATCGTCGATCCGCTCGGCCAGCAGCAGCCGCTCGCCTTTCGTGACCAGCCCGAGCGCCCCGGCATCGGCGGTGAAGCCGGCCCGCGGCGTCAGCGCGATCGCCGCCGGTCCAGCGTCGATCCGCAGGATTCGCGCCGCGCGGGCGTGCAGGCGGGCGCGGGCCACCGCCAGCAACGTCGCCGCCGGCGCGGGCAGCGCGCCGAAGCGGTCCTCCAGCTCGGCCTCGAAATGGTCGACCGCATCGACCGTCGTCAGCTGCGCCAACCGCGTGTACAGCGGCAAACGGACGTCGACCTCGGGAATCCAGTCTTCGGGCAGGCAGCCGGCGACGCCGAGATTGAGTTCGGGCGTCCAGTATTCGACGGTTTCGCCGCGCGCCGTGCGCAGCGCCGCTTCGAGCAGGTTGTGATAGAGGTCGACGCCGATCAGCTTGACGTGCCCGGCCTGAGTATCGCCGAGCAGGTCGCCCGCGCCGCGCACGTCGAGGTCGCGCGCGCTGATGTCGAAGCCTGCGCCGAGCCGATCGAACGTCTCGAGCGTCTGCAGCCTTTTCAAGGTGCGCGGGGCGATCTCGTGCGCCGGATCGGTCAGCAGCAGGATCTGCCCTCGCCGGCTGCCGCGCCCGACCCGGCCGCGCAGCTGATGCAGCTGCGCCAGCCCGAAACGACCGGCGCGCCAGACGAGCATCGTGTTCGCCCGCGGCACGTCGAGCCCGGCCTCGATGATGTTGGTCGCCAACAGCACATCGCCGTCGCCACCGGCGAACTTGACCATCGCCTCGTCGATCTCGGCGGGGGCCAGCTTGCCGTGCGCTTCGCGGCAGCTCAGCTCGGGGACCAGCGCCATCAGCTGCTCGCGCATGCCCGCCATGTCCTCGATGCGCGGTACGACGACGAAGCTCTGCCCGCCACGCGCCTTCTCGCGCAGCAGCGCGGTGCGGACGCGGACCGGCTCGAACGCCCCGGCGCTGGTGCGGATCGGCTGGCGGCGGGCCGGGGGCGTGGTGATCAGCGACAGCTCCTGCAGCCCGACCAGCGCCGTCTGCAGCGTCCGTGGGATCGGCGTCGCGGTCAGTGTCAGGATATGGCAGCCTTCGCACAGGTTGCGAAGCTTGGCCTTGTCGGCGGCACCGAAGCGCTGCTCCTCGTCGATGATGACGAGCGCGAGGTCGTGATAATCCACGCCTTTGCCCGCGACCGCGGCGGTGCCGATAACGATCCCGATCGAGCCATCGGCAAGCCCCGCCCTGGTCGCCTTCTTCTCCGCCGCACTCGACAATCGGGATAGCCCGGCGATAACGATGCCGCTGTCGGCAAAGCGCTTGCGGAAGACTTCGAGATGCTGGCGGACCAGCACCGTCGTCGGCGCGGCGACGGCGACCTGCCGCCCGGCGAGAACCGCGAGTGCGGCGGCGCGCAACGCGACCTCGGTCTTGCCGTAGCCGACGTCGCCGACCACGAGCCGGTCGGCAGGCTTGCCGCCGGCAAGGTCGGCGCGCACCGCCGCGATCGCCCGCGCCTGATCGGCGGTCTCGGTATAGCCGAAACCCGCGGCGAAGCGCTCGTAAGCGGCGCTGTCCGGCGCGATGGCCGCGGTCGTGCGCGCACCACGTGCCGCCGCCAGTTCGGTCAGCCCGCGCGCGGTCTCGGCGATCGCGACATCGATGCCGGCGCGGCGCTTCGCCCAGCTCGAACCGTCGAGCTTGTCGAGCGTCACGGCGTCCGCCTCGGCCCCGTAGCGCCAGATCCGGTCGGCATCGGCAACCGCCACCTGCCGCCGTCCGCCGTCGGCGAACTCGAGCTCCAGCGCCTCGCCGGTGCTCGCCGCATCGCCAGCCGGCACCGCGTGCAACGTCGCGCTGCTGGTGGCACCATTGCCGCCGTTCGCCGCCGCACCCGTCCCGGCCAGCGGTTCGAGCCCGATGACGACGGCGACGCCGAAGTCCTCGTGGATGACGACCTCGCCGACATGGATGACGCCCGCGCTGCTGTGCAGCGGGTCGTGCGTCTGCACCGGCCCCGCGTCGCGCTGAGCCCGGCTGCCGAGCAAGTCGGCGGCGGCGAGCACGAACCGGCGCGATGTCCGCCAGCCGTGGTCGATCGGCATCGGCAGTGTCAGCAGCGCGCCCGGCGGGCTCGCCGCGACCTCGCGCCACGATCCGGCAGCGATGTGGTCGAGCTTGAGCGCTTTGCCGAGCCGCGTGCCGATGAAGCGCACGTCGCGCGGCGTTCCCGCGATCACCACCGTCGCGCCGTCGGCAAGCGCGGCTTTGGCGGCGTGCGCCAGCGCCCGAAGCGGCGACCGACCCTCGACGAAGCGCGGCATCGGCTCGGCCTGTCCGGGCGCGATCACCTCCCGCGCGGCCAGCGCCGCATCCCATGTCGCCGCATCGGCGACCGCGACGCGCAGCCCCGGCTGGGTCCGCCGCGCCTCATCGACGAGCGCGATGTAACGGTCGCGGCGCGCTGCGGCATCGGGGTCGAACCCAATGGCGGCACCCGGCAGATGGTCGAACAGCGACACCGGCGCGTCGCCCAGCGGCGGCTCGTGGGCATGCCCGACATAAAGCCGGTCGAGCGTCGCCGTGGTCAGCTGTGTCACCGGATCGAAGCTGCGGATGTTGACGACGCGGCCGCGCTCGGCGTCGACCTCGATCCGCGCCGGTTGCCCGGCATCGGCGGGGAAGACGTCGACGACATGGCCCCGCACTGCCAGCATGCCGAGCTCGTCGGCCTCGTCGTCGTCGGCATAGCCGATCGCGCGCAAATCTTCGGCAAAGGCGTTCAGATCGAGCGCATCGCCGAGCTTGATCTCGGGCGGTGCCATCTCAAATGCCGCCGGCCGCGGATACAGCTGCGCCGCGGCCTCGGCCGTGACGATCAGCGCCGCGCGAGCGTCGCCCCGCCCGCGCAAGGCCCGGAGCGCCGCCACCCGCCGTCCGATGTTCGCCGCCGACGCGGGTGCGCTGTCGCCCGGCAGTGCGTCGCTCGACGGCATCTGCACGACCAGCGCGTCAGGAGCCGCAATCGCGAGCGCCGCCGCCAGCGCCTCGGCGCGGGGCTCGTTCGACGCGATATACAGCACATCGCCCGACTCGAGCCGTTCGGCGAGCGTCACAGCGGTCAGTCCGACGAACGCCGGGGCTTCGGTGGATAGCGCGGCGACCGGACCGGCGAGCAAAGCATTTCGCATGCGGCCCCAAACCGTCGCGGATTGATCGCGTTCCGTGCCCACGCTGACGCAGCAACCACGGACGACTGGCCGGTAGAGGCTCGGTCTATTTCGGAAACATGCCTACGCGACGAGCGCCACAACCTCGCGCGCCAGCGCCGTACTTGCTGCCGCGATCACCCGCCCGTCGCTCCCCTGTCGAAGCGCCGCGCCGCGCCAGTCGCAGATCACCCCGCCCGCCCCGGCGACGACGGAGACCAGCGCCGCCCAGTCGTAGAGCTTGAGCCCGGTCTCGACGACGAGGTCGAGGCAGCCGGTCGCCAGCAGCGCATAATTGTGGCAGTCGCCGCCGAGCAGCGTATCGCGCGCGCCAGCGTGCAGCCGCTCGAAGGCGACACGTTCGGCGGCGTCGAACAGGTACGGCGAGGTCGTCGCAAGGTGCGCCGCGCCGAGCGTGGCGCAATCGCGGGTGCGGACCGCGACGCCGTTCAGCGTCGTCGGCTGGCCGATCGCGCCTGCCCAGCGGTCGCCGGCGATGCACTGGTCGATGATGCCGAGCACCGGCACGCCGTCGTCGAGCAGCGCGATCAATGTCCCGAACAGCGGCCGCCCGGCGATGAAGCTGCGGGTGCCGTCGATGGGATCGAACACCCATTGTCGCCGCGCGCCCGCGCGCACCGGGCCGTATTCCTCGCCGATGATCCCGTCGTCGGGCCGCGCCGCCTCGACCAGCCGGCGCATCGCCGCCTCGGCAGCACGGTCGGCGAGCGTCACCGGCGACGCGTCGGGCTTGATCTCGACCGGAACCTGCGCCCGGAAATACGGCCGGATCACCGCACCCGCGGCATCGGCGAGCGCCTGCGCCAGCGCGAGGTCGTCGGGGCTGACCGCCTCGGTCATCGCTTCAGCTCGCACCGGATGGCGGCGCGATAGCTGTCTGCGGGCCGGGGCTGGTCATGCGCGTGGGATAGCGGCAAGCTCAGGCCTGGCGCAACCGGTGTCGCCGCTCAGGGACATGGACAACGGCGGTCGCAGCTACGATGGACGCGACTGCGGCGGCCATGGCTGGAAGTTCGGCAGCTACGACCGGTGGGCGTAAATAGCCTTTTTAGCCACGATGGGGTAAGTCAACATTATATTGTCATCCCGGCGAAGGCCGGGACCCATGACCTCAGTTCTCGACGAGTGTGGTCATGGGTCCCGGCCTTCGCCGGGATGACAAAGGAAGATTCGTTACAGGCTCGTCGAGCTACTTGCTCGCGGGAACCAGCGTCACCTCGACGATCTCGGGCGG
>JANOOK010000193.1:0-6139 GCA_031421275.1 Sphingomonadaceae bacterium
CATGACCACAAATCTATAAAGTCTGAGGTCATGGGTCCCGGCCTTCGCCGGGATGACACCAGATGACACCAATTGTAACCGTGAGTTAGCTCGCCCTAACTGCTGCCGATCAGGATTCCCGTCGCCAGCACCAGCGCGCCGCCGAGCATGACCTTGGCGGCGGCCGAAAGCGGCGACGTGTCCATATATTTCCACTGGATCCACGCGATCGTCAGCAGCTCGATGATGACGACAACTCCCGCGACGATCGTCGCGGTGATGAAGTCCGAAATCATATAGGGCAGCGTATGACCGATGCCGCCGGCGATCGTCATCAACCCGCAGACCACGCCGCGCAGCAGCGGCGTCCCCCGCCCCGACAGCTTGCCGTCATCGGCCAACGCCTCGGCGAACCCCATCGAGATGCCGGCACCGAGCGACGCCGCCAGCCCGACCAGCAGCGCGTTGTGCGAGCTGTGCGTCGCGAACGCGGCTGCGAACACCGGGGCCAACGTCGACACCGAGCCATCCATCAACCCGACGAGGCCCGGCTGGATGACCTGCAGGATGAAGCGCTTGCGGCCGCCCTCGTCTTCGGCATCGCGGGCCTCGCCCGGCAGCCGGTGCGCCTCGATCTCCCCGGCGGCATGCTCGTGCCCGGCCTCGGCGGCGGCGAGATCACCGAGCAGCTTGCGCACCGCTGCGTCGGACGTCCGGTCGGCTGCTGCCAGATAGAAGCGCCGGGCATCCTGCTCCATCGCCTGCACGTGGCGACGCACCGCGTCGATACCGCGCGCGCGCACCTGCCAGCCCGGTGGACGCTGCACCCAGCCGCGCACGTCCTGCCGCCGCACCAGCGGGATATGATTGCCGAACCGCGCCGAGAACAGGTCGATCAGGCTGCGGCGATGCTCGTTCTCCTCCAGCGCCATGTCGGAGAACATCCGCGCGCTGTCGGGGTAATCAGCGGTAAGCTCGTGCGCGAAGTCGGCGTAAATACGGCCATCTTCCTCCTCGGCAGAGATGGCCAGCGCCAGCAGCTCGCGTTCGTTCAGGTCGGTAAAGCTACGCATGCCGCTCCCGTATCCGCTCCTGCCCTGCCGTCAATGTGCAAGATTGCCACGACTGCAGCGGTTCGATCGCAAGCGCTGGAGGCCCGACCGAGAATCGAACTCGGGTACACGGATTTGCAGTCCGTTACGTCACCACTCCGCCATCGGGCCGCGTCGACGCTTGCGGCTGTCGGCTTAGCCATAACGCTTGGCGACTGCAACCTTGCTCGCTAAGCCGGTCGTGACGTCGCAATTGCCAACAAACTGTATTACTCCTATATACCACCGACAACTGCTACGTAGGTCCACCCAGATATGTTCAACTCCAATTCCGAGGCGCTGCGTACCGCGATGGTCGACCGGCAATTGCAGACCGCGGGCGTCAACGACCCCGCGCTGTTGGCGGCGCTGCGGCAGGTACCGCGGGAGCGCTTCATTCCAGCCGCGAAGCGCAGCCTCGCTTACACCGATGCGGCGATCGAGCTGGTTCCCGGGCGCTGGCTGATCGAGCCGATGAGCCTTGCCTTGTTGCTCAACCATGCCCAGGTCCTTCACAGCGACCGGGTCCTGATCGTTGGCGCGGGCAGCGGCTACAGTACCGCGATCGTCGAACTGCTGGCCGGCCGGGTTGCCGCTCTTGAAAGCGACGTCGCGCTAGTCGCAATGGCCCGTTCGAGCGGCACCGATATCGTCGAGGGTCCGCTGACCGAGGGCTTCGCCGCCGACGCGCCTTACGATCTGATCTTTATCGACGGTGCGGTCGCAACCGTGCCTGACATGCTGCTTCGCCAACTCGCACCGGGCGGTCGCCTGGCGGCGGTCGTCGTCGGTGACGACGGCGTCGGCAGGGTCACCGTCGGCACTTACGCCGCCGGGCATTATGCCGGCACCAGCTTCATCGAAGCCGGCGTCCACCTGCTGCCTGGGTTCGCCCGGGCACCGCAGTTCGTATTTTAAGCGACGCGGCTTTGCCGGGGGCCGGACCGATGATCATAGCTCGACTGAAATGGACACTGGCCGGCAAAGCGCCGATCGTGGCGCTGTTGCTGGGCAGCCACATCGTCGTTGCCGACACGCTGTCCGATGCGCTCGCGTCGGCTTACGCCAACAATCCTGATATTGCCGCAGAACGCGCGCTGGTCCGCCAGTTCGACGAAGGCGTGCCGCAAGCGCTGGCGTTTGGCCGGCCGGGGATCAGCGCCAACGTCAGCGAACAGCAGAGCGGCAGCGGCGGCTTTGTGGACGCCGGCCGGACACTCCAGAGTCAGATCGCGATCACGCAGTCGCTGTACCGCGGCGGGCGAACGCGGGTCGCCGTCAATGCTGCCGAGAACCGCATCCTGGCGGCGCGGGCCCGGCTGCGCGCGACCGAGAACATCATCATGGTCAATGTCGTCACAGCCTATTCCGACGTGCTGCGCTATGCCGAGCTGGTCAGCCTCAACGCCAATCAGGTCAGGGTGCTCGAGCGCGAACTGCAAGCCAGCCGTGACCGCTTCGAGGTCGGCGACTTGACCCGCACCGATGTCGCACAGTCGGACGCGAGGCTGGCGAATGCGCGAAGTCAGCTGCAAGTCGCACAGGGGCAACTGGCGACGGCGCGCAATGCCTATATGCGGGTCGTGGGGCGTCCGGCGGAGGATCTTCAGCCGGTGCCGCCGCTGCCGCCGCTGCCGGGCAGCAGCGGGCAAGCGGTCGACCTCGCCAACATCAACAACCCCAATCTGCTCGCGGCGCGCTACGACGAAGCCGCGTCGCGCTTCGACGTGACCTCGATCGAGCGGCAGCGCCTGCCGACCGTCGGGGTCAGCGCCGGGGCTGGATACAGCCAGTTCAATGGCGGCAGCAGTGGGGCCAGTTCGTCGGTCAACGGTGCTCCCTCAGGCAGTTCGTTCGGTTTTTTCTCGCAGAGCGCGACACTGCAAGCCATCATCCCGCTCTACCAGGCAGGTCAGGTCGGCTCGCAGATCCGGCAGGCGCAGGAGCGGCGGAACCAGCTGCTGGCGACGATCGGAGCAGTCGGGCGTCAGGTCGCCGAGAGCGCGACCAACGCCGTTGTCGGGCTCCAGACCTCGCGCGCGCTGATCCAGTCTTCCCAGGTCGCGGTCGATGCCAACACGCTGGCGCTCGAAGGCGTCAAGCAGGAGAACCAGGTCGGTACCCGGACTGTGCTCGAAGTCCTCAACGCCGAGCAGGAGTTGCTGCAGACCCGCGCCAACCTCGTCAGCGCCCGCCGCGATGAATATGTCGCTGGCTATAATCTGCTCGCCGCGGTCGGCCAGGCCGAGGGCGATGCACTTGCCGTCAGTACCGACACTTACGACTCGACCGCGAATGCGCGCGCTGTCCGTCATAAGTGGAACGACTTCGACCAGAACCCGAGCTCGCCGGCACTGCCGCTGCCCGACCCCGGGCTCGCCAGCCGCTCGGTACCGATCGGACCGCCACGATGAACGAAGCTCAGCCGCCGCTCGACGATATCCTGGCCTCGATCCGGCGGGCGGTGCAGGACGGACCAGCGCTGCCCGAAGAAAATGCCCCGGCGACCGCGCCGACGTTGGGGGATGCGCCGGTCTCGACAGCGCCGCTCGCGCCGCTGACAGCCGAGCTGACGGTGGAGCAGCTCGTGCGCAGCTTGCTTGAACCGCAACTCAAGGAGTGGCTGGACGCGAACCTGCCCGAGCTGGTCGAGCGCTTGACCCGGGCCGAGATTGCGCGCCTGACGGGACACTGACATGCCCGGAGCGGCCTGGCAGGCGGCGGGCCTGCTGATCCTGTCGAACCTGTTCATGACGGCGGCGTGGTACGGCCATTTGAAATACAAGTCGACGCCGCTGCTGATCGTCATTCTCGTCAGCTGGGGCATCGCGTTCTTTGAATATTGCCTGCAGGTTCCGGCCAACCGCATTGGCAGCGGCGTCATGACCGCGCCGCAGCTCAAGGGGCTACAGGAAGTCATCTCGATCCTGATGTTCGCCGCATTCTCGACGTTCTACCTTGGCCAAGCGGTGACGCCGCGCCAGTGGGCGGGGTTCGCGCTGGTCGTGGTCGCGGCGTATCTGATCGTCGGCGAGTGAGGCCGGGCGGGACGTAATTCTATCGCGTTTCAGCTTGACAATTGTGCTCATATGGTTATCTCTGGAAGAGATTGGTGTTGGGCCTAAGCCACCGGAACGACACCAATCGGGATGTTGAAAATAGTGCAACGGGATTTCGTCTAACCCACTCAGGACATTCAGGATTCATTGTCGTAGCGACTAAACTTTGATTCGCCTTTCGCCAGCCCCCACATCAGCTCCGAGTGGAACAGGAAGAAGCCGATGACCACCGACGGGGCGTCGACCTCGTTAACTCCAATCGCCAGGGAGTGACCGCACGGCGCATCGCCGCTAAACGCGCACGATGACTATCATCGACAAGACCTTCGACCCGACCGAAATCGAGGCGCGGCTGTACGCGCACTGGGAGTCCTCCGGCGCGTTCCACCCGGCGCGGCCCGATGCCGAGCCGTTCACCATCGTCATCCCGCCGCCCAACGTCACCGGCTCGCTGCACATCGGGCATGCGCTCGACAACACGCTGCAGGACGTGCTGATCCGCTATCACCGGCTGAAGGGCCGCGATGCGCTGTGGGTGGTCGGCACCGACCATGCCGGGATCGCGACGCAGATGGTGGTCGAGCGCACCATCGCCGCACAGGGGATGAAGCGCACCGAAATGGGCCGCGAAGCTTTCCTCGCGCATGTTTGGGAGTGGAAGGCACAGTCGGGCGACACCATCACCCGGCAGCTCCGCCGCCTCGGGGCCAGCTGCGACTGGGCGCACGAGCGCTTCACAATGGATGCCGGCTTCAGCGCCGCGGTGACCAAGGTGTTCGTCGAGCTGTACCACAAGCGTAACGCCGACGGGCAGCGCCTGCTGTACCGCGACAAGCGGCTGGTCAACTGGGACCCGGCACTGCGGACGGCGATCAGCGATCTCGAGGTCGAGTACCGCGAGATCGACGGGCAGCTGTGGCACTTCCGCTACCCGCTCGAGGACGGCAGCGGCTTCATCGCGATTGCCACGACGCGCCCCGAAACCATTCTCGGCGACGGCGCGGTGGCGGTGAACCCCGCCGACGACCGCTACCGACATCTGGTCGGCAAACGCTGCAAGCTGCCGATCGTCGACCGGCTGATCCCGATCGTGGCGGACAGCTACGTCGAGATGGATTTCGGCTCGGGCGCGGTCAAGATCACCGCAGCGCACGACCAGAACGACTTCGACCTCGCGCTGCGCCATCCGGGCGCGCTGATCCCGCTGATCAACCTGATGAACGCCGACGCGACGATGAACGACGCCTGCCCGCCCGGGTACCGCGGCCTCGACCGCTATGCCGCGCGCGCCAAGGTCGTCGCCGACTTCGAAGCGCTGGGCCTGCTCGACAAGGTCGAGCCGCACCGCCACCAGGTCCCCTACGGCGACCGCTCGGGCGTGGTCATCGAGCCGTGGCTGACCGATCAATGGTATGTCGACGCGAAGACGCTGGCTGGCCCGGCGATCGAGGCGGTGCGGTCGGGGCAGACGCGTTTCGTGCCGGCGACGTGGGAGAAGACGTATTTCAACTGGATGGACAACATCCAGCCGTGGTGCGTGAGCCGCCAGCTGTGGTGGGGGCATAGGATACCGGCATGGTATGGGCCGGACGGTGCAGCCTTCGTTGCTGAGGACGAGAATGCGGCGCAGGCGCTAGCAGGACCGGGAGTGGTGTTGCGGCAGGACGAAGACGTCCTCGACACGTGGTTCTCCTCGGCGCTCTGGCCATTTGCCACACTCGGCTGGCCTGCTGCTTCTGCTCCCCCTCCCCACTTGGGGAGGGGGACGGGGGGAGGGAGCGGTGTCGTTGCTTCGGGCAGCGAGCCGTGCCCTCCCCCAACCCCCTCCCCAAGTGGGGAGGGGGCTTTAGAAGCGGCTGCGCCCGCCCTCGCCCGTTATTACCCCACCTCCGTCCTCGTCACCGGGTTCGACATTATCTTCTTCTGGATCGCGCGCATGATGATGCAGGGCATCGAGTTCATGGGCGAGCCACCGTTCCACACCGTCTACTGCCACGGGCTGGTGCGCGA
>JANOOK010000194.1:0-1562 GCA_031421275.1 Sphingomonadaceae bacterium
GGGAGGGGCCGGGGGTGGGGCCGCCGGCGCGCTTGCTGGCGGCACCGTTGCATGGGCACCAACCCCGTCGAGGTCGGTCTTGACGATACGCCCATTCGGCCCCGAGCCTTTGATCGCGCCGAGGTCGATGCCCTGCGCCTGCGCGAGACGGCGGGCGAGCGGCGAGGCGTTGACGCGGGTGCCGTCGTGCGGCGCCTCAACATGCTCACCCCCGCTCATCCCGAGCGAAGTCGAGGGACGCACCGCCCTCTCGAACGAGCCACTTGCACCTTCTGTAGCCGGTCCCTCGACTGCGCTCGGGATGAGCGGCTTGGGCGCTGCTGCAGCCGCTTCCTGCTCCCCTCCCGCCTTCACGGGAGGGCCCGGGGGTGGGGCCGCAGACGCTGCTGCCTTCACCGCCGGAGCCGCCGCCTCCCCCTCACCCGTCAGCCGCATGATCACCTGCCCGACCGGCACGCCCTCGGTACCCTCGGGGGTGAGCAGTTCGGCGACGGTGCCCTCGTCGATCGATTCGACCTCCATCGTCGCCTTGTCGGTCTCGATCTCGGCGAGCACGTCACCCGACTTGACCGCATCGCCGACCTTGACCAGCCACTTGGCCAGCGTCCCGGTCTCCATCGTTGGGGAGAGTGCGGGCATGGTGATGTCGATGGGCATTATGCGCCTCTGTCAAACATGTCAGTTACAGGACGGGCGGGCTCTAGACGTCCTCCCGAGGTGCCCCGCCGCAGTATAGCCGTGAGGCCGCCAGCTATCACGGCTGCGCCTACGACGGCCGCATCCGACGGATCAACGCCCGCCCACAACGCAATCCCAGTGCCGGTGACAGCCAAGCCCGCCCAGATCGCAGCACCGATTTTAGGTGAAACAGCGCGACCCCTACGAAATAGCAGCACGCCATTCCCGATGACTACCGCAAGAGCTGCGGTCGCACCGCTCACAGGCGCAACCCATAAGAAGTAGGCAAATACCGACCAGAAGGTCTTCGCTTCAGGCCCTGTGTAGGTGAACCCCTGATAAACTATGCCGTAAGCACAAATAATTAGTAGAGCTGCTGCACCAGCAATCGCGCCACGCCGCGCGAAAGATCGGCTGCGAGCGGCCAACTGCGTCACCGGTAACAAACCTTCTTCGCCGCTTCCACAACGTCATCCACCTTCACTATCGCCAGCTTCTCCAGATTCGCCGCGTACGGCAACGGCACATCGACATTCGTCACCCGCAGCACCGGCGCGTCGAGGTCGTCGAAGCCGTCTTCCATGCAGATCGCGGCGATCTCGCTCGCGATCGAGCAGGTCGGCCAGCCTTCCTCGACGACCACCATGCGGTTGGTCTTCTTTAACGAAGCCAGCACCGCGGCGCGGTCGAGCGGCCGCAGCGTGCGCAGATCGAGCACTTCGGCGTCGATGCCGGCCTCCGCCAGCTTGGTCGCGGCGTCGAGCGCGATGCCGACGCCGATCGAATAACTGACCAGAGTCACGTCGTGTCCCTCGCGCACGACATGCGCCTTGCCGATCTCGACGACGACATCGCCGTCGGGCACGTCGAAGCTGTGGCCGTAG
>JANOOK010000195.1:0-2849 GCA_031421275.1 Sphingomonadaceae bacterium
GCGCGCACCACGGCGCAACGGCGGATGTCGTCGTCGCGGTTGCGCCCCACCTTAATTTTGAGCGCCGACCACCCTTCGGCGACCGCCGCGTGGCACAGGTCGCGAATTCGCTCGTCATCATAGCCGAGCCAGCCGGCCGACGTGGTATAAGCGGGATAGCCGTCACGCAGGAGCCGCGTCTCGCGCTCCGCCTTGCCTTCCGCCCGGCGCTCAAGGAGGGTGAGCGCCTGCGACGGGGTCAATTCGTCGGCGATATGCCGGAAATCGATCAGGCCGACGAACTGCTGCGGAGTGAGGTCGGCGACCAGTTTCCACACCGCCTTGCCTTCGACGACCGCCCACAAATCCCACACCGCGTTGACGATCGCCGCAAGCGCGAGGTGGACGACCCCTTTTTCCGGGCCGACCCAGCGCAGCTGACTATCGCCCGCCAGCGACCGCCAGAAGCCCGCCATATCGGCGATGATGGCATCGAGCGAGACGCCAACCACGAGGGACCGAAGCGCCTCGATCGCCGCAACGCACAGTTCGTTGCCGCGGCCGATGGTGAAGGTGAACCCATGACCCTCGACGCCCGTCGAGGTCGTCAGGACGACATAGGCGGCGGAATAATCCGGGTCGGCGTTCATGGCGTCGGAGCCGCCACGGCTGATGGACGTCGGGAAGCGCAGGTCGATGGCGGTCAAACCGGTGATCGTCGGCACCATCTCGCGTTCGTCCCCAACACAGTTTCTAGGTGAACCGCTGTTTCATATCTACACAGATTTGGTCCCGGCGCGCAATAGGCCTAGAGTTGACGATCGATGAGCAGCTCAATCGAACGAACGCGCTATGGCGCGCCGGCCCTCGAAAAAGGACTCGAGGTGATCGAGCTGCTCGCGGCGGCGGACGCGCCGATGGCGATGGCAGCGATCGCCGGCGCCCTGGGCCGGTCGCGCAGCGAAATCTACCGGGTGCTCGTGGTGCTCGAACGGAGCGGTTATCTTACCCGGCTCGACAGCGAATGCTTCAGCCTGACCAACCGGCTGTTCGGCATTGCGATGCGCACGGCGCCGAGCCGCAACCTGCACGATGCCGCGCTGCCGACGATGCACCGCCTGGCCGAAACCTTGTATCAGTCGTGCCACCTTGTGGTGCGCAGCGGCGACGAGATCGTTGTCGTGGCGCGGGTCGAAAGCCCGGATTTACTCGGGTTTGCGGTACGCGTCGGTTATCGACGCCCGATCGTCCTGTCGACCTCGGGACGCGTATTATTTGCCTCGCTCCCCGCTAACCGACAGCGGGCGGCGCTGACGGGACTGGAAAAAGGCGCGACGGCGACCGAACTCGCCAGCTTTCGCGCCGACTGCGAAAAGATCGTGCGCAAGGGCTTCCATATCGGCCCGAGCGCATTCGTCGATGCGGTGACCGACCTTGGCGTACCGGTTTTCGACGGTGTCAACGAGGGGGCGGCGGCGGCGTTGATCGTTCCGTTCGTCTCGGGCCGCTCCGCCCGCTCATCGCTCGATGATGCGCTGGAACAACTGCTGGCTGCGGGACTGGCGATCGGTGACACCTTGCAGCACGGCTAAGCGCGGCTCATAGACGAACTTGTGGATCACGGGCGAACTCAGATCGGTGGGGGCGGTCAGGCCCGATTGGCGCTGGGCGTCGCGCCGCTCGCCGGCCTGTATCGCGCGATCGACGACGACACCGCCGTCGCGACGCTGCATCATGCCTGGATGCGCGGGATCGACGCGGTTGATGTCGCGCCGCTCTATGGCCACGGGCGCGGCGAGGCGCGGCTGGCGCGATACAGGGCGGCCTTTCCCGCCGATACTTTCAGGATCACAACCAAGGTTGGACGGCGGCTGCAGTCGCGCGCGGCGGGTATTCCCGTGCCAAGTGATTTCGTCGATCCACTGCCCTTTACGCCGGTGTTCGATTATAGCGCAGACGGTATTCGCCGCGGTTTCGACGACAGCCTCGCCCGGCTGGGGGTCGACGATGTCGACACGTTGCTGCTCCACGATATCGGCGAGCGCACCCACGGCGACGCTCATCGCAAAATGCTGCGGCAGGCGCTCGACGAAGCCCTTCCCGCGATGGCCGCGCTCAAGGCGGCGGGACGCGTCGGCGCGATCGGGCTGGGGGTCAACGAGTGGGAGGTAGCCGACATGGTCCTCGCCCGCGCGCCGATCGACGTCGTGTTGCTGGCCGGGCGGTACACCTTGCTCGATCAGAGCGGTCTGGCGTTTCTCGACCGGGCCCACGCGGCGGGCATCGCCGTTCACGCGGCGGGGGTGTTCAACTCGGGCCTGCTCGCTGGTGGCGCAACGTTCAACTATCGGGCTGCCGCGCCTGCAATGATTGCGCGCCGCAACCGGCTGCAGGCCATCTGCGCGCGGTATGATGTCGAAGTTGCGGCGGCCGCGCTGCAGTTCCCGCTCGCGCACCCTGCCGTAACCCGCCTCGTCGTCGGGTTGGCCAGCACTGTCGAGATCGACGCGTGCCTTGCCAACCTCGCGCTGCCGGTACCGGCGGAGCTATGGCAAGCCTTGAAGGCGGATGCGATGCTCGCGGCCGATGCGCCAACGTCGTGACGATCGACGCGCACCAGCACTTCTGGTCGCTCGCGCGCGGCGACTATGACTGGCTGACCAATGCGCCGGGTGCCCTGCGCCGTAATTTTCTGCCCGGCGAACTCCAGCCGCAGCACGATGCGGCGGGGATTGTTGGATCGGTGCTGGTCCAGGCCGCGCCGACAGTCGCAGAAAGCCGCTTTTTGCTCGGACTCGCCGCGCGGCTGCCGGGTGTCCGGGGGGTGGTCGGCTGGATCGACGTGCTGCTGAACCAGCATTGGCTGGGTG
>JANOOK010000196.1:0-9297 GCA_031421275.1 Sphingomonadaceae bacterium
GGCGGCGCAAAACTGTCGGCTCGCCCGCGTTCGCCGCGGAACGGCGGCGGCACGTTGCCGCCCGTCGCCGGCTGGAACGCCTGCTGCCGCCGGCGCTCCCAGTCGGGCCGCGGGCCGCCATCGATGCCGTTGGGATTGCCCCCGACGCGATCGCGGCTGGCGTAGGCGGCGCGGGGATCAACGGCCGGGGCCGGGATACCGCCGGCGATGGCGGCGACGCTGCCCGGCACCGCTGACGTCGCGGGGCGTGCGTAGAAGCCCTGGCTGCCGACCCGCGCGTCGTAACCGGGCTGGCCATATGCCGGCTGACCGTAAGCCGGCTGACGATAATGCGGCTGGACATGGCCGGGCCGCCCGGCGGCAGGGACGTTGCCCAGGCGCGCTTCGGCGGGCCGGTCGCTCGCCGTTCGCGGGTCGAAGCCGCCGTGGCCGTCGTGGCCCCGGCCGGCCAGACCGGGCTGCTCCCGGTCGTGGCCGTTCACGCCGGCATCGTGCTGCCAGTCGTGGCCGCGGTCATGGTCGTCATGCCCCCGGTCGTGGTCATGCCCGCGGTCGTGCTCGTGCCCGCGGTCGAAGCTGCGATTGACGATATGATCGCCGTCGCGGTCATAGTGGGTGACGCCGCGCGTGTGCTCCCAATATTCGTGGTTGCGCTCATAGGGCAGAATGACATCGAAGACCGGGCGGTCATAGGCATAAGCACGCGGTACATAAATCCAGCTCGGCTCGTACCAGCGGTCGTAACCCCAATTGTCGAAGCCGCTGCCGACACTCAGCCCGAAGCTGACGCTGACCCGCGGCGGCAATGGGGCCCAGCCGGCATAGTCGCCGCCGTCGCGCCATGCGACCCAGCCCGGACCCCACACCGTATCGGGAACCCAGAGCCAGCCATAATTGTCGTCGAAACCCCATCGTCCATAATGGTAAGTCGCCCAGCCGAACGGCTCGTCGCTGCGCCACGTCCGCCCGTATACCGGCGAGTCCTCCCAGCGCCCGATCGTATAGGGACGCCAGTCGCGCGGCACCAATGGCTGAAATGCCCGTCCCCAGCGACTTTGGACCCAGCGGCCGTGATGCGACAACGGCTCGTAGAAGACCTCGATCGACGCCACCGTCTGGCCATCGGCGAAGTAATCCTGCGACGGGTCGCCTTGCTGATAAGCCGGATCAGGATACGGCGAATACTGCGCCACCGCGGCGACCGCGCCGCTGAGCAGGACCGCGGCAAACAATCGTTGAACAATCATCGTCAAACTCCCGACCGGCAGCCGCTGTCGACTGAACGACGCTCTACCCGAAGGGTGCTGTCGACAGCATGAACGCCATTGCGCGGGCAAGTACGGCTCGGGAATCCGGAGGCCGTACGGTCATACGGTCAGATCAGCAATGTCGTCTCGCCCGAACGGAAACTGACGACACGTCCGATCGCGTCGAACAGATCCTGCATCGCCACGGGTTTGAGCAGCAGTTCGTCGGCACCGCCGGCCAGGCAATCGTCGCGCAAGTTCGGTGCGCTGTCGGCGGTGATGACGATCACCGGCAGCGTCGATTTGGCATCGGCGCGGTTGCGGACCTCGCCGATCGCGGTCAGGCCGTCCATGCCCGGCATCCGCAAGTCCATCAGGATGACGTCGAACGCGCGTTCGTCGATCAGGCGCAGGCCCATTTCGGCATCGGCTGCCTCGGTCATCTCGACGCCACCGACACTCAGCATGTCGCGGACAACCCGGCGGTTCATCGCGTCGTCCTCGACGAACAGAACCTGCAAATCCGCCTCCCGTCGATCACGCCCGTAATTTGCATAGGGCATCGGACCGCGCGAGGATAGCTGTTTACGTCGGGGCAAGCTCGCAAGGCGCGACTGCGGCAGCGGCTTCGGCGGCATCCTCGGTCGGCTCGAAAATCGCGGTCAACCGCTGGGTGAGGGCGCTGCTGGTGACCGGCTTGCCGATCACGCCAGCGACGCCGAATGCAATCAAGCGGGCATGTTCGGCAAGCCGACGGTTAGGCCACAATACCGCAACGAGGACGCCAGCGCCGAGCGCCTGGCCGGCAAGCGCCGCGAGCTCGGCAACGCGGTCCTCCAAGCTTCCGTCGACTTCCGGGTCGAGCGGTGCCGCGATGTCGATCACGATCAGGTCGACCGATCGTGCAGCGATCAGCCCGACCGCGGCCGCAATGTCGGCGGCGGCCGCGAAGCTCGCGACATGCGGCGTCAGCACCGCCCGCAGCACACCCTGTGCGATCGGGGTGGCACCGAGCAGCACGAGCCGGGCCGCGGCCAGTGTCGACGGTCGCGCATCGCTCACCGGCGGCGCGGGCTCGACGGCAGCGCGCACCAGCGGCAGATCGAGGGTGAAGGTCGATCCCTCGCCGGCCGTGCTGGTCAGCTCGACAGCGCCGCCCATTGCCTGCGCCAGCATCTGCGAGATCGCCAGCCCCAGTCCGGTGCCACCGAAGCGCCGCGTCGTACCGCTATCGAGCTGACGGAATTTCTCGAATACCGCTGCATGATCGGCTGCGGCGATGCCGATGCCGGTATCGGCAATGGCGATCCGAAGCCGCTCGCCAGCGTCAAGGTCGAGCTCACGCGGAGCGCTCGCACCGGTATCGCGCCCTACCACGACATTTACCGTCACGCTTCCCGCAACCGTGAACTTGATCGCGTTCGAAAGCAGGTTACCGAGAACCTGACGCAGCCGGCGACTGTCGACCACAACGCGTGATGGCGCGCCAGTACGGTCGAGCGTCAACGTCAGACCTTGCTGTACAGCGCGGTCGCGCCAGAAGTCGACAACCTCGTCGAGCAGTTGCGGCAGGTCGGCTTCGAGCGGGTGCAGCTCGAGCTTGCCGGCGTCCATCTTGGCGAAGTCGAGGATGTCGTCGACCAATCCGCGCATCGACTCGCCGGCTCCCTGCATCAGCGCGATCCGTTCGCGCATCAGGCCGCTGAGCGTGCGGTCGGCGAGCAGCACTTGCGTCATGCCGAGGATGCCGTTGAGCGGCGTCCGAATCTCGTGGCTGGTCGTCGCGAGAAACTGCGACTTGGCCGCGAGCGCATTATTCAGCTCGGCGTTGGCGACCGTCAGCTGCGCGTTGACAGCGCGAATCGCGTTGCGGCTGCGGCCGAGCGAGCGCAGATAAAACGCCAATACCACCGCGATGCTGCTGGCGATCAGCAGCAGCGCTCCAAGCACGATCATATTCTGCCGGGCCTGCAGTCGCGCCAGCGCAATGTCACGCTCGAGCTCGCCGGCCTTCAGTGTTGCAATCCGTGCATTCTGATTGGCGAAATCAAACCGCGCCGTCAGTAACGCCGCACTGGTCGAAGCCGCCAATGCGCGGCTCTGGTCGTCGAGTCGTTTGAAAATTTCGAAATGGGCAAGCGCTTTGGCCGGATCGCCAGATGCAGCATAAGCCAAGTAAGCGGTATACTGGAGCTGCCAGAATGGTTGCGTTGCAACGGCGTCCCCGGCGGCCGTCAAAGCGCGTTCAACCGACGCGACGGCTTCGGGAAAATGATGCCGCGCCAACGCCAGCTCGGCGCGAGTGAGAAACAGCTGAGGCACCATTCCAGCGGGAGAGTTGTTGGCCTGCCACAACTTTACTGCCTGTGCCAAGCTGGCCTGTGCCACGTCCTGCTTACCCAAATAGCTTTGTGTTCGCGCGAGATTATTGAGCATTTGCAGCTCAAGGGCAGGGTTATGTAGCCCTACTGCCACCGTGTAGGCTTTCCGATACTCCGCTTCGGTTTCGCGGTACCGCTTCGCTGTGAAAAGTGCTCCCGCTAAGTTTGCGTGCCCAGATAATGTGAGCATTGGGTCGTCCGGAAAAATTTCATCAGCTAGTTTATAATAATAGAATACCTTATCGATATCGTTGGCCTCCAGATATATCAGCCCAATATTCTGTAGTGCGACCGCCTGACTTCGTGCTGACCTCAATCTCGCGAATATGGCGTAGGCTTGCTGAAAGTCTGAAAGGGCTTTTTGCGGCTGACCCAATCTACTCTCGAGACCTGCTCGAGTTTGCAGCAAGTCGCCGTGCAACTTCATCAGTGGCCGGATCTTGTTTATCGACCTTAGCGCGGTATCAATAAGAGGAATAGCGGCCCCAGCTGCGTCTTGGCGGCGCATCGCCTCACCGCGAAGCCACAGCGCTGTCGCGAGCGCGATCGTCCGAGCCTCCGATGGCGGCATTCGCAGCGCAAGCGTTTCGGCAGCCTGCGCCGACCGGCCTGCCGCAGCGGGATCGATCGGCATCCCCGACTTGGCTGCTGCGAGCAACGCGGCAGGCGAGCCCGCGACCAAGGGTGCCGTGTCGGCCACCGAACTTTCGTTCGCGGCGGATAACGGGGTGCAACCGAGACCGATGATCACGGCTGCCAAGCGCAACTGGCGAACGCCCAGCGGCATGGCTTTGCTCAGCCCGTCGCCGTCGCGACGTCATCCGGCTCGCACCGCGTGCGCGACCAGAAGCCCGGCGGCGGTGTCATCGTCGGGCTGCCGAGACCAAGGTTCGGCTCGTATGCAGCGAGAAACTGCTCGAGCCCATCGATCGCCAGCGCCGGGCTGATCAAGAATCCCTGCGCGAAGTCGCAGCCCATGACGCGAAGCAAGGCCAGCGCCGCACGGCTCTCGACGCCCTCCGCCACGATTTCGAGATCGAGTGCATGGGCAAGATCGATCGTCGAGCGGACGATCAGCGGATCGCGGTGACTCGTCGTGATCCCGCCGATGAACATCTTGTCGATCTTCAGCTCCTGTGCGGGCAGGTCGCGCAGATATGCCAGCGACGACATCCCTGAACCGTAATCGTCGATCGAAATCGCGATACCGTGATCGCTAAGCTGCCTGAGATTGGCGAGCGCCAGCGCCGAGTTTTCGATCAGGACCGTTTCGGTGATTTCAAGCCCGATGCGGCCCAGGCGTCGATCGGTAAGCTCGCAGACTTCGCGCACGAAAGCAGAATCGATCAGCAATCCAGCCGAGATATTGATATAGATGCCGAGCGGATGACCACGGCCGGCGAGCCGCCGCTGATCGGCGAGCGCCCGCCGCAGCACCCATAAAGTCAGCTCGCGAATATGCCCATGGGTCTCGATGAGCGGGATAAGGACCTCGCGGTCGATCGGACCGAACTTCGGATGTTGCCAGCGCACCAGCGCTTCGACCGCTTCAATCGCCCCGGTTCGCAGCCGCAGCTTAGGCTGGTAAGCGAGGAAAATTGCGCCACTCGTCAATGCCCGGGGCAGATCCCTGAGCAGTCGACGGCCGAATTGTGCAACACGATGCCGTTCCACACTTGCGGCATCTCGCCACAGCCATCGTCCTAACGACGTCACAATCCGGTCCGTCCGATTTCGGCCGGCAGCCACGACAAAGAGGAGCAGAGCGCTATCAATGACTTCATTGGCCCGTTGTATACCAAAGGTAACGACCGCGGGACAGATTTGAACAGCATGCCGGCATTTGCGCCCGGTCGAGCCAACTTTGTCGCACACAATCTGTCGCAACTTCAAATAAATTATATTATACCCATTGCGTGCTCGTAACGAATGTGATAACCGGTCTCTTGCAGCGTTTGGTTGCAATCACACGGAGGCTCTCATGGCGTGGCTCTGGAACTTGCTGAGCGGCACTTGCCCGACTGGCGCAGGCGGTCAGGTCGTTCTTCCCTGGTAAATACGACAGTACTGCGACGGGTCCGTCCGGTCCGGCGTAGTTCAACCGACCGTCATTGACGTAGTGTAGCGTCGTTCGCGGCTTGCTGCGTGCCGGCTTCCTAATTAGCACTCGCACGTCGAATTTCGTTGGCGGTGTGGAGGGCGAATGCCGGATAGTCTGCCGCAGCAGCGGCGCGCATGGGCCCTCTTGGCGCTTGCCTTTGCTGCGCTTGGCTTCCGGATTATCTCGGGGTTTATCCCGGCGCTGGTCTGGGGCGTCATTATCGCCGTGGCGGTCGATCCGCTCTATCGGCGAGCGCAGGCGAGATGGCCCGGGACGCGGCGTGCGCTCCCGGCGGCGTTTGCGCTGACATTGCTGTTATTGTTGTTGCTCCCGCTCGGGTTCGCGCTGGTGCAGGTGCCGCGCGAAGCACAGTCGCTCGCGACCTGGATTACGACGGCGCGCTCAGGTGGTATCCCGCTGCCTGATTGGGTCGTGCAGTTACCTTTCGGGCGCGAGGCGCTGGCGATCTGGTGGGCCGATGCGCTGGCGACACCCGAAGGTGCTTCGGCGTGGCTGCACCGCTTCGATACAACCGCGCTGTCACACTCCCGGTCGGTTGGCGTCGCGCTGCTGCGACGGCTAACGACGTTGTTGTTCGCCCTGGTCACACTGTTTTTCCTGCTGCTCGACCGCGACCGGCTGGTACGCGAGGTCGACGCGGTCGGCGACCGGCTGTTCGGTGCTGCCGGTGAGCGCGTTGCCCGCCAACTGCTACTGTCGGTGCAAGGCACGATCAACGGCCTCGTCCTCGTCGGTCTGGCGGAAGGCGCGGTGCTCGGCATCGCTTATTTCTTCCTTGGCGTCCCGCATCCGGTGCTGCTCGGCATGCTGACCGGCGTCGCGGCGATGATTCCGCTCGGTGCGGTGGTCGTTTTCGTCCTCGCGGCGCTGTTGCTCGTCGCCCAGGGCGCAGCCGGAGCGGCGATCATGCTCGTCGTGATCGGCTTCGTCGTGATCGGTATCGCCGATCACGTTGTCCGGCCGGTGCTGATCGGCGGCGCGACCAAGTTGCCGTTCCTATGGGTGCTGGTCGGCATTCTCGGCGGGGTCGAGGCGTTCGGTCTGCTCGGGCTTTTCGTGGGGCCGGCGACGATGGCGGTGCTGATCATGCTGTGGCGCGACTATGTGCAGGGCGCTTCACGGGACGCCGCGGACGACCGTGCGGCCACGATCCCGCCGAACTCGCAACTGTGATGGATTTGCCACGCTGGTCGGTCACACGCATCCGTTGCGCCGAATGTCATTGAAGCGTCATACAGCGTCGGTAACAAGCCGGCATCAGGGACGTGTCGCACGATGCAGCGTCAAAAGGGGACGAGAACATGAAGATTCGGCTAGCGCTCTACGCGACCGTGGGCACGGCTGCGTTGCTGGCGACTGGAGCCGTTGCGGCCCCCGCGCACAAGAAGCATAGCGCGCCGCGTGCCGCAGCTGCCGCGCCAAATCGCGAGTTGATGAACGAGGTGCGTGCGCTGAAGGCGCAGGTCGAAGCGCTGCAGAGCCGGCTTGACGGCACCACCACGACACAGGCCGCCACCGCGTCGCAGACGCAGAGCATGCAGACCCAACTGTCGGCCGTGCAGCAGAAGGTCGATGCTAATGACGCGCGCATCGTCGCGTTGCCGACCGAGATCGCGACCGTCGTCAAGAGCGAGTCGGACAAGGCCAAGCATTACGACAAATTCTACTTCAAGGGCATCACGGTCACCCCCGGCGGCTTCCTCGAACTCGCCGGCATTTACCGCTCGCATCAGATGGCATCGGACATCGCAACGCCTTTCCAGAACATTCCCTTTGCAAACTCGCGTATCGGTCAGACGCAGGAGGCTCGTTTCTCCGCGCGCCAGAGCCGCTTGTCGTTCCTGGCGCAGGGCGACGTCAGCAAGGCGGTCAAGCTGTCGATGTACGGCGAGTTCGATTTCCAGAGCGCGGCGCAGACCGCCAACTCGAACGAGAGCAATTCTTACAATCCCCGCATTCGCCACATTTACGGTAATGTCGATTACGACAATGGCAGTGGCGGCGGTATCCATTTCCTCGCAGGCCAGACATGGTCGCTGGTAACGCTCAATTCGAAGGGCATCACGCCCCGGAACGAGGTAACGCCCCCGCAGATCGACGCGCAGTACGTCCCCGGCTTCGCGTGGACGCGTCAGCCGCAGCTGCGGCTGACGGCCGACACGATGGACCATCATCTGTGGCTGGCCGTCTCCGTCGAGAACCCGCAAACGACGTTCTTCACGAGCGGCTTCACGACCGCGACCGGCAACGTCCCCGGAGCCGCGTCGCCGCTTCCCGGCACACTGGCGTTCGATACCCCGGCCGGTGGCGGTTTCAATTCGGCGAACCGACTTTCGCTCAACCACATTCCCGATGTCATCGGCAAAGTGGCATTCGATGACACTTTCGAAGGGCATGCCTTTCACGTCGAGGGCTTCGGCATCTACCGCGAGATGAACTATCGCCTCAATGCCGGCAATCACAGCGCGTCGGCTGCGGGCTTCGGCGGCAGCGTCAATCTGACCGTCGTCCCTAAGCTGGTTGACTTCCAGCTTTCGGGATTGGTCGGCCGCGGCATCGGTCGCTACGGCACGTCGCAGCTGCCGGATGCGACCTTCGACGATCAGGGCAACATCAAGCCGATCCACGAGAAGATGCTGCTGGCCGGGGCTACCGTGCATGCCACCAAGCTGCTCGACCTCTATGGTTTTGCCGGCGAGGAGATCGACGATGCGCGCGCCTTCACCAGCCCGACCGGCGTCGCATACGGCTACGGCAACCCGAACTATCTGAACACCGGCTGCTACACCGAAGGCTCGGCGATCTGCGTCGGCAACACGCACTCGATCAAGCAGATCACCGGCGGCTTCTGGCAGAAGGTCTATCAAGGACCATTCGGCCGGGCACAGATGGGTATCCAATATTCCTACACCGAGCGGACCTCGTTTGCCGGTGCTGGCGTCACCGCGCTCAGCAAGCAGAACATGGGCTTCCTGGCGTTCCGCTACTATCCTTTCTAAGCTTTACGCCCGCAGTACATCGATTCCGGCCTCGCGCAGCAATGCGCGGGGCCGTTTTATCAGGAGCGGTCGCGGGTCGACGATAGCGGATGGCGGGCGACGTCGATCGGGTTGGCCGGCACGCCGGCGAACACCACCAGCAGCAGCCCGCCGGTAAGTCCGAAATTCTTCAGGAACTGCCAGAAATGCTCGCGGCCCTTGCTCGGCGCGCCCTTGAGCCAGAAGTCGGTCGCGTTCCAGAACGGGTGGTAGAGAAACGCCGTCACGAAGCAGAAGCCCGCCAGGACCGCCGCCGCGGCGCGGTCCCACATCCCGACGACGATCAGTAGCGGCGTCACTGCTTCGATGGCGATCGCAGCGATCAGCATGACGCGCCCGCCGGGCAGCCCGGCGGCGTTGGTCTGCGCGAGGCAATCGTCCCAGTCCCAGATCTTCTCGACCGCGCTGAATGGAAACATCGCGACCAGGCAAATCCGCGCGATTAGGTCGGCGGCAAGCGTCAGATTGGCCATGGTCCTCGCTTTCGGAACAGTCCTCGGGTTGATACG
>JANOOK010000197.1:0-2216 GCA_031421275.1 Sphingomonadaceae bacterium
GATTCGGGTGATCCGATCGCCGGTTCAGACGTTGCGGTGACCGCCCGGATCGCGCCCGAAACGGTCGACGCGGCCGAGGCCGGGCTGCGGTCCCAGTTCTTCGACCGCCGCCTGACGGTCAATTTGACCGGCTTCTACAGCAAGTTCAACAATTTCCAGGCCAATACGGTCAATCCGGTCAACCCCGTGCAGCAGTCGCTGGTCAACGCCGGCGATGTCTCCACACGCGGCGTCGAACTCGAAGTCGCGGCGCGGCCGACGCGCGACCTGTCGATCGGCGGTTCGCTGGCCTATGTCGATGCGCGTTACGGCAATATCCTCGTGTCGTGCAGCGCATTTCGCACTGTGCCGGGGTGCACCCCGACGGGCGCGGCGTTCCTGCTCAACCTCGATGGTCAGCAATTTCAGAATGCGCCCCGCTGGACGTCCACAGTGAACGCCACCCACGACTTCGAGTTGTCGGATCGCCTGCGCGCTTTCGTCCGCGGCGACCTGCAGTACCGCAGCGGCGTTTTCTTCAGCTTCTCGCGCGATCCGTTGACCGAACAGCCGGGGTACACGCTGTTTAATGCGAGCGCGGGGCTGCGCACCGCCGACAACCGCTTTTCACTGACCTTTTACGGCAAGAATCTGACCAATAAGGTGTATGAGCTGACCATTGCCCGCAGCGCGATCACGCCGGGGGCGTACCAGCTGCCCGGCTTGCGGCGCAGTTACGGCCTCGTCGCGGGTTTCCGCTTCTGATGTCGGGAAGGTGGCGCATGGGGGCCGGGGCATGACCGACAGCGTCGCCGATAAACGCATCGCGACGTGGCAAGTCGCGCTGTACGCGCTGCCCAACATTCCACATTCGCTGGCACTGCTGCCCGTCGTCAATTTCGTGCCGGCCTTCTATTCCGACGATCTCGGTCTGCCGCTCGGGATGGTCGGCCTGATGCTGTTCCTCAGCCGGGTCGGCGACATCTTCACAGATCCTGTCATCGGCATCTGGAGCGACCGTTTGCGCACGCGCATCGGGCGGCGGCGGCCCTTCATCCTCGCCGGGCTGCCGCTGATCTGCGTCGCGGTCTGGCTGTGCTTCGTCCCCGGCGAACGCCCCGGCCTCGGCTATCTGCTCGCCTGCCTGTTCTTCGTCTATCTCGGGTTCACGATGATCGACCTGCCGTACCAGTCGTGGGGCGCGGAGATAACGGGCAACTACGACGAGCGGTCGCGGGTATCGGCATGGCGTGGGGCATTCGGCGCGATCGGCACATTGCTCGCGCTGACGATTCCGCTCATCCTCGAGGCGACGGGCCGCCACGGCGCGCGCCCGGCACTGTTTTGGATGGCGGTGTTCTTCATCGTCCTGCAGCCGCTGGCGTTCTTGCTGATGATGGCGAAGCTGCCCGAGCCCGTGCCCGGCGATGTCCGCAGTAGTACGCAGCTGCCGCTGCGCGCCGGGTTGCGCCTTGTATTTCGCAACGCTGCATTCGTGCGTCTGAACATCGCGCTCGCGCTGATTCTCGTCGGACTGGTGGTCGGTGCCTCGCTCAACCTGCTCGTCGTCACCTACGTCATCGGCGCGCCGGGCGCGTTCCCGACGATCATCTTCCTGCAGAACGTTGTCGCGCTGCTCGGCATTCCAGTCTGGACCCGCGTTGCCGCGCGCCACGGCAAGCATATCGCGATGCTGGCCTGCGCGGTGTGGATCGCGGCGTGCATGGCGAGCAGCTTCGTGTGGTCCCGCGGTGACGCGATCGGCTTCGGGGTCTCGATCGTCGCGCTCGGCTTCGGCTTGGGCGGCCTGCTATTCCTCTACCAGGCAATGGTCGCGGACATCACCGACCAGGACCTGTTGCAGAGCGGCGAGGAACGGACCGCGACATTTTTTGCCGTGCTCGGCATGACGAGCAAGGCGGCGATCGCGGTCGGCGTCCTCGTCGGCACCGGATTGCCGGCACTGGTCGGCTTCCAGCCTTCCGACGCCGTCCATAGTGCGCGCGCACTGCTCGGGCTGAAGTCGGTCTATGCCTTCACCTGCGTCCCGCTGATCGCCGTCGCGTCGTGGCTGTTGTGGCGCTACCCGCTCACGCGCGCGGTTCAGGAACGGGTGCGCGTCAATATCCTGGTCTTGCGCGCCGCTGCGGCTGGTCGTGGCTGATCCGGAACTTCATCTCCGTGCGGCACCGGACGCCAGCGATGAAGGTGTGCCGCTGGCGAACGGCCTGCTCGGC
>JANOOK010000198.1:0-13614 GCA_031421275.1 Sphingomonadaceae bacterium
GTCGCCGCGGCGCAGCACGAGCTCGGGCTGACCTATGGCACGCTGACCACGACGGCCGACCGCATGCAGGTGTACAAGTACGTCGTCCATCAGGTCGCGCATGCCTATGGCAAGACTGCGACGTTCATGCCCAAGCCGATCAAGGACGACAACGGCAGCGGCATGCACACGCATCTGTCGATCTGGAAGGGTTCGACCCCGCTGTTCGCCGGCGACGGCTATGCGGGACTGTCGGAGATGGCGCTGTTCTTTATCGGCGGGATCATCAAGCACGCCAAGGCCTGCAACGCCTTCACCAACCCGTCGACCAACAGCTACAAGCGGCTGGTCCCCGGCTTCGAGGCCCCGGTGCTGCTGGCGTACAGCAGCCGCAACCGCTCGGCGTCGTGCCGCATTCCCTACGGGGCCGGCGGCAAGGCCAAGCGCGTCGAGGTGCGTTTCCCCGACGCCACCGCGAACCCGTACCTCGCCTACACCGCGTTGCTGATGGCGGGCCTCGACGGCATCGAGAACAAGATCCACCCCGGCCAGCCGATGGACAAGAACCTCTACGACCTGCCGCCGAAGGAACTCGCCGACGTCCCCACGGTCTGCGCCTCGCTGCGGGAGGCGTTGACCGAACTCGACAAGTCGCGCGCGATCTTCACCAAAGGCGGGGTGTTCAGCGACGACCAGATCGACTCCTACATCGAGCTGAAGATGGAGGAGGTCATCCGCTGGGAGATGACGCCCGCACCGGTCGAGTTCGATATGTATTATAGTGCGTAATCGGCGCGTGATTAGCGGGCGAACCGTTCTTCGCGGTTCGTCCGCTAATCACCGACTCGCGTCGCGCCCGGCCGGCGGGTCGGCAACGCCGAACCCGTCCGACGCCAGCGGCGGCTTTGCCGACCGCCCTTGCTCGCTTATCCGCGATAACCGTAGCGTGCCTGCGTCCAAGCGCTTCGACGTGACAATCGCCGAACTCGCTTCGCCGTGATGCGCTTCAAAACGCCAGCTGGACCCGCGCCGCGCCGGTCGAATAGCTCTGGCCGATCTCCGCGCCGACGGGCGTCAGGAAGGTCGCGGCATTGGGTGACAACCGGCTGATGCGGACATGCTGATAGTCGATCATGATCCGCATGATGGGGTTCAGATACCAGTTGAGCCCGGCGCTCAGGATCCGTTGGTCGCCGCCGCGCACCGCATCGGCTGCGGGTGCGCTCCCGGCGCTGCCCGCGTGGTAATTGAGGTTGATGTCGGAGTAGCGCACCGCCAGTTCCACGCTGCCCCATTGTCCGGTGCGCGGATCGAAGACGCCGACCACGGGTCCGTCGAAGGCGTAGTTGCCGGTGTTGAAGCGCCGCGTCTCGCCGGTGATCAGCCAACTCCCTTCGATATAATAGCCGTAGAACGACGGATTCGATAGCGGCGAGGCATAGCGTTGGACGCCGAAATGCTCGTATTCGGCCTGGATCATCAGGTTCTTGTGCTGCGCCGCCGCCTCGGCCCCGACGCTGAAGGCGTGCGCCGCGCTGATCGCGGCGGTGTCGATCAGCCTGGTATTGTCGACGCGCAGCTCGGGCCGCTCGCGCAACTGGATGACATAGCGGGCCGTGCCGGGGGCGACATCGGGACCGCCGTTGTCGGCCGGATGCCCGACATAGCTGCCGTGAACGCCGACATGAACCAGGTTGTCGCGGTCCCGGTACGGCAGTGCTGCCAGCCGCCCGATAAAGCCCTGCTGACTGCCGTAGGTCTGGACCGCGCTCGACCCGGCGGTGTTGACCAGCCGCCCGGTAATGGCTCCCGACGCGAACAGTCGCTCGGTGTTGACTGTCACCTGCGCCGCCTCGCGGAAATCGCCGCCCGCAAGGCTGCGCGCGATATCGGCCGAGGCCGGGCGCTCGAGAAAGAGCATGCCGTTGGTCGAGCCAGCATCTTCGAGCCCGATGAACGGCGGGAACGCCCCGGCGCGGATGTGCGCCGGACGTAGGCCGGAGTATTGCAGCCACAGCTCCTGGATGTGACCGTTGTCCTCGACCCCGGCCCCGCCGAAATCGAACAGCGCGGTGTATTCGAAGTCGCCGAAAGCTTTGCCGCCGATACCGATCCGGGCGCGACGGAAGTTGGTGCCGTTGGCAAGATTGCGCGCATGCGCGGTGTCGCTCGTGGCCGCGCCGCGCCGGAGATCGATGGCGAGCGGTCCGGCCCCGGGCTGGTAGTAATCGGCGGCGTCGAATTGCATGACTGCAAGCAGATTGGCGGTGAAGCGTCCATCGGTCGTGGCAATAACCGGTCGGCCTGAGACGATGCTGGCGACTGCACCCGTCGTCGGAGCCTTCGGTCCGGACCTCCGTGCCGTTGCCCCCGACGCGACGGGCAGGTCCTCCGCCGCGAGCTTATCGCCGACAATGGCCGTGGCGGCGCTGGTCGGCACCGCTGCCGTCGCAGCGCTTGCCGATGTACCGGGCGGCGTCGGCCTGTCACCGCGCAACGCCTTCAGCTCGGATTCGATTCGCCTGAGATCGGCCTCGAGCGCATCGATGCGCGCGTTCCGGTCGCCACCAGCCCCCGAAGTCGGCTGCGCGGCTACCGGTAGCGTCAGCGTTATCATCCCCAACAGCAGGCCAGTGCGAACGATCTTCGATTTGCTGCTAACCAAGTGCATATGCCCCCTGAAGCAGCTAACGATCAATTGCCGCTCCTGTTTGCTGCAGGATGATCCTAGCATCGGTTAACGATGACGCCGCGCAAGATTATCCATATCGACATGGACGCGTTCTACGCCAGCGTCGAGCAGCGCGACGATCCGGGGCTGCGCGGGCGGCCGGTCGCCGTCGGCAGCGCGCAGGCGCGCGGCGTCGTCGCGACGGCGAGCTATGAAGCGCGGGCCTTCGGCGTGCGCTCGGCGATGGCGTCGGTGACGGCACTGCGCCGCTGCCCCGAACTGATCTTCGTGCCGCCGCGCTTCGCTGCCTACCGCGCCGTGTCGGCGCAGATCCGGGCGATCTTTGCCGATTATACCGCGCTGATCGAGCCGCTGTCGCTCGACGAGGCCTATCTCGACGTGACCGGCAACCCGGTGCCCGCGACCGCCATCGCCGCCGATATCCGCGCGCGCATCCGGGCGGAGACCGGGCTGACCGCGTCGGCCGGCGTGTCGTACAACAAGTTCATCGCCAAGCTCGCGTCCGACCAGAACAAGCCCGACGGGCTGTGCGTGATCAAGCCCGCGCAAGGCCCCGGCTTCGTGGCCGGGCTGCCGGTCAAGCGCTTCCACGGGGTCGGGCCGGTGACCGCGGCGAAGATGGCGGCGCTCGGCATCCTGACCGGGGCCGACCTGCGCGACTTCGGCTTCGACGCCTTGGCCCGCCACTTCGGCAGCAGTGCCGGCTATTTCCACCGCGCCGCGCAAGGGCAGGACGATCGCCCGGTCCGCGTCGACCGGCCGTCGAAATCGGTCGGGGCCGAACGCACCTTCGACCGCGACCTGACCGACGCGAGCGCACTGCTGGCCGCGCTCGAGCCGGTCGCCGACGCGGCGTGGCGGCGGATCGAGCAAGCGGGCGTGACCGGGCGGACGGTCACGCTCAAGGCGAAGTTCAGCGATTTCCGGATCGTCACCCGGTCGCGCCGTATCACCGAGCCGGTGACGGCGCGGGCAGCGCTGATCGAGACCGGGACGGCGCTGCTGCTGACACTGCTGCCGGTCGAACGCGGCATCCGCCTGCTCGGGCTGACGCTGTCTGGACTCGACGGCGGCGGGGTCGCTGGCCCAGCGGCGCAGCAGGCGCTGTCGCTGTGATCCGCGCTCAACCCCCGGCCCCCGCCACGATCGCCGCCCAGCCCGCCTCGTCGATCATCTCGACCCCGAGCGCCGCCGCCTTCGCCAGCTTGGTCCCCGCCCCCGGCCCGGCGACGACGAGATCGGTCTTCGCCGACACCGACGCGGCGACCTTCGCGCCCAGCGCCTCCGCCTGCGCGCGCGCTTCGTCGCGGCTCAGCGTCTCGAGACTGCCGGTGAACACCACGGTCTTGCCCGCGACGGCCGAAGCGCGGGTCACGAACACCACCGGCACGACCTCGATCTCGGCGAGCAGGGCCGCGAGCAGCTCGCGGTTGTGCGCCTCGGCCCAGAAATCGGTCAGCGCCTCGGCGACTTCGGGGCCGATGCCACCGACGCCGATCAGCGCCGCCAGCTCGTTCGCGGTGCGCTTACCGAGCTTGTCGGGCGTCTCGCCGATCGCTGCCTCGGCCGCCTGCCACAGCGCGACGCAGGCTTCCATCCGCTCGGCAAACGCGCTCCATTCGCGAAAGCTGCGGGCGATGTCGCGGGCGATGATCTCGCCGACGTGGCGAATGCCGAGCCCGAACAGCAGCCGGTCGAACGGCACCCGCCGCCGCGCCTCGATGGCACCGAGCAGCTTGTCGACCGAAGCCGCCCTGAAGCCGCGCCACGCCAGCAGCTCGTCGCGATGGTCCCGCAGCCGGAAGATATCGCCCGGCGCGCGCAGCCAGCCGGCCTGCGTGAACAGCTCGATGCGCTCGTCGCCGAGCCCTCCGATGTCGAGCGCGTGGCGCGACACGAAATGGCGCAATCGCTCGATCCGCTGCGCCGGGCAGACCAGCCCGCCGGTACAACGCCGCGCCACCTCGCCGTCCTCGCGCACCGCGAGGCTGCCGCACTGCGGGCAGGTTCGCGGAAACTCGAACCGCGGCAGCGCGGCGTGGATATCGGCAGCGGTCGTGTAGCGCAGGATCTGCGGGATGACGTCGCCGGCACGCTGCAGCTCGACGGTGTCGCCGACGCGGACGTCGCGGCGCGCGATCTCGTCCTCGTTGTGCAGCGTCGCGTTGACGACGATGACCCCGCCGACGCCGACCGGGGCAAGCCGCGCCACCGGGGTGAGCACGCCGGTGCGCCCGACCTGGATATCGATCGCCAGCAGCGCGGTCGTCGCGCGCTCGGCCGGAAACTTGTGCGCCAGGGCCCAGCGGGGGGACCGCGCCACCTGCCCCAGCCGCGCCTGCCAGTCGAGCCGGTCGACCTTGTAGACGACGCCGTCGATATCGTACGGCAGCGCGGAGCGGTCGGCCTCGATGCCGCGATAGACTTCGAGGGCGTCGTCGACGGTGGCACACCCCACCAGCCGGTCGCTGACCGCAAACCCCCAGCTGGCGAAGGCCGCCATGACGCCCGCCTGCGTGTCGGCGGGGAACGCGCTCATCTCGCCGTAGCCGTGCGCGAAGAAGCGCAGCGGCCGGACCGCGGTGACCGCGACGTCGAGCTGGCGCAGCGACCCCGCCGCGGCGTTGCGCGGGTTGGCATAGGTGCGCTCGCCCGCCGCCGCCGCGCGCGCGTTCATCAGGGTGAAGTCGGTCTTGGCGATGTAGACCTCGCCGCGGACCTCGACGACGGCGGGCACGCCGGATGTCGACTCCAGCCGCTGCGGCACGTCGGCGAGCGTCCGCAGATTGGCGGTGACGTCCTCGCCGGTCGCGCCGTCGCCGCGCGTCGCCCCGCTGACCAGCACGCCGTGTTCGTAACGCAAGCTCGCCGACAGCCCGTCGATCTTGGGCTCGGCGGTCAGCGCCACCTCGGCGTCCGCCGCGAGATTGAGAAAGCGCTGCACCCGCGCCACGAACTCGAACACGGCGGCATCGTCGAAGGCATTGTCGATGCTGAGCATCGGGCGCGCATGGACCACCTTGCCGAACTGCGCCGCCCCCGCCGCGCCGACCGCGAACGACGGCGAGTCCGCCCGCACCAGCTCGGGATACGCCGCCTCCAGCTCGGCATTGCGCCGCACGAGCGCGTCATAGGCGGCGTCGGTGATCGTCGGAGCGTCGTCGCGGTGATAGCGCGCCGCATGATCCGCGATTTCCGCGGCTAGTGACGCGAGTTCGGCGGCGGGATCGGCGGGCGGGGATTTATGTATCGCTGACATCACGCTTATTAACATCCGGCAATCGATGCACTCGCGTCAACTCAACTCAAAGCGCGGCGTCGAGCGCAGTCCGGAGTGCGACGGGGTCTCGTGTCAATTTTCCGGTCACCCGGAATGTTTTGTAACCCGCCATTGTTGTCATGCGGTCGCGCTTGGCATCGCGTTCGGGTTTATGTGACCGGTCATCGAGCTCAACGAGCAAACGGACGTGGCCATCTTCATCGAGCAAAACGAAGTCGACCATCTTCTGGCTGAACCTGTTACAAGCGCCTTGCCGCTCCGCCCGACTCGATGCCACTGACGATAGCAGCGCACCCATGCTGACCTGCGGTGCGACGTGCCAAGGCGTGACGGCGTCGCGAAGAATATGCCAGAATGCGATCTCGGCCGCGGTCATCATCTCGCGGCGCTTGAATCTTGCCGGCTCTCCGCGGTTCGCGGCGAGGCCGCCCAGGGCTGCCAGGACGATAAGAATGACCAGTCACGGCATTGTGCCGTGCAACAGATGCGCCAGATACCGTGAGCCCCAAGAGTGCTCTTGATCGTAGAAAGCGCAATAGGGCAGGTCGCTTGCAATCCTGCAAGCCGCCGATCGCCCCCGCCACCGCGCAGCGACGCCGTTGAGGCCGACGGCGGCATGTACTAAGCTGCGCGCCGGAACCACAACTCGAAGGACAGACCATGGCTACCTCCCCCGCCCCGCTCGTCGGACCCTATACGCTGCCGCCGCTGCCGTACGATTATGCCGCGCTCGAGCCGACGGTCGACGAGGCGACGATGCGGCTGCACCACGACAAGCACCACCAAGCCTATATCGATGCGTGCAACAAGGCGCTCGCGACGCATCCCGAGTGGCTGGGCAAGAGCATCGAGGACGTGCTCGCCAACCTCGACAAGGTACCCGAGGATATCCGGCAGGTCGTTCGCAACCAGGGTGGCGGCCACGCCAACCACCAGCTGTTCTGGAAGCTGATGACCCCGCACGCGCCGCCGGCACCGACGGGTGAGCTCGCCGCGGCGATCGACCGCGACTTCGGCTCGCTCGACGCGTTCAAGACGCAGTTCATCGAAGCCGGCACCAAGCAGTTCGGCTCGGGCTGGGTGTTCCTCGTCGCCGATCCCAAGAACGATTTCCACCTGCGAATCGTGACGCTGCCCAACCAGGATAGCGTGCTGACGCTCGGCCTGCCGGCGCTGCTGGCGTGCGACATCTGGGAGCACGCTTATTATCTCCGGTACAACAACCGGCGGGCCGACTGGCTCAAGGCGTGGTGGGACGTCGTCAACTGGCCGTATGCCGAGGAGCGGCTGCAGGGCGTCCGCGAGGGGAAGACGCAGCTTTAGGCGCAGTAGGCGCGCGGGGTGCCCGGGACTCAGCCGATCTCGCGCGCCAGCACCGTCATCTCCAGCGCGTCGCGGTCCGGCCCGACGTCGACCGGAAACGGGCGGCGCTCGCCGTTCTGCACGTAGCCGCAGCGCTCGTAATAAGCGACCAGCTCGGTACGCAGCGCGATCACCGTCATCTCGACCCGCCGCGCCCCGAACTCAACCAAAGCAGCGCGGTCGGCAGCCGCAAGTATGGCGCGCCCGATGCCGCCGCCCTGCCGCCCCGGCTGGACCGCGAGCATGCTTATATACGCGGTCCCGTCGCTGCGGTCGCTGATGGTGACGCTGGCGAGCAGCGCCCCACCCTCCTCGTACAGCAGCACCCGCTGCGCCGGGTCGGCGATCGTCGTCGCCAGCGTCGCCACGTCGGTGCGCGGCCCGCGGATCAAGTCGGCCTCATGCGTCCAGCCCTCGCGCGCCGCCACACCGCGATAGCTGCGCTCGACCAGCGCGTGCAGCGCGGGAATGTCGGCGAGCGTGGCGAAGCGGGTAGCGAACGGGTCCATGCGAGCTACAGCAACCGTGGCCCGTTGACGGCTGCCGCCGGCCCCGCCCGCGCCGCTTTCGCACCGTTCCCACCCAACAATCGCATCGCCTGCGCCCGCGCCTCGGCGGTCACTTCCGCGCCCGACAGCATGCGCGCGATCTCTTCGCGGCGCTCGCCGGCGTCGAGCAGGGCGACGCAGGTACGGGTGACGGTACCGTCGCTCGATTTGGCGATGCGCCATTGGTGGCTCCCGCGCGCCGCGACCTGCGGGCTGTGGGTGACGACGAGCAGCTGGGTGCGCTCGGCGAGCCGCGCCAGGCGGTCGCCGATGGCGCTCGCGACGGCGCCGCCGACGCCGCGGTCGATCTCGTCGAAGATGATCGTGCCCGCGCTGCCGGTGGCGGCGAGCGCGACCTTGAGCGCCAGCACGAAGCGCGACAGCTCGCCGCCGCTGGCGATCTTGAGCAGCGGGCCGAACGGCGCGTGCGCGTTGGTCGAGACTTCGAACTCGACGCGGTCGGCCCCGGCTGCCGACCACTGCGCCTCGGGCAGCGTGGCAATCGCGGTGCGGAAGCGCGCCGCGTCGAGCTTCAACGGCGCAAGCTCGTCGGCGACCGCGGTGTCGAGCGTGGCGGCGGCGGCGACGCGCGCCGCGGTGAGCGCCTGCGCCGCCGCCGAGAAATCACCGCGCGCCGCCGCGGCGGCTTTCTCGAGCCCGGCGATATGCGCTTCGCCCGCCTCAATGGCATCCGCCCGCGCGGCGAGATCGACCGCCAGCGCCGGCAGCGCATCGACCTCGACCCGGTGCTTGCGCGCCATCGCCCGCAGCTCGAACAGCCGCGTCTCGGCCGCCTCCAGCCGCGCCGGATCGAACGACAGCGCACGCGCCGCGGCGGCTAACTTGTCCTCGGCCTCGCTCGCCTCGATCACCGCGCGGTCCATGCTGGCGAGCGCCTCGGCGAGCAGGTCGAGTTCGGGCGCGAGCCGGTCGAGCCGCCGCGCCGCCAGCCGCAGCGCCGCCAGTCCGCCGTCCGAGCCGCCGAGCAGCGTCGTCACCGTGTCGAGGTCTTCGGCCAGCCGCGCGCCTTTCTGCATCGTCGCCCGCGCCTCGGCGAGCTCGGCCTCCTCGCCCGGCTCGGCACCGAGTTCGGTCAGCTCGGCGACGGTGTGCGTCAGCCATTCGCGGTCGCGAAGCGCGGCGTCGAGCGTCGCGCGCGCCGTATCGAGCGCGTCGTCGGCGGCGCGCCACGCGGCGTAGGCGGCGGCACTTTGCGCCGTCTCGGGCCCCAGCCCGCCGAACGCGTCGAGCAGCGCGCGGTGGCCGCGGGCGTGGAGCAGGCCGCGGTCGTCCTGCTGGCCATGCACCTCGACCAGGGTCGCGCCGACTTCGCGCAGCAGCGCCGCGGACACCGGCTGATCGTTGATGAACGCGCGGCTGCCGCCGTCCGCCGCCACCCGCCGCCGCAGGATCAGCTCGCCGCTGTGGTCGGGGTCGGCGTCGAGCCCCTGTTCGTCGAGCCCCTGTTCGGCAAGCAAAGCTCGCGCCGGGTGCGCCGCGCCGACATTGAACGCCGCCGTGACGACCGCCTGTCCCGCCCCGCTGCGAACCAGCCCAGCATCGCCGCGGGCGCCGAGCGCCAGGCCCAGCGCATCGAGCAGGATCGACTTGCCCGCGCCGGTCTCGCCGGTCAGCACGCCCAAACCCGGCGCAAATTCGAGCCGCAGCGCTTCGATCAGCACAACGTCGCGGATATCGAGCGCGGTCAGCATGCCGCCCGTGGCGGCTTCAGGCGGTCTTCTTGGTGATCAGCGCGAAGGAGTGCTGATACCATTTCGAGCCCGGGTAATTATAGCCGAGCACTGCCGCCGCCTGCTTCGCCTGCTCGGGCAGCCCGACCGCGAGATAGCATTCGGTCAGCCGCTCGAGCGCTTCGGGCGTATGGCTCGTCGTATCGTACTTGTCGACGACGGTCCGGAAGCGGATGATCGCCGCGAGGAACAGATCGTTCTTCTGATAGTAGCGCCCGATCGCCATTTCCTTGCCCGCCAGATGGTCGCGCGCGAGGTCGATCTTGAGCCGCGCGTCGGCGGCATAGTCCGAAGCGGGATAGCGCCGCACCAATTCGCCAAGCGCGTCGGTCGCCTGCTGCGTGATCTTCTGGTCGCGGTCGACGCTGCTGATCTGCTCGTAATAGCTGACCGCGATGACGTAATACGCATAGGGCGCTTCGCGGCTGCCGGGGTGCAGCGACAGGAAGCGCTGCGCCGACGAGATCGCGTCGGGATACTGCTCGGCGACATAATAGCTATACGCCGACATCAGCTGCGCCCGGCGCGCCCACACCGAGTAGGGATGCTGGCGCTCGACCTCGTCGAACTGCAGCGCCGCCTGCTTGTACTGGCGCTTGGCGAGCGTATCGCGCGCCACATTGTACAACGTATCGACGTCGCGCGCGACATACGCCTGGTCCTTGCGGACCTTGGTCGAGCTACAGCCGGTCAGCGCGAGGCTGGCGGCGAACAGCGGCAGCAGGAGGTTACGCAAGATACGGGAAGTGGTCATGGGGGCGTATTAGCCGAAGGGCGGCGGGGTGCAAAGGGGGGGTAACGGGCGGCTTCGCCTCTCCTGCTTCCCGCTCCCTTTCTTTACGGCTCCCCTGCCCTTCAGGGGAGGGGTTGGGGGTGGGGCTGTCGGGAGAGGATGCTCAGCCGCTCGCTCAAAGTCCCCACCCCCGGCCTCTCCCCTGAAGCGGAGGGGAGCAGGAGGTGAACCTTTAGCTTCTGTCCCTTCAACTCCGGAAATAAGCCTCCACCGGCCCCGTCTGCTTTATCGTGATCGGCTGCCCATGCCGGTCGCGCGATCCCGCGACGCTGACCCGGACCCAGTTTTCGCTGATGCAATATTCGTCGACATTGTTGCGCTCGATGCCCTTGAAGCGGATGCCGATGCCGCGCGCCAGCACCGCCTCGTCATAGAACGGACTGGCGGGGTTGTTGGCGAGGCGGTCGGGCGGGGTGTCGGCCGCCGGTGCAGCGTCGGTGTCGTCGGCAACGGGGTCGGTCATCGGTCGGCCTCAAAACGCAAAAGGAGCCGGCGTGATAGCGCCGACTCCGCCCATGTCCAAGCCTGCCGGCTGACCCCGCTATTCACCACCGTCGGCGACCGTGACCCTAAACCCAGCCGCTCATCCCGCGCGAAGTCGAGGGACGCACAATCTCCGGGCAGGTCCCTCGACTTCGCTCGGGATGAGCGGGTGGGAGATGCTCAAGATGAGCGGATAAGCGGATGCAAGATAAGGTCGCCTGCCCCTACGCCAGTTTGAACCCTTCCTTGTTCATCGTCAGCGTCAGCTTGCGGTTCTGCTCCTCCGTCATCTTCTGGTGGAACGGCGGGTAGATCACGTCCTCCTCCTCGCGCACATGCTTGTCGATCAGGGTGCGGAACTCGGCGAGGATGCCCAGCCACTCGGGCGAGTCCTTCGGCGTGATCTCGAGCTTGTACAGATAGGTCTTGATATAGCCGTGGTCGTCGTTGAGCTCATCCGCTTCGGCTTCCTCGTGCACTTCGCGCAGCGCCGGGTAGATGACGTTCTCCTCCTGGAACGCGTGCTTGCCGAGCGCGTGCTTCAAGGTCGCCAGCAGCATGTTGCGCTTTACCGTTGCGGTGTCGTCGGTCTCGGCCATCCTGTCCATGATGCCCGCCGCGAGCTTGTGCTCCAGTTTCAGCGCCGCCATCCAGTCGCCCGCGACGCCGGTCACCGCCTGCACCATCACCTTGCGCCCGAGCGCCAGCGCCAGGCCGAGCCCGGCGCCGATCGCCACCGCGCCGAGGTTGCCCGAACCCTGGTGGGCGCGACGCCGTGCGATGGTGTTCGGCGGCGTCGTCTTGGAACGTGTCATCGCCATTGGTCCTGCTCCTGCTGGTTGAATGCCGGTTCAACTGGCAGCCTACCGGCGCGTTCCCGCTTGCGGGCAGGTCGTTTCGCGTCGAAGCAGTGCGTCGCAGCGGCACCCCCGCAGATCCGCTCCGAACATCCGGGCGGGAACCGCGGCCGCGCGATAAACCGCGGGTGAACCAGGGGTCATCGTGCGTACATCCTGTGGCATTCACGGAGTCACGATGATGATCTACCGCTACCTGCTGGTGACTGCCGCGGCCGCTTTTGCTGTCGCTGTCGCCGCCTTTACTGCCGTGGCCTTCGCCGGAGCGGCCGCCGCGTTCGGTGCCACATCGACGGTCGAGACCGCTGCCCCGCAGGTCCCTGGTCCGAACGTTTCACGCGACGCGATGCGCGCCAGATTGATGGACATGGACACCGACCACGACGGTCGCTGGAGCAAGGCCGAGTGGCTCGCCGGCGGCCGCAGCGCCAAGGGATTCGACCGCATGGATAGCGACCACGACGGCTATCTGACCCCCGACGAGCTGCGCGCCGGCATGGCCGCGATGAAGGCGGCACGGGTGCAGGACATGCCGTTGCCGCCAGCGGCGGGGCCGGAGTGACGTAATTTGACGCTAGCGCCCCCGCGTTTCTAGCCCTCTCCCGTAAGCACGGGAGAAGGAGCAGGACGCAGGAAGCCAGTTACTCCTTGAACCCCGACGACGGTGCCGGCTCGCTCCCCCGCCCCGGCTGCGTGTTCGACGGCGGGTCGCTCGACGGGAACGTCTCGTCGAGTTCGATGTCGAGCTTGCTGTCGCTATGGCTCGGATCGGCCTGCAGCTTGGGCTTGTCGCTGGCATCGTGCGCCTCACGGTGCTCGGGCTGATGCGGCGTACTCTCGGCAGCAAGCGGGCGTTCGTCGGACATTGCTATTCCCCAAATGGCTCTCGAACAGACGCTTCGCACGCGCCCGCGTTCCGTCCGCGGCGACTGGCACGTGTACCCGGATCGTGCAGCGACGATAACGCGGTTGCCGCTCCACGTCGGGCAACTTAGATACGCACTCCGCACGCGCAGCCCTTGCGCCGTGCGAACAAATCTGGAACAAACCGCTCCATGCTGACCCATATTCAGGTGCGCGGCGCGCGCGAGCATAACCTCAAGAACGTCGATATCGACCTGCCGCGCGACCAGCTCGTCGTCATTACCGGGCTCAGCGGCTCGGGCAAGTCGAGCCTTGCCTTCGACACCATCTACGCCGAGGGCCAGCGCCGCTACGTCGAATCGCTGTCGGCCTATGCCCGCCAGTTCCTCGAGCTGATGTCGAAGCCCGACGTCGACCATATCGAGGGCTTGAGCCCGGCGATCTCGATCGAGCAGAAGACCACCAGCAAGAACCCGCGCTCGACGGTGGGCACCGTCACCGAGATCTACGACTATATGCGCCTGCTGTGGGCGCGCGTCGGCGTGCCCTACTCGCCCGCCACCGGCCTGCCCATTACCGCGCAGACCGTCAGCCAGATGGTCGACCGCGTCATGGCGCTGCCCGAAGGCACCCGGCTGCTGCTGCTCGCGCCGATCGTCCGCGGCCGCAAGGGCGAGTATAAGAAGGAGCTCGGCCAGCTCCGCAAGGACGGCTTCCAGCGCGTCAAGATCGACGGCAATTTCGTCGAGATCGACGACGCCCCGGCGCTCGACAAGAAGTACAAGCACGACATCGACGTCGTCGTCGACCGCATCGTGGTCAAAGAGGGACTGGCCCCGCGGCTGGCGGAGTCGTTCGAGACGGCGCTGAAGCTGGCCGACGGGCTCGCGGTGGTCGAGTTTGCGGATGCGCCTGCTGCGACTGCTCTCCCTTCCTCTCTGCTCCCCTCCCCTTTCGGGGAGGGACCGGGGGTGGGGCCTCCGGGCGAGGACGTAAAGTCCCCGG
>JANOOK010000199.1:0-13735 GCA_031421275.1 Sphingomonadaceae bacterium
ATCCACAGCAGGTCGGCTCCGTGCTGCAGCGAGGTGATACAATCGAGCACGCAGCGGTCTTCGCCTGATCCGGCGCGGAACTGGAACAGGTTCGACGGCAGGCGCTTGGGGCGCAGCAGCTTGCCGTCGCGGTTGAGGATCACATCGCCATTACGCGCGGTCGAGGCATCGATCTCCTCGCAGTCGAGAAAGCTGTTATACTGGTCGCCGAGGTCGCCCGGCACCTTCGAGACGGCGATCTGCTTCGTGAGGCCCGCCCCCAGTGAGTCGGTGCGGGTGACGATGATGCCGTCCTCGACGCCCAGCTCGAGGAAAGCGTAGCGGCAGGCGCGGACCTTGGCGAGGAAGTCCTCGTGCGGGACGGTGACCTTGCCGTCCTGGTGGCCGCACTGCTTCTCGTCCGAGACCTGGTTCTCGATCTGGAGCGCGCACGCGCCTGCCTCGATCATCTTCCGGGCGAGCAGGTACGTCGCCTCGGCGTTGCCGAAACCGGCGTCGATGTCGGCGATGATCGGCACGACGTGCGTCTGGTGTTTGTCGACCGCCGCGAGCAGCTGCTTTTCCTTCAGCCGGTCACCACTCGCGCGGGCGGCGTCGATATCGCGGAACATCATGCCGAGTTCACGCGCATCGGCCTGGCGCAAAAAGGTGTACAGTTCCGCGATCAGCGCCGGAACGCTGGTCTTCTCGTGCATCGATTGGTCGGGCAGCGGGCCGAACTCCGACCGCAACGCGGCGATCATCCATCCCGAGAGATAGAGATAGCGGCGCTCGGTCGAGCCGAAATGCTTCTTGATCGAGATCATCTTCTGCTGGCCGATGAAGCCGTGCCAGCATCCGAGCGACTGGGTATAGTTCGACGGATCGGCGTCGTACGCCGCCATGTCGGCGCGCATGATCTTCGCGGTGTAGCGGGCAATGTCGAGACCGGTCTGAAAGCGGTTCTGCAGCCGCATCCGCGCGACCGCCTCGGCGCTGATCCCGTCCCAGGTGCCGGCATTGCCCTTGATGAGCTGACCGACGTGGCTGATATGGTCCTCGTACAGCATGAGATGGTCCTTTGACCGATATTGACAAACCGGAAGCACAGGCGGGGCTTTTCGCCCCTGCCCGCGCCGACCTCCCCGAACCGTTGCTTGTCGTGTGCCGATGAGTTAGGCGAGGGTCAATGAATGGATTGTCGAAATCGTGTCGAGAAGTGCGGGTCGGGGCCCGGCGGCGTTGTCGTGTTGTAAATATCTCTACAGATCGCCGTCATCCCCGCGCACGCGGGAACCCATGACCTCGTATTTCCGAGGATCGAGGTCATGTATCCCAGCGTGCGCGGGGATGACGATAGGAATTGCATGACTGCCGACCGCAAGCTGTTCGCCGGCGCGCGCCTGCGCCGCCTGCGGCTGCAGCTGGCCCTCACCCAGACGCGCATGGCCGACGATCTCGGCGTCTCGGTCAGCTATCTCAACCTGATCGAGCGCAACCAGCGGCCGCTGAGTGCCGCATTCCTGCTCAAACTCGCCGCAAGCTACAATCTCGATCTCCGTCAGCTCACCGGCGACGACGGCGACGCGGTCGCGGCCGAGCTGGCGCGGGTGCTCGCCGATCCGGCGCTGATCGGCATCGAGGTCGGGCGCAGCGAACTGGCCGAGGTGGCGCACAGCGCGCCGGGGGTCGCGCAAGCCATGCTGCGGCTGCACGCGCTGCTCACCAGCGGCCCCGCAGCGCGCCCCGATCACGAGCCGTCGCCGGTCGAGGCGGCGACGCAATTGCTGCTCGACCGGCGCAATCACTTTCCCGACCTCGACGCCGCCGCGGAGGCGCTGGCCGACGAGCTGCGGCTGGCCTCGGCCGAGCGGCTGGCAGGCATGGCCGAGCGCCTGCGGGCGAAGCACGGTATCGGCGTGCGGGTCCTGCCCGCCGACGTCATGCCCGACACGCTGCGCCGTCTCGACCTGCACGCGCGCTCGCTGCAGCTGTCGGAGGCGCTCGATGCCGCCTCGCGGACGTTCGCCGTGGCCTATCAGCTGGCGTTGATGGAGCTGCGTCCCGCGATCGATTCGGTCGTCGCCAGCGCCGGGCTGGGTAGCGCGGCGAACCAGCGCTTCGCCGTGCAGACGCTGGCGAACTACGCTGCCGCGGCGATCATGATGCCCTATGCGCGCTTTCACGCCGCGGCCGAGTCGCTCGGCTATGACTTCGAGCTGCTGCAGGCCCGCTTCGGGGCCGGGTTCGAGCAGGTCGCGCACCGGCTGACGACGCTGCAGCGGCCGGGGGCACGCGGCGTGCCGTTCTTCCTGCTGCGCGTCGACCGGGCCGGCAATGTCTCGAAGCGCTTCGCCGCCCAGCCGAGCGCGCTCGCGGCGCACGGCGGTGGCTGTCCGCTGTGGGTCGTCCACGCCGCTTTCGACCGGCCAGGCCAGATGATCCGCCAGGTCGTCGTCGGCGAGGACGGTGCCCGGTTCCTGACCGTGGCGCGCACGGTGCGCGGCTACACCGCGCCGTTCGGCGAGGTCCGGCCGGAGTTCGTGATCGCGCTCAGTTGCGACCTGGCGCACGCCCGCACGCTCGTCTATGCCGACGGCCTCGACCTGTCGGGAGCGCGCGCGACGCCGATCGGGCTGGGCTGCGCGGCCTGCGGACGCCCGGCGTGCCGCCAACGCAGCCTGCCGCCCGCGGGCGCGCGCCTGCGGGTCGACGAGCGGTCGCGCGGCGTCACGCCGTTCCGGTTTCAGGGTGCGGGGGACGGCGGATGACGATGTGGAGTTTGAACCAATGCTGAAACGGCTAACCTCGCTCGAATCGATCCTAACTGGGCTGTTGATGTTTGCAGCGCCGATTGCATAGAACGCAGCATTTCCGGCGCAGGACCACTTGCCTTGGCAAGCCGGGCTGATTGCGGGAGTTTGTTCGATGGCAGCGGTGGTTGGTCGGACGCGCTATTGCCCAGCGCGCGCTAGACGACGAGCGCGAGCGGATGACCAATCATCTTGGCATCGCGAGTGAGAAACTTTAGGCTTTCCTCCTGCGCCTGAACCAGCAGCAGTTCGTCGAAAGGATCGCTGTGCGAAGGCGGATGCCGTAACGTGGCGGCACTGTGCTGCGCGGTGAGTGGTAACACCGCCCAACCAAGCCCCAGTGCGAAGGCGAGGAGTTGATCTGGTGCGATGACACCCTTGCGGTCGCCTGAAGCATAGAAGCTTTGCCACTTGAGCTTGGCTTCCCAAATCGACACCGCGGATATTACAGGTGTTGCAGCCGCGATTACGGCACGCTCGCCCTCTGTTAAGTTACTTTGATTGATGGCTGCCCAGATCGCAATGTGCGTGTCGAACAGAAGCCTCAATCTTCGAGACCGAGCACACGCCGGCTGAAAGCGGGATCATTGAAGTGCTCCTCCCAGCCGGGCTCGGGCTGGACAATACCAAGCTCCCGGCGAAGCTCCTCAGCACGTGCCCAGTCGATTCCGACTACCGGCTTCGACGGTACCATTTCGACAAAAGGCTTGCCGTGCTTGGTTATCACGACGCGCTCACCACCAACGGCTGCGTTTGCCGCCTCAGTAAACCGAGCTTTCGCTTCACGAACCGAAAGTTGCACTACAATCTCCTGTGGTCACTGGAGACTACATCATGCCGTCCGTACCCGCAAGCCTATTCCCAACTACGCCGCTCTCGGTGCCGCCTCGCGGACGCCCGCATCGACGTGCTCGGCGAATTGCGCGAAGTTTTCGATGAACAGCTTGACCAGCGTCGCGGCTTTCGCATCGTAAGCGGCCTGGTCGGCCCAGGTGTCGCGGGGGTTCAATATCAGCATGTCGACGCTGGGCACGGTGACCGGCACCTGGAAGCCGAAGTTCGGGTCGGTGCGGAACGGCGCGTGGTTGAGCGAGCCGTCGAGCGCGGCGTTCAAGAGAGCGCGGGTGACGCGGATCGGCATGCGCTTGCCGACACCGTAGATGCCGCCGGTCCAGCCGGTGTTGACCAGCCAGCAATCGACGCCGCCCTTGGCGATGCGCTCCTTGAGCAAATTGCCGTAGACGCTCGGATGACGGGGCATGAACGGCGCGCCGAAGCACGTCGAGAACGTCGCCTCGGGGTCCTTGACGCCGATCTCGGTGCCCGCGACCTTGGCGGTGTAGCCGCTGAGGAAATAATACATCGCCTGGTCGGGCGTCAGCTTGGCGATCGGCGGCAGCACGCCGAACGCGTCGGCGGTCAGCATGATGATGTTCTTGGGCGTCGGCCCCATGTTGTCCGCGGACGCATTCGGGATGAACTCGATCGGGTACGCGCCGCGGCTGTTCTCGGCGAGGGTGGCGTCGTCGAAATCGAGCGTCCGCGTTTCCTCGTCCATCACGACATTCTCGAGCACCGTGCCGAAGCGGCGCGTCGTCGCGTAAATCACGGGCTCGGCTTCCTCCGACAGGCGGATCATCTTGGCGTAGCAGCCGCCCTCGAAGTTGAACACAGCGGTGTCCGACCAGCCGTGCTCGTCGTCCCCGATCAGGGTGCGGCTGGCGTCGGCGCTGAGCGTCGTCTTGCCGGTCCCCGACAGGCCGAAGAACACCGCCGTATCGCCCGCCGCGCCGAGGTTGGCCGAGCAGTGCATCGGCATGACGCCGAGCGGCGGCAGCTTGTAGTTGAGGATCGAGAACACCGACTTCTTCATCTCGCCCGCATAACGCGTGCCGCCGATCAGGATCAGCTTTTCGGCGAAGTTGACCGCGACGACGGTTTCGCTCCGGCAGCCGTGGCGCGCCGGATCGGCGCGGAACGACGGCAAGTCGATGATCGTGAACTCGGGGGCGAAATCGGCCAGTTCGTCGGCTTTCGGCCGCACCAGCAGCGTGCGGATGAACAGCGAGTGCCACGCGAACTCGGTGATAACGCGGACGTTGGCGCGGTATTCGGGTTGCGAGCCGCCGAACAGGTCCTGCACGAAGAGCGTGTCCTTGGCTCCGAGCGCCGCCACGAAGTCGGCCTTCAGCGCCGCGAAATGCGCGGGCGACATCGGCTTGTTCGACTTGCCCCACCAGATCGCGTCTTCGGTTTCGGCGTCGCGCACCATAAATTTGTCGTTCGGCGAGCGACCGGTATGCGGTCCGGTTTCGGCGACCAATGCGCCGTCCTTCGAGAGACGGCCCTCCCCCCGCGCGACTGCAGCCTCGACCAGCGCCGCGGTGCCAAGGTTCCAATGCAGCGCCGCCCCTGTCGCAAACCCTTGTGCGTCGAGGTCATGGCGCGAAACACTCATCGAAACTCTCCCGTCGGCCGTCAAGATCGGCGATGTTCCGGTGCGCTTACAGGAAGCGAGCGGCCTGCGTCAAAAGCACCACCGCCACTCGTTCCGGCGCAGATTTCCAAGACGCTTGAAATGCCGTAATGTTACTTCGCGCCGGTAAAGGGCGTCCTAACCGCTGACAGACACCCCTCAAGCTGCCGCTCCGCCGGCCAAGGATGGAATGACATGTTACGTTACGCGCTCCTGCTCGCTGCTGCCGCCTGCCTGACAAGTGCAGCTTCTGCGGTTCCGACAATTGACCCTACCGGTGACTTTCTGCCGACGTACACTGGACCGAAAAACGGCGATCTCGACGTAACCTCGGTCGAAGTCGTCAATACCGGCACCAACCTGATCTTCAACTCGACCTTCGCCGCGCCGGTCGGCACGACCGCGGGTGGCTTCTATGTCTGGGGCTTGAACCGTGGCCAAGGCACGGCACGATTTGGCGCGCTGGCCCCCGGCGTACTGTTCGATTCGGTGCTGGTCATCCGGCCGGGCGGGACCAGTAACTTCTTCGACCTGATTACTTCGGCGAATAACTACGTGATCGATCCCGCCGCAATCACCGTAAATGGGTCATTGTTGAGCCTCAACGTGGCGCTGGCATCGCTGCCCTCGACTGGCTTTGCCACGAGCGCCTATACCTTCAACCTGTGGCCGCGCGCGCTCGGTCAGGTGGGCAATGCCGGCATTTCGGACTTCGCGCCGGATAACAGCAACGTCGGCGGAGTGCCCGAGCCGGCGGCGTGGGCGCTGCTGCTGACCGGCTTCGCGGGCGTCGGGACGGCGCTCCGGCAGCGTCGCCGCCGCACTGCATAATACTCCGTCCGCGAGCTATCCAGCGGGCGCGGGACTTGCGTTCCGCGCCCGTCTGGCGGCATGGCTGGATCCGAAAGGATGCCGATGCCAAGCACGCCCGCGACGATCGCGCTCGTCGACGACGACCGGAACATCCTGACCTCGGTATCGATCGCCCTGCAGGCCGAGGGGTTCGCGGTGCGGCTCTACTCGGACGGCGCGGCAGCGCTGAAGGCGTTGTCCGAGAACCCGCCCGACCTTGCGGTGCTCGACATCAAGATGCCACGGCTCGACGGCATGGAACTGCTGCGGCGGCTACGCGAGAAGTCCGAGGTGCCGGTGATCTTCCTGACCTCGAAAGACACCGAGATCGACGAAGCGCTCGGGCTGGCGATGGGAGCCGACGATTATATCGGCAAGCCGTTCAGCCAGCGCCTGCTGATCGAGCGCATCCGCGCGGTGCTCAGGCGGACGGCGCAACGTCTCGGGCTGCCCGCCGCCGAGGGCGATGCAATGCCCGGCCCGACGATCGTCCGCGGGCGGCTCACCATGGACCCGGCGCGCCACCGCGTCCGCTGGGGCGACGACGGCGCGCAGGGCGATGTCGCGCTGACCGTCACCGAGTTTCTGATCCTCGAAGCGCTGGCGACCCGGCCGGGTTTCGTCAAGTCGCGCGACCAGCTGATGGATGCCGCGTACCAAGACGACGTTTATGTCGATGACCGCACCATCGACAGTCACATCAAGCGGCTGCGTAAGAAATTCCGCGCGGTCGATCACGACTTCAAGGCCATCGAGACCTTATATGGCGTCGGCTACCGGTTCAACGAAGAGTGAGCCGGGCGAACTGGCGTCCGGGGCGGCATCGGCGCAGCCGATGAGCCAGCCGAACTGGCGCTGGGGCTTCAGCCTTGTACCCCGCATTCTCGCGGTCAACGTGTTCGCTATCCTGATGCTAGCCGGGAGTATTCTTTACCTCGACTCGTTTCGCGAACGGCTGATCGACCAGCGCCGGCTCGGGCTCGAAACACAGGCGCGGCTTGTTGCCGTGTCGCTGGCCGAGGCCGATACCGCGCCGCGGACGGCCGCCCTGATCGCGCACTTCGGTGCAACGAGCGGCAACCGGCTGCGGCTTTATGGAACCGACGGTGCGCTGCTCGACGACAGCTGGCGCTCGACCGGACCGACGTTCGAGCTGCGCGACCCCGCCACCGAGCCGTTCCGCCGCGATATCGCCCGCTTCCTCGACCGCGCCGTCGAAGCCGTCGGCAGCTTTCCGGCATTGCCCGACTATGTCGAGCCCGCCGTCGACCGCCGCGCGGCCTGGCCCGAAGTGGGGCGCGCCGCCGCGACCGGCACCGTCGCCGATACGCTACGGTTCTCCGCCGAGCGGATCGTGGTGATCAGCACCGCAGCACCGCTCTCCAGCGCGCTCCGGCCAGCCGCGGTCGTGCAACTGACCCGCGACACGCGCGATATCACCGACCTTGTGCGTCGCGAGCGCCAAACGCTGTTCCTGACGTTTCTCGGCGTGCTGACCATCAGTCTGCTGATCTCGAACTTTCTCGCCAACACCATCGTCCGTCCGCTGCGACGGCTCGCCGAAGCGGCGCAGCGGGTCCGGCTCGGGCGTGCCCGCGAAGTCCGGGTTCCACGCTTCATCCAGCGCCGCGACGAGATCGGCGAGCTGGCGCGCGCGCTGTCGGATATGACGGCGACGCTGCGCCAGCGTACCGATGCTACCGAGGCGTTCGCCGCCGACGTCGCGCATGAGCTAAAAAACCCGCTGGCCAGCCTCTCGAGCGCGGTCGAAACGCTCGAGCGCGTTCGCGATCCGGTGCTGCAGGCGCAACTGCTCGGCGTCGTTCACAACGACGTCGCCCGGATCGACCGGCTGATCAGCGATATCGCCGACGCGTCGCGGCTCGATGCCGAGCTGTCGCGCAGCCGCTTCGACCGTGTCGATCTCGGTGTCGTCACCACCGAGCTCGTCGCCGGTTACGACCGCGCCGGGTTGCCGCGCGGCGTCGAGCTCGCTTTCGCAGCCCCCGAGCCCGGCACCGCCGTCGTGCACGGCGAAGCGGCGCGGTTGGCGCAGGTGCTGCGGAACATCATCGACAACGCAGTGTCGTTCTCGCCCAGCGCCGGTGTTGTGGTCATCGTCATCGAAAGCATCGGTGACCGCGTCCAGCTTCGCATCGATGACGACGGACCCGGCATCCCGCCCGACAACCGCGAAGACATCTTTCGTCGCTTCTACTCCGAACGCCCGGCAGGCGAAGCGTTCGGGCGGCACTCGGGGCTGGGACTGGCGATCTCGCGGACCATCGTCGACGCGCATGGCGGCTCGATCGAAGCGATCAATCGCGAAGTTCAGGGCCGGATCGCTGGGGCGCGCTTTCTCGTCAGTGTTCCGGCCGCCTGATGCTGCTGCACGCCAGCGCGGTCGCGATCGGCGGGCGCGCCGTGCTGCTGACCGGGGCGAGCGGGCGCGGCAAGTCCGATCTCGCGCTGCGATTGATCGATCGCGGCGCAGTGCTGATCGCCGACGACCAGGTACAGCTGACGGTTGATGACTTATGGTTGCTCGCTTCGCCGCCCGCGTCGATCGCCGGGATGATCGAAGTTCGCGGAATTGGCATCGTCGAGGTACCGTGGAGCGGCGGCGTGCCGGTCGCTTTGCTGGTAGATCTCGACGGACAACCGCAACGCCTGCCGATGCCAGTGCACCGCATCCTGCTCGACCGGTCGCTGCCGGTGCTGGCGCTGGCGGCGTTCGAAGCGTCCGCCCCGCTCAAGGTCGAACACGCTTTGACGCGGGCGGTGGCCGGAGTAGAAGCGCTGCCGTGACCGCCTCCAGCATCGTTACCGCGCCGCCGATCCTGCTCGTCACCGGCATGTCGGGGGCCGGCAAATCGACCGCGCTGAAGGCGCTCGAAGATATGGGCTATGAGGCCGTGGACAACCTGCCGCTGACGCTGCTCGGGCGCCTGCTGGCGACGCCGGACGACATGGCCGAGCACGACGCCGCGCGGCCGCTGGCGTTCGGTATCGATTCGCGCACCCGCGGCTTCGATGCCGATGGGATTATCGCGAGACAGAGCGAGCTGCAGCGGCAAGGGCTCGACGTTCGGCTGCTATTCCTCGACTGCAGCGGCGGCGAGCTGACCCGGCGCTTCTCGGAGACGCGCCGCCGCCATCCGCTGGCGACCGACCGCCCCGCCGCCGACGGCATCGCCCGCGAGCGCGAGATCATGGCTCCACTGCGACGCTGGGCCGATATCGTCATCGACACGACAGATTATGCCGCGCCCGACCTGCGCCGCGCGCTCGCCGATCGCTTCGGCCGTTCCGAGGCGCACGCGCTGACGGTGACGATAATGTCTTTCGGCTTCGCCCGCGGGCTGCCCCGCGACGCCGACCTGGTCTTCGATATGCGCTTTCTCGCCAACCCGCACTGGGTCCCGGCGCTGCGAGCCTTGACCGGTGAGGACGCTGCGGTCGGTGCCTATGTCGCGGCGGATCCGGCATTCAAGCCTGCGTTCGACCGTATTGCCGACCTGCTGCTGACCTTGCTTCCGGGCTACGGACGCGAAGGCAAGGCATATCTGACGGTAGCGTTCGGTTGCACCGGTGGACGGCACCGTTCGGTCTATGTCGCGCGGTCGATGGCCGAGCGAATGGCCGTGGAGGGATGGACCGCCTCGGTCATCCACCGTGATAAATCGAGCAATGGCGGCGACGCGCCGGCATCCGAGTTTATGGAGCAAACTGCATGACGGCGGCCGTATGACTGAGCTGGGCATCTGCGAGCTGGGCGTATGATCGGGTTGGTGCTGGTGACACATGGGCGGCTCGCGGTCGAGTTTGCCGCGGCGCTCGAACACATCGTCGGCCCGCAGGCCGCGCTCGAAAGTATCTGCATCGGTCCCGATGACGACATGGAAGCGCGCCGCGCCGACATCGCGGCTGCCGTGGCGCGGGTCGAGACGGGCCGCGGTGTCATCCTGCTCACCGACATGTTCGGCGGCACACCGTCGAACCTCGCAATCTCGCTGATGGGCGGCAACATCGAGGTAATCGCCGGGATCAACCTGCCGATGCTGGTGCGGCTGGCGTCGATCCGCCGGTCGATGGGGGTCGCCGCCGCCGTCGAAGCCGCGCAGGAAGCCGGACGCAAGTACATCTCGGTGGCCTCGAAGATCCTCGGCGAGGCCGCCTGAGGTGGGCACGATGATGCAGCCGCCCGGCGCAGTGCTTCAACCCGGAACGGGGCTTCAACCCGGAACGGGGCCGACGGTTGGACCGGTCGTCGTCATTATCCGGAACAAGCGCGGCTTGCACGCACGTGCCAGCGCCAAATTCGTCACGCTCGCCAGTGGCTTCGACGCGGTGGTCACCGTCACCAAGGACGGCGCCTGCGTCACCGGCACCTCGATCATGGGGTTGATGATGCTCGCCGCCGCGCCGGGTGACACCGTCGAGCTCTCGGCGAGCGGCCCGCAAGCCGAGGTGGCTGTGGCTGCGCTGGCCGGGCTGATCGAAGCGAAGTTCGACGAACGGGACTAGAACTCGATGGGCCTCAACCGATCCGTCTTCTGATCCCGTCGAAACCTGTCCCGCAATCGGCCGCTCTACGGCGACGATCGACTCCAGAGGTTCCTCGAAAGTTCCTCACTCGAGTGGTGATCTACGTGCTAGATCAGATACTTAGGGATAATCGCAAATCGAGATCCCAAGCTGCTCTGTTCGGCACTCGATACACCGGCCAGCTATTAACCGTTCTGGACCATTTATCAATAGAGTTTCGGTCGATCGCAGCCTGGACCTCAGGCCGCAATCGGAAACCGCAGCAGCCGTTCGCGTGTTGGAACGAGCGCCAGCAACGGCCCGCCGATGGCGGCGATGAACGCCGGATCGTCGATATGCAGTCCGCCGGTCAAGGCGCCGAACGCCGGCAACACGAGGCGTCGCGGCGTCACCGCAAAGCACCGCCGCACGATGCGGCGGCCGCGCACGTGCACCGCGACCTTGGGATGATAATGGCCGGAGATTTCTGGGGTCCCCGAGCTTTGCACCGCCGCATGGCGAAGCGCGATGCCGCCGACCAGCGCCTCGTCGGCCACGCGCCCGCCGAGTGCGCCGGCGCTGTCGCCGTCGTGGTTGCCGGTGATCCACAACCAGTCGACAGCGGCGATCAGCCCGGCAAGGGTTCCGCGGGCGGCTGGCGGCAACCGCCCCGCCCCGCCGCTATCGTGGAACGAATCGCCCAGGCACCACACCCGCGTCGCGCCGGTCGCCGCGACCTCTGCGGCCAGCAGGTCGAGCGTGTCGAGGCTGTCGTACGGCGGCAGGAACTGGCCGTGGATACCGTAATAACTGGCCTTTTCGAGATGCAGATCGGCCACCAGCAGCGCGTCGAACGCCGGCCAGAACAACGCCCCCGACGCCAGCGGGACGAAAGCGTGACCGGCGAACGAAAAGGCAACATCGGGCATCGATGCGGTATAGTGCGGCTGGCGGGCGGCGCAAGCTGCTAGACTTTCTTGCAGTAAGGCTGAAGCCGAGCAATCATTGTCATCCCGGTGAAGGCCGGGACCCATAATCACGATCGTTCGAGGCCATGGGTCCCGGCCTTCGCCGGGATGACAATCCTGCGCCGGTCCGACCCCGCCCTACTTCGCGCCGCGCGGCGGGACCACGAAGTGCCCGCTGACCCGCCCGCCGCTGGCCGGCGCGACGGCCTTGCTGCCGCTCGTGCTGCCGCTGGCGCTGTCGAGCGTCGAGCGGCCGCTGTCGAGGTCGATCGACAGCCGCTGACCGCGCAGCACGGACTCGCCGCGGGTCAGCACGACGTCGCCGCTTAGCGTGATGATGCGCTGCGTCACGTCGTAAATGCCGTAACTCCCGCTGGCGCGCTCCGACGGCGAGGTCAGCTTGACGTTGCCCTGTGCGTCCATGCGCTGGATCTCGGGCTGCTTGCCCGGTGCGCGCCTGTAGAACATCTTCACCTGGTCGGCGGTGAGTGTCAGCGTACCCTGGGTGACGCGGACACTGCCGGTGAGCAGCGCCTGCTGATCGTTGTCGCGGACCTCGACGTGATCGGCATCGAAGTCGACCGGCGCGTCGGTATTGTGCTTCGCCAGCGCCGAGGTCTGGGCGCTCACAGGCACCGCGCTCAGCACCGCCGGTACCGCGAGCAGCAGCGCCAGCGCCGGTGCAGGAAAGCGCATCATCATGCCCGTGCCTTCGCCGAATGCTGGACGATGTGCAAGTGAACGCGGCCGGTCAGCACCAGTACGCGGCCGTCGACCTCGCTGCGGAACGCATCGGCACGGAAGCTGCCGAGCGGCATCGTGCCGTGCACCGGTGCCGTGCTGGCGACGGTGCGGTCGATCAGGCTGACGGTGACGCTCGCGCCGTCGACGGTGTAGCCGGCCCGGCTATCGACGCGCACCGGCCCGGCGATGTCGAGCCGGTCGCGGCTCATGTCGTAGCGCCCCGACGGGGCCGTCACCGTCGCCGGACCCGAATCGAGCATGAGGTCGGCGCTGAGCCGCCGCAGTTCGACGACCGGTACCGCCGACGAGCGCTGCACCGCGCCCTGCGCCCGGATGACGAACGGCTGGCCCTTGCTGGTCTCGCCGCGGTAGACGGCGTTGTCGATACGCAGCCGGTCGTGCGACATCGCCACCTTGTCCTTCGCCAGCAGGAACGAGAATTCGCGCGCGCTGGTCAGCGGCCAGATGACGATCACCCCGAGCAGTGCGGCGGCGGCCAGCGGCAGCAGCAGCTTGAGCAGCGCCACCAGCCGGTCATAGCCGCTGCCCGGCAGCGCCGCCCGCTGCCGTGCCGTGAAGCCGCTCGCGTCGGTCATATGTGCGCGAAAATATCGACCTCGGGCCAGCCGGCGAGGTCGAGCTCGGCGCGCCACGGCAGGAAGTCGAAGCACGCCTGCGCCAGCGCGGTGCGGCCGTCGCGGGCGAGCCGGTCCTCGAGAATCGCGACGGCGCGGTGCAGGAAGCGCACGTCGGACGCGGCATAATCCTTCTGCGCGTCGCTGAGTACCGGTGCGCCCCAGTCCGACGATTGCTGCGCCTTCGAGATGTCGACCGCCAGCGTTTCGCGCAGCAGGTCCTTCAGCCCGTGCCGGTCGGTGTAGGTGCGCACCAGCCGCGAGGCGATCTTGGTGCAGAACACCGGCCCGGCGGTGACGCCCAGATACGCCTTGATCACCGCAAGGTCGAACCGCCCGAAGTGATAGAATTTGCGCCGGTGAGCGTCGGCGAGAATGGCCTTCAGCCGCGGCGCGTCATACTGGCCGGGCGCGAACTTGACGAGATGCTCGTCGCCCTGCCCATCCGCCAACTGGATCAGGCACAGCCGGTCGCGGTGCGGGTTGAGGCCCAGCGTTTCGGTATCGACCGCGATCGGTCCGGGAGCGAAGACGTCGTCGGGCAGGTCGCCCTCGTGCAGATATACGGTCATGGCAGAGCGCGTAGCAGCGGGACCCCGCACTGTCACGGGATGTCGTCGGCGCTACTTCTCACGCAGCGGGCTGAACGACAGCCCGTGGAAGTAATTGAGCACGATCCGCGTCGTCGTCACGCCCGGCCCGATCGTCATCGTCGCCAGCGCCGCCTTGGGCTGCGAAAAG
>JANOOK010000200.1:0-7848 GCA_031421275.1 Sphingomonadaceae bacterium
GGACGGCCGGGTCGAGGTCGTGGCGACGCCGGGCGGCGGGCCCAATGGGGCCGCGATCGGCCCCGACGGCGCGCTGTATGTCTGCAACAACGGCGGCTTTGCATGGAGCGGCGCGGAGGCCGGGCTGATGATCCCCGGTGCGGCGGCGGCCGATTACAGTGGCGGCCGGATCGAGCGGATCGACCTCGGCACCGGCAAGGTCGAGCGGCTGTACGACAGCTGCGACGGCGTGGCGCTCAGCGGCCCGAACGACATCGTCTTCGATCACGCCGGCGGCATGTGGTTCACCGATCTCGGCAAGCACCACGCGCACCACACCGACCACGGCGGGCTGTTCCATGCGCAGCCCGACGGCAGCGGCATCGCCTGCGCGGTGCGCGGCCCCAACATGAACGGCGTCGGACTGTCGCCCGACGACGGCACGGTCTATGCGGCGCTGACCTACGAACGCCTGCTGCTGGCGTTCACCGTGACCGCGCCGGGCGTGGTCGAGCCGTCTGCGCCGGGGCTGCCCGCCGGGCGCGTGATCACCAGCTTTCCGGGCCGGACCTACCTCGACTCGATGGCAGTCGAGGCGAACGGCAATGTCTGCGTCGCGACGCTGCTCGAGCGGCCGGGCATCTGTGCGGTCGATCCGACGACCGGCGCGCAGGAAGACCATGCGTTCCCCGACCTGCTGACAACCAACATCGTGTTCGGCGGCGACGACATGCGGGACGCCTGGGTGTGCCTGTCGACGACGGGCAAGCTGGCGAAGACGCGCTGGCCGAGGCCGGGATTGCGGCTGGCGCATTATGGGTGAGTCGATCCTCCCCGGCTTGGGGGTGGTGGCGCGCCCTTGCGCGACGGAGGGGCGCAGCGACCGGGCTCTATCCCTTTGATGCAGCAGGAGAGCCATCCCGGTCGCTCTGCCCCTCCACCACGTCAAGCGGCGCGGTCCCCCTCCCCGAAGGCGGGGAGGATCAGGAGCGCCGGCCCTTGAAGAACGCGCGCAGCAACCCCGCCGCCGCCTCGCTCCCGATGCCGCCGTAGACCTCGGGCGCATGGTGGCAGCTCGAGTGCGCGAACACCCGCGCGCCATGCTCCACGCCGCCGCTCTTGGGATCGCTCGCGCCGTAATACAGCCGCGAGAGCCGCGCATAGCCGATCGCGGCGGCGCACATCGGGCAGGGTTCGAGCGTGACGTGGAGGTCGCAGCCGGTCAGCCGCTCGCTCGCCAGTGCCGTACAGGCGGCGCGGATGGCGAGCATCTCGGCATGCGCGGTGGGGTCGTTCAATTCGCGGGTGCGGTTCCCGGCGGCAGCGATCACCGCGCCGGCCGCGTCGCAGATGACTACACCGACCGGCACTTCACCGCGAGCACCGGCAGCGCGCGCCTCGTCGAGCGCGCGCGCCATGGCGGGAGAAGCAGGGAAGGCCATCGGTCCCAATAGGCGACCGCCGCGGTACTGGCTATCGGCCAATACCGCGGCGGCGCCGTCGTTACGTGTCGGTCGGGTCCGCGGTCGAACGGACCTGACCGTCGCGCCTTAGTTCGTCCCGTCGGCCTTCGCCGGCGCGTCGGTCTTCGCCGCGTCGGCCTTCTCGACATGCAGCGTCGGCAGCTTGATGGTCTTCTCTTCGGTCTGCACGGTCGGAACCTTGACGGTCTCGTCCCTGGTTCCGGCGACGACCTTGGCGGTGTCGACGTTGAACTTCGGCAGGCTGCCGCCGACCGCCTCGACCTTGGGCAGGCTGCCCGACGAGATCTGGTCGATGTTGACCAGCTTGAACGCGAACGCCGCAACGACGGCGGCCACGATCAGCAGCAACGCCAGCAGCCAGCCCATGTTGTTGGTCCGCTTGACAACGACCGGCGCGTCATGGACCGTCGTGCGGTTCTCGGTGACCACCGGCCGGCCGTCGGTCGGGGTGACGGTGGTCCGTTCGTCGACGCGGCGTGTTTCGAATTCGGCCATGGGCTTGCTCCCTCGGTTCAGTACGGCCCCAACGTGCGACCGTTACGATAGTTGCGAGGCTCAGCCGTTCGCCACCTTGCGGCTGGCGCGCTTGCGCTCGTTCGGGTCGAGGTGGACCTTGCGCAGCCGGATGAAATTGGGCGTCACCTCGACCAGTTCGCTGTCGTCGATATAGGCGATCGCCTGCTCCAGCGTCAGCCGCTTGGGCGGGCTCAGCTGGATCGCGTCGTCCTTGCCGCTGGCGCGGAAGTTGGTCAGCGCCTTCGACTTCAGCGGGTTGACCTCGAGATCATCGTCGCGGGCGTTCTCGCCGATCACCATGCCCTGATAGACCGCTTCGCCGGGCTCGATCATCAGGGTGCCGCGCGGCTGCAGATAGCCGAGCGCATAGCCGACCGCCTCGCCAGTCTCGGTCGAGATCAGCACGCCGTTGCCCCGGCCGTTGATCGGGCCTTTGTAGGGCCCGTATTTGTCGAACAGCCGGTTCATGATGCCGGTGCCGCGGGTATCCGACAGGAACTCGCCGTGATAGCCGATCAGCCCGCGCGCCGGGGCGCTGAACGTCAGCCGGGTCTTGCCGCCGCCCGACGGCCGCATGTCGGTCATCTCGGCCTTGCGGCTCGCCATCTTCTCGACGACGGTTCCCGAATATTGCTCGTCGACGTCGATGACGACCTGCTCATAGGGCTCGGTGCGCTTGCCGTTGGCGTCCTCGGAGAACAGCACCCGCGGGCGGCTGATGCTGAGTTCGAAGCCCTCGCGGCGCATCGTCTCGATCAGCACGCCGAGCTGCAGCTCGCCGCGGCCGGCGACCTCGAAGGCGTCCTTCGAGGCGCTCTCGGTGATCTTGATCGCGACATTGCCCTCGGCCTCGCGAACCAGCCGGTCGGCGATCATCCGGCTGGTGACCTTGCTGCCGTCGCGCCCGGCATAGGGCGAATCGTTGACGCTGAACGTCATCGCCAGCGTCGGCGGATCGATCGGCTGCGCGTGCAGCGGCTCGGTGACGCTGATATCGGCGATGGTGTCGGCCACCGTCGCCTTGGTCAGCCCGGCGATGGCGATGATGTCGCCCGCGTGGGCTTCCTCGACGGGCACGCGCTCCAACCCCTGGAACGCCATGATCTTCGAGGCGCGGCCCTCCTCGGCGACGCTGCCGTCGGGATTGAGCGCGCGGATCGGCATGTTGAGCTTCAACGTTCCCGACAGGATGCGCCCGGTCAGGATACGGCCGACGAAGGCGTCGCGGTCGAGCAGCGAGACCAGCATCTTGAACGGCCCGTCGACGTCGGCGGCGGGCGGCGGCACATGCTTGACGATGGTCGCGAACAGCGGCGTCAGGTCGCCCGAGCGGACGTCGCTGTCGTAACCGACATAGCCGTTGCGACCGCTCGCGAACAGCACCGGGAATTCGAGCTGCGCGTCGCTGGCCTCGAGCGTCACGAACAGGTCGAACACCTCGTCGAGCACTTCCTGCGCGCGGGCGTCCTGACGGTCGATCTTGTTGACCACGACGATGGGCCGCAGCCCCAGCGCCAGCGCCTTGCCGGTGACGAACTTGGTCTGCGGCATCGGGCCTTCGGCGGCGTCCACCAGCAGGATGACGCCGTCGACCATCGACAGGATGCGCTCGACCTCGCCGCCGAAATCGGCGTGGCCGGGCGTGTCGACGATATTGATGTGCGTAACCTCGCCGGTCGCCGGATCGGGCCATTCGACCGACGTGCACTTGGCGAGGATGGTGATGCCGCGCTCGCGCTCGAGGTCGTTTGAATCCATCGCGCGCTCGGCGACGCGCTGGTTGTCGCGGAAAGTGCCCGACTGGCGGAACATCTGGTCGACGAGGGTCGTCTTGCCGTGGTCGACGTGCGCGATGATCGCGACGTTGCGCAAACGCATAGCATAATCCTGGAAACGCTGAGGGGTTGGATGCGCCGCCCTTACGCTAACTGCTGCGCCGCAACAAGGTCGTGCCGGGCCGCCGTCCGAATGCAGTGGCACGGGGCCGGGCAAGGTTGAACGGTGTAATATTCCCGCCCGCGGGCCCGCGTTGCGAGTTGACAGCAGGCGCGCCAGCGACGACTTTGCCGCGCAAGTTCAAGCCGGTGCAGGGGTGACGTCGGCGGACCAGAGGACATGCCGCGTGGACATCGAAGCGAAACCTGCGCTCGACCCCGCCGCTGCGCCGCTGCGCAATGCGCCGCAGCGGCTCGGCGCGATGCTCGGCGAAGCGCGGGCCGCGGCGGGGCTCGAGTTAAGCGACATCTCGCGCGACAGCCGCATCCCGGTTCGCCACCTGCGCGCCATCGAGGCCGATGCCCACGAGGCATTGCCGGCGTTGCCCTATACGATCGGCTTCGTGAAGTCGTTTGCCCGTGCTGTCGGCCGGGACCCGGAGGCGGCCGCGGCGCAGTTCCGGGCCGAGACGACCAAGGTGCCGATCGTGCCGATGATGGCGGCGATCGAGCCGCTCGACGAGCGCCGCCTGCCACCGCGCGGGCTGATGACGCTGAGCATCGTCGGCGTGCTGGCGGTGGTCGGCGCGGTCGTCGCGTACAGCGCCGGTATGTTCGACCGCGCGCACCCGGGCAGCCCGGCAACGCTGGTCGCGGCGGGCAGCGCTCCCGTTGCGGGCGCGTCGGCAAGCGGCACCGCAGCGCCGGTTGTCGCGCCGCCGGCGTCGGCACCCGCCAGTGCTGCGCCGCCGCCGGACTTGGCGAGCATCGGGCCGGCGGTCGGTCCGTCGACGCCGGCAGTCGCCGCCGGCGGTCCGGTGACGATCACGCCGACCGAGGATGTCTGGGTCAAGATTTATGACCGGTCGAGCAAGAGCGCGGTCAAGATCGGGGTCTTGCCGGCGAACGTCGTCTATGCAGTACCGGTGGCGCCTGGCCTGCTGCTGTGGACCGGCAAGGCCGGGGTGCTCAAGGTCAGCGTCGGCGGCCGTGCCATTCCGCCGCTCGGCAAGCCGGTCGAGACGGTGCGCGACGTCAGCCTCGCGCCAGCCGACCTGCTCGCCCGCGCTGCACCCGCGGCAACGACGGCGCATTGATGCCGCCGACGACAATGCGAAGGCCGGCGATGCGGATCGAGCGAAGGCGACCACTGCCGATGCGGCTGATGCTCCTTTCGATCGCGGTGGCCGGCGCGGTCCCGGCGCTGACCGGTCCGGCAATGGCGGCGGCCGATGCCGATCCGGCAACGACCGCCAGGCGCGTCGGCAAGCTCGAGTCCGAGATGCGGGCGGTGCAGCGTAAGGTGTTCCCCGGTGGCGACCCGAAATTCTTCACCCCCGACATCAGCTCGGCCCCGGTCGCCGCGCCGGCCGAGCTGTCGGGCAATCCGGCGTCGGCCCCGATCAACGACCTGACCGCGCGCGTCGACGCGCTCGAGCGTCAGCTGCGGACGCTGACCGGGCAGGTCGAGGAGAATCAGAATTCGCTGAAGCAGCTCGATACGACTGTCACCAAGCTGCGCGGCGATACCGAGTTCCGGCTGACCAGGCTCGAAGGCGGCACCCCCGCCGCGGCCGGCGTGCCCGGCAGCGCCGGCACCGCCCCTGCCCCGTTCGGCGGCGCGGCTGGTGCGGACAATACGCCGGCGACGAGCGGTGCCGCCCCGATCGCGGCCGCCGGTAGCGTCGCGTCGGGCAGTGGTGCCGGTGCTGGGCGCGGCGATAGCAAGCCGTCGGGTACGGCCACCACGCAGTCGGCCAAGCCGGGTAATAAAACCGGGATCAAGGCCGCCGCCAAGCCGACGACGGCCGAGACCGCCGAAGCCGCGTGGCGTGCGGTCGACTCGCATTACGTCGCCAGGGACTATGACGCCGCCGCGACCGGCTTCACCGATTTCCTCGCCGCCAATCCCAAATCGAGCCATGCGTCGACCGCGCAATATCGGCTCGGCCGCAGCTACGCAGCGCAGAGCAGTGAGGCGCAGGCGGCGAAAGCCTATCTCGACGGCTACCAGAAATACCCCAAGAGCGAACAGGCCCCCGACAGCCTTATCGGCCTCGGCAATGCGCTGACCGCGTTGAAGAAACCCGACCAGGCCTGCCGCGCGCTGAACGAGCTGAAGTCGGTATACGGGGCGAAGCTGACCGCGGCGCAGAAAGCGCAGGCCGCGAAAGCGCGGGCTTCGGCGAAGTGCGAGAGCTGACGCACGGTCGACCGTCAACGCTCGCGGGCGGCAAGGACTGGATGCGCCAGATCGATCGTCCACCCAAATGACCGCCGAGCCGCGACGCCGGGCCGAATTGACGGCGGCAATCGGCAGCTGCTCGCAGGGCCGATATCAGAACACCGATCCCGTCGCGGTCGCGGTGTCGGGCGGTCCCGATAGCCTCGCCTTGCTCTGGCTGGCGCGCGAAGCGTTCGGCGACCGCGTCGAGGTGCTGACCGTCGATCACTGTCTTCGCCTCGGTTCGGCCGGCGACGCCGCGCACGTCGCGCGCTGTGCGGCAGAACTGAACCTGCCCCACACCACACTGACGTGGGCCGGCCCCACGCCGACCGGCAATCTGCAGGCGGCGGCGCGCGCGGCGCGCTATCGGCTGTTGGCCGACTGGTGCGCCGCCCGCGATGTCCGCTGGCTGCTGACCGCGCATCACGCCGACGATCAGGCCGAGACGCTGCTGCTGCGGCTGGCCCGCGGGTCGGGCAGCGCCGGGCTGGCGGGCATTCGCCGCCGCCGCGATCTCGGCAGCGGCGTGACGCTGCTGCGGCCGCTGCTCGACTGGCGGCGCAGCGAACTCGCCGGCATCGTCGCGGCGGCGGGGTGGACCGCGCTCGACGATCCGGCGAATCGTGCGACCCGCTTCGACCGGACGCAGGCGCGGGCGCTGCTTGCCGAGACGCCGTGGCTGCGGCCCGAGCGGTTGGCGGCGGCGGCGGCGCACCTGGCCGAGGCCGAGGCGGCGCTGGCGTGGACGGCGGAACTGGCGTGGTCGAGCCGCGCCGCGATCAGCTCGAGCGGCATTATGCTCGACGCCGCGGGCCTGCCGCACGAGCTGCAGCGCCGCATGATGTTGCGGGTGATCGCGACGCTCGCGCCCGGCGCGGACCTCGCCGGACCATCGCTCGAACGCTGGCGGCGGCTGCTCCTCGCGGGTCGCCGCGCGACGCTGGCGGGTATCGTCGGTAGCGGGAGGGGCCGGAAGCTGCTTGAGGCGAGCGACAGCCGAGGTGCCGGAGCCCCCGCCGGTCAGCCGGCGAGCTGGCACTTTGCCGTGGCACGGCCGCGCCGTTGATCGGCAGGTGGCCGAGCCGGAGCGATGCAACAACGCCGCATGGTGCCCTTTATCCGCCCTGCGGCGCGGCGGGTGATTGCGCGATGGCGCAGCGCGCCTATCTTGGTTACAGTGTAGTGTTCCGGAAAAAGGCATAGGCATGGCTGATCAGCCCAAGCGTCCACCGAACCCCTGGGTCAAGAGCCTCGGGCTATGGGTCGTCATCCTGCTCGTGCTGGCGGTCATCGTCACCGTCGTGCAGGGCCCGTCGACGTCGAGCACCGCCGGTACGCTCGGCTATTCCGAATTCCTCAACAAGGTCGACGAGGGCGGCATCAAGTCGGTCGACATCCGCGGCGCGGAGATCGGCGGCAAACTCGCCAACGACGAAGACTTCCGCACCTACAACCCCGGTGACGCCCAGCTGATCGAGCGCCTGCGGACGAAGGGCGTCAAGTTCGACGCCAAGCCCGAGGAGAGCCGCTCGCTGCTCGGCCAGCTGTTCGTCTCGATGCTGCCGTTCCTGCTGATGATCGGCATCTGGATCTTCGTCATGCGCCAGATGCAGAACGGCGCGGGCAAGGGCGCGATGGGCTTCGGCAAGTCGCGCGCCAAGCTGCTGACGCAAAAGGAAGGCCGCGTTACCTTCGACGATGTCGCCGG
>JANOOK010000201.1:0-17010 GCA_031421275.1 Sphingomonadaceae bacterium
CGCTCGGCGGCGGCAGCTTGTCGAAGTCGGCGGCGGCGATCAGCACGTGGCAAGTCGAACACGCCATCGCGCCTTCGCAAGCGCCTTCGAGCGGCTGGTCGTGCGCCTGCGCGAGGTCGAGCAGGCGCGTGCCGGGCGGGGCGTCGGCTTCGGTGCTGCGCTGGCCGTCGGCGCTGACGAAGCGCACGCGCGTCATGCGGCGAGCGCCCGCAGCTTGGCCGCACCGGCGTTGAGGAGCGTCGCCGCGATATCGATCTCTTCGATGGTGGTGAAGCGGCCCCAGCCCAGCCGCAGGCTCGACTTCGCCGCCGCCGTGCTCAGGCCAAGTGCGGCGAGTACATGGCTCAGCCGCCCCGATCCGCTCGCGCACGCCGAGCCGGCCGACATCGCCAGCCCGCGCGTCGTGGCAAGCAGGCGCGCACCATCGATGCTCTCCATCCGCAGATTGAGCGTGCCGAACCAGCGCGCCTCGACCGAGCCGTTGATCTCGTACGGCATCGTGAGTTGCGCCAGCAGCTGATCCCAGAGCGTCCGCACATGCGCGGTATCGGCAGCCATCCGCTCGGCCGCGATCATCGCCGCGGTCCCCAGCCCAACGCACAGCGCCGGGGCGAGCGTCCCCGAGCGGCCGCCGTCCTCCTGCCCGCCGCCGTGCAGCAGCGGCGTCAGCGCAAGTCCGGGCCGAATGTAGAGCGCGCCGACGCCCTTTGGGCCATAGAGCTTGTGCGCCGTCAGGCTGAGCAGGTCCACGCCGAGCGCGTCGGCCTGGGTGGGCAATTTGCCGAAGCCCTGCGCGGCGTCGCAGTGCATCAGCGCGCCGTGCGCCCGGGCCCGTGCCGCGATCTCGGCGATCGGCTGGATGACCCCGGTCTCGTTGTTGACCAGCATCGCCGAGACCAGCGCGACATCATCGCCGAGCACGGCGTCGAGCTCGGCGATGTCGATCAGCCCGTCGGGGCCGACACCGAGCACCGTCAGCGCATAGCCCTGCGTCGCCAAATAGCGCGCGGTTTCCAGCACACAGCTATGCTCGGTCGCCACCGTCACCAGCCGTCGTCGCTTGCGGTCAGCCGCGGTCAAAGCGCCCTTCAGCGCCCAGTTCACCGACTCGGTCGCACCGCCCGTGAACGAGACCGCTTCCGGCGGACAGTCGAGCAGCGCCGCCACCTGCTGCCGCGCGACCGCGACCGCTGCCGCCGCCTCATAGCCCCAGCGGTGCGGTGAATGCGGGTTGCCGAAGCGCTCGCCCAGCCACGGCTGCATCGCGTCGACGACGGCCGGGTCGGTCGGGGTCGTCGCCGCATAATCGAGATAGATCGGCCGGTTCACGCCGCCTGCTCGCGTCGCGCATCCGATGTCAGCTTCGCCCGCTGCCGCGCCGCAAGCGCGTTCCATGCCGCGGCGAAGGCATCGATCTCGGCCGCGGTCGTGCGCCACCCGAGGCTGACCCGGATTGCCTCGCCTGCGGCGCGCTCGCTCATGCCCATCGCACGCAGGACGTGACTCGCGCCGACCTTGCCCGATGAGCACGCCGCTCCGGCACTGACCGCGAAGCCCGCGAGGTCGAGCGCCATGACCTGCGTCATCGCCGCGACTCCGGCCATGCGGATGCAGCTGATCGTGCCGAGCCGGGGTGCGACGGCACCGACGAATTCCGCCCCGTCGAGCTGGGCTTCGAGCCCGTCGCGCAGTGAAGCCGCACGCTCCAGCCAGCCGGCGTCGGCGGTGCGTTCGGCGAGCGCAGCGGCGAACCCCGCGATGCCCGGCAGGTTCTCGGTCCCGGCCCGGTAGCCGCGTTCCTGCCCGCCCCCTGCCCGGCTCGCAGCGCATCCGTCGAGGTCGCGCACGATAAGCGCGCCGACACCCGGCGGCCCGCCACACTTATGGGCCGACACCGCGACGAAGTCGGCCTCCGGCAGCGGCAGCTTGCCCACCCCCTGGACCGCATCGACGAGCAGCTTGCCGCCCGCCGCCGCGACCAGCGCCGCTATTTCAGGCAAGGGCTGTAACACCCCGGTTTCGTTGTTGGCCTGCATGACCGCAACTAGCACCGGTGCGGACGCCGTCGCCAGCAACGCGGCCAAAGCGGCAAGGTCGACCTGCCCTGCCCCGTCTACCGGAATGATCTTCGCCCCCAACGCCTGGAGCCGCACGGCATCATGCTCGACCGCGGAGACCAGCACCGATGCCGACGCATCGGAGCGAAGCGCTATGCCGATCGCCTCGGTCGCACCGCTGGTGAACAACAGCGCGCGGGACGCGCAGCCCAGCGAAGCCGCGATACGGTCGCGTGCGCCCTCCAGCATAGCATGTGCGCGCCGCCCAGCGCGGTGCACCGACGACGGATTGGCCCAGGTCTCGGCTGCCTCGCGCATTGCCGCAACCGCCGCTGGATCGAGCGGCGCGGTCGCGGCATAGTCGAGATACACAGGGCTTATCACGGGCGACTCGGACGGATTCAATTGCAGCGTGGCGTCTGTGACATATATAGGGATGATCCGCGCTGCCGTGCAGCCGCCCCTAATTCGCTGCAGGTCCGATGCCCGACGTTATCTTTCCCGGTCCCGAAGGCCGCCTCGAAGGCCGTTACCAGCCGGCCAGCCGGCCGCGCGCGCCTGTCGCCATCCTGCTCCAGCCGCACCCGACGCAGGGCACGATGAATCACCCGATCGTGCTGGCGCTGTACCAGACCTTCGTGCGCCGCGGTTTCGCAACGCTGCGTTTCAACTTCCGCGGCGTCGGGCGCAGCCAGGGCGTGTTCGACAACGGCATCGGCGAGCTGTCCGATGCGGCCTCGGCGCTCGACTGGATGCAGCAATTCAATCCCGAAGCCTCGACGACATGGGTCGGCGGCTTCAGCTTCGGCGCGTGGATCGGCATGCAGTTGCTGATGCGCCGTCCCGAAATCCGCGGTTTTCTGTCGGTCGCGCCGCCGGCCAATCTGTACGATTTTACCTTCCTCGCGCCGTGTCCGTCGTCGGGACTGATCGTCGACGGCGAGAATGACGAGGTCGTCACCGGGCTCAGTGTCCAGAAGCTCGTCGACAAGCTGAAGACCCAGCGGCACATCACCATCGATCACGCGACGGTCCCGCACGCCAATCATTTCTTCGAGCATGAAATGACCGAGTTGATGGCGGTGATCGACGCCTACCTCGACAAGCGGTTGAGCGCGGATCGGTAGGGAGCCCGAGACTCAAGCGGCTTGCCCTAGCCCCTACCCCGACCCTGGTTTCTGCTCCCTCCCCTTCTTGCGGGGAGGGGGGGTGGGGGCCGGCGCGACTCCCGCAGCGCTGATACCTACCACGAACCCGCTCCCCTTCAGCCGCCGTTCAGCGTAGAGGCAACAGGTGCTGACCATGTTCCGCCTGCTTCGAACCGGCCTGCTCGCCTTGCTGGCGGCGCTGCTCGTCATCGAGCCATTGGCGGCCCAGTCGATCTTGCGCGATGCCGAGACCGAGGCGTTCTTCCGCCAGCTTGCCCTGCCGCTCGAAAAAGCGGCGGGGCTCGACCCTAAATCGGTGCAGGTCGTGCTGATCGGCGATGCCAGCATCAACGCCTTCGCGGCCAATGGTCAGAATGTCTACATCCACTCGGGGCTGATTGTCGCTGCCGACAACGTCAATCAGCTGCAGGGCGTCATCGCGCACGAGCTGGGACACATCGCCGGCGGGCACCTCGTGCGTTACGGCGAAGGTGCCGGCCCGGCGACGAAGATTTCCCTGCTATCGCTGGTCGCCGCCGGGCTGCTGATTGCCGCCGGCGCGGGCGAGGCCGGTATGGCGGCGCTCGGGCTCGGCACCGCCAAGGCGGAGGCCGATTACCTGTCGTTCAGCCGCGACACCGAAAGCCGCGCCGATCAGGCCGGGGCGACTTTCATGCGCACCGCCGGCATCTCGGGCAAGGGCTCGATCGAGTTCTTCCAGAAGCTGCTCGGCGAGGAATACCGGTACGCGGTCAAGCAGGACAACAGTTACGGTCGGACGCACCCGCTCGACGGCGAACGCATTGCGACACTTGAGACCGAGTATCGCGCCTCGCCGTATTGGAACACGCCTTCGGCACCGGCGCTGCAGTCCGAGTTCCTGCGCATCAAGGGCAAGCTGACCGGCTTCGTCGAGGAGCCGCCGCGGACGTTCGTGCTGTATCCCGAGAGCGATCTATCCGAAGGCGCACGTTATGCCCGCGCTTACGCGTGGCACAAGTCGGCTTACCCCGACGCTGCGAATGCCGAGGTCGATCATCTGCTGGCGGTGCATCCGGACGATCCGTTTTTCCTCGAGCTCAAGGGGCAAATTCTGCTCGAATCGGGGCACCCGAGAGCGGCTTTGCCGGTGCTGCGGCACGCGGTCGCGAAAGCCCCCAACGAGCCGCTGATCTCGACCTTGCTGGGTCATGCGCTGATCTCGACCGAGGACCCGAAGGATTTCGCCGAGGCCAAGCCGCTGCTGCGCTCGGCGATCGCGCGCGATCGCGAAAATCCGTTCGCCTGGTATCAGCTCGGGGTGATCTACGACCGCGAAGGCGACGAACCGCGTGCCGCCTTGGCCGCGGCCGAGCGGTACAACCTCGAAGGCAACGCCAAGAGCGCCGCGGCGAACGCACGGCTGGCGCTGCTCAGCCTGCCCAAGGGCACCCCCGACTGGCTGCGCGCCGACGACATCGCGCAGGTGTCGAAGAACGATCTGGAGAAGAAGAAGCATCATAAATGGATTTGAGGGCGACGTGGCTCCGACATCGCGAATTGTGGAGCTTCGCAGCGGGCGCGGCAATTGTCGGAGCGCTCGCGTTTGCCGTCTACGCCGGGGCCCGCAGCGTCGATGACCATATCGGAACAGCCGACCGCGTTGCCGTCGAACAGGTTGTCCACGACTACATTCTCGCGCATCCCGAGATCATCCCCGAAGCGATCAACGGCATACAGTTGCGCGAGGTCACCAAGGTCTTGAATGCCAATCGCCGCGAGATCGAGACCCCATTTGCCGGGTCGTATGCGGGCAACGCGACCGGCGATGTCGTGCTGGTCGAGTTCTTCGATTACGCCTGCCCATATTGCCGCGCCGCGGATGCCGACATCCGAAAGCTGATCGCCAGCGACCCCGGCCTCAAGGTCGTCTACCGCGACTTTCCGGTGCTGTCGCCCGAGTCCGGCGAGGCGGCACTTGCCAGTCTCGCGGCAGCGCAGCAGGGTCGCTACGCAGCATTCCACGATCGCCTGTTCGACGATGCCGGCGCGGTCAGCCGCGAGCGCGTCGTCGCCACCATGCGCAGCGCCGGGCTCGACGAACGCCGCACTGCCATCGACATGGGCAAATCAGCATTGCGCGCCGAGATCAAGAAGAACCTCGAACTCGGCCGCTTGCTCGGGTTGAGTGGGACGCCGAGCTTCATCATCGGCAACAAGATCCTTTCCGGCGCGGTTGGTCTGGCGGCGCTGCAATCCGCGGTCGCCGCCGCCCGGGCCGCCAAGACCGGATGAGCACGCGCGTCGACGTCGGCCTCGCGCTGCGGCAGATCGGTGAAGTGGCGGTCGCGGATTCGACGCCGATACTCGCATTGGGGGCCGTGCTGGTGACGCTGCCGGCGTTGTTGAGTGCCGCAGCGCTGCCCGGACATAGCGCTGGAACAGTGTTCGCCGTGCTGTCGGGCCTCGGCGCCGCATTGTTTGCGACGCTGGTCAGCTACGGTACGGCGGCACGGCTCGCTGGCAGGCCGCTCGGCCCGCACGACTATTTTCGCCGCAGCATCATCGCCTCGCCACCGGGGTTCAGCGTCGCGCTGCTAATCGGGGCCGCGGGCGTGCTTGCCGCGATCGTGCATCTTGTCGCCGGTGCCACGCCGCCATTCGGGCTCGCGATCAGCATCGCTGCGGTGGCGCTGGTCATCGTCGGCGTTGTCGTTTTGCTGCCCGCGATCCCGCTGGCGCTCGCCGAGCGCTGCGCACCGTTCGCCGCGCTCGGGCACGCGACAAGGCTGACGCGCGGCAGCCGGCTGCGGATCGCCTCGTTGCTGGCCATCGCCTTCGTGGCGATCGGTCCCGCGGCGATGCTCATCGGTACGCCGTCACAGCTGATCAGCCAAACGCCGCTCGGCGATGCGCGGCTGTGGGTGTGGCTGCTGTTCGAGCTGCTCGCCGCCGGGATCGTCGCGACCATCCCGGCGGTCGTCTACACGCAGTTGCGCCGCACGGCCTGAGCCTAGCGCGAGTAGAATTCGACGACGAGGTTGGGTTCCATGCGAACCGCGTACGGGACCTCGTCGAGCGTCGGCACGCGCACATAGGTCGCCTTGCTGCCGTCGACCGCGACATATTCGGGCGACTCGCGCTCGGTCAGGCCCATGGCTTCGAGCACCAGCGCCATGTCCTTGGCCTTCGCGCCGAGTTCGACGACGTCGCCCGGCTTGACCCGCGCCGACGCGATGTTGCAGCGACGGCCGTTGACCAGGATGTGCCCGTGGTTGACGATCTGGCGCGCCGAGAAGATCGTCGGCGCGAACTTGGCGCGATAGACGACCATGTCGAGGCGGCGCTCGAGCAGGCCGATCAGGTTCTGCGAGGTGTCACCCTTCAGCCGCACAGCCTCGTCGTAGGTGGCGCGAAACTGGCGCTCGGTGACGTCGCCGTAATAGCCCTTGAGCTTCTGCTTGGCGCGGAGCTGGATGCCGAAGTCCGAAACCTTCGACTTGCGGCGCTGGCCATGCTGGCCGGGGCCGTATTCGCGCTTGTTGACCGGCGACTTGGGGCGGCCCCAGATATTCTCGCCCATGCGGCGATCGAGCTTGTATTTGGCGCTGGTACGCTTGGTCATGGTCGTCCAATTTGCTGTGCAGCTGCCAATGAAATACCGGCAGCGAAGTCCCCGGGTTCGCACCGACCGGCCAGACTGCCGGGCGCGGCCACTGCTTCACCGGGGGTGCAGGGCCAATTGCGAAGCGGGGCAGTTAGCCGCTCGGGCCCGCAACGTCAAGCCGAAGCTCGGGTCGAAGGCCCCGCTTCCTTGACGCCGCGGCCGCCAGCCGCTATCGCCGCCAATTCCCAAATTCCGGAGTTCACCATGGCGCGCGTCACCGTCGAGGATTGCGTCGACAAGATCCCGAACCGCTTCGAGCTGGTGCTGATGGCCGGCACGCGGGCACGTCAGCTGGCGAGCGGGGCCGAACTGCTGGTCGACCGCGACCGCGACAAGAACCCCGTCGTCGCCTTGCGCGAGATCGCCGAGGAGCGCGTCAAGCCCGCCGAACTGCAGGAATCGCTGGTCGCCTCGATGCAGCGTGTCGTGCACTCCGAGGACGATACCCCCGATGCCGTCGGCTCGATCGCCGCATCGGCGGAGGCACTGCGGCTGACGGCCGCGCAGCCGCCGCGCAACCAGAATTTAGGGCCGGATTACGAGTAGCGCGCAACGCGGTTTCGGGGGCTTTGAGGTTCTCGTCAGGGCCAGGAACCGTCAGCTGACCCCGACTCGCTGGACGTTGGCAAAACTGCTCGAATTTGCGTTAATAATATTCCAAAGTTGACAAAGTTGGCGACCCTGCCCCTGTGGCGAAATCCCGTCTGCCCCTAAAAACCAGAAGACGCGAACCGGCACCGACGATCGGGCTGAATGGCGCAAAACGGAGTGAACCTGGATTGATCAGCCGGACATAGCCTAAACGGCTATTTATGTCAAGCTTATTCAGTCGCAATGCGTGACTGGAAAGCTTGTCGAGTTGATACCGGAAAGGGGTGGAGAGCGGACGCCCAGCTAGCGCATAAATGCCCCGGTCAACCGACGCTGGTTGACCACGGTGGGCATCACAAGATTGAACGGCCTACATCTGTTGAAAGCCGACGACAGCGAGTGATGACGCTTCCGGCTGGCCTGCGCCCAGGTCGCGAGATACATTTCGCCGACCTCGATGCCTGTAGCCGTACAACCACCAGCGAAGAGGAGTTGGCCTTGGATCATCGTGCGGTCTCGATCATACCCAGCAGCGACCTCGACGCCAGCGAGGCTTTCTACCGGAGGCTCGGCTTCGAGGTGGTCAGCGATTATGGCCATTACCGCATTTTGGCGGACGGTCGGGGTTGGCACCTGCACCTGACGCATACGCCGGGTTGGCCTAAGAACATCGTGGACAATCCCTTCGGCCTGTATTTGTACGTCGACGATGTCGATGCAGTGGCCGCGCGGGTGATCGACCTCATCATCGAGAAAGGCGCTCCGCACGCGAAGTCTTGGGGAACATACGAGTTCGCGGTCAGCGACCCGAGCGGCCTACTCGTGCGCGTCGGTCGGATCATCGATCAGGGCTAGCGAGCAGCGCTTGCTGACAATCCGCGTTGGGGTCGACAGCCGTCAGCCCAGATTTACGACTGCGCCGATACGCCGGCGCACCCCAAACCGGTTGCACCCTCGCCCGCCACCCCCCACACTAAGTCCATGCTCCGCCAGTATGAACTCGTCGAACGCGTCAAGGCCTATGATCCCGAGGCGGACGAGGATTTGCTGAACCGGGCTTACGTGTTCTCGATGAAGGCGCACGGCTCGCAGCTGCGCGCCTCGGGCGATCCGTATTTCAGCCACCCGATCGAGGTCGCTGGCATCCTGACCGAGCTGAAGCTCGACGACGAGACGATCGCCACCGGCATCCTCCACGACACCATCGAGGACACCGTCGCGACACCCGCGCAGATCGAGAAGCTGTTCGGGGCGAATGTCGCGCGGCTGGTCGACGGCGTCACCAAGCTCAGCCGGATCGAGGCGCAGACCGAGACCGAGCGCGCCGCCGAGAACCTGCGCAAGTTCCTCGTCGCGATGTCGGACGACATCCGCGTGCTGCTGGTCAAGCTCGCCGACCGGCTGCACAATATGCGGACGCTGCATTTCATCCCGAACCCCGAGCGGCGGCGGCGGATCGCGCGCGAGACGATGGATATCTATGCGCCGCTCGCCGAGCGCATCGGCATGTACGACTTCATGGACGAGCTGCAGGCGCTAGCGTTCCGCGAGCTCGAGCCCGAAGGTTTTGCCTCGATCACCAAGCGGCTCGAGGCGTTGCGCGTCGGCGGCGGCGACATGGTGGCGCGGATCACCAGCGGTATCAAGCTGCTGCTCGGCCAGAGCGGCATCGACGCCGAGGTGACGGGCCGCGAGAAACGCCCGTTCTCGATCTGGCGCAAGATGCAGGCGCATCATATGGCCTTCGAGGCGCTCCCCGACGTGATGGCGTTCCGCGTCGTCGTGCCCGACACCGCCGCGGCGTACCGCGCGCTCGGTGTCATCCACGGGCGCTGGCCGATGGTGCCGGGGCGGTTCAAGGATTTTATCTCAACGCCCAAGCGCAACGGTTATCGTTCGCTCCACACCACCGTCATGCACAGCGAGCGGCTGCGCATCGAGATCCAGCTGCGCACCACCGAGATGCACCACGCCGCCGAGCTCGGGCTGGCAGCGCACTGGGCGTACAAGCAGGGCCCCGACGGCGCGGCGGCGCGCGAGAGCTATCCGTGGCTGCGCGACCTGCTCGAAATACTGGACCATGCGGCGACGCCCGAGGAGCTGCTCGAACATACCCGGCTGGCGATGTTCCAGGACCAGGTCTTCGCCTTCACGCCGAAGGGCGAGCTGATCCAGTTGCCGGCCGGAGCCGGGCCGGTCGATTTCGCTTATGCCGTCCACACCAGCCTCGGCGATACCTGCGTCGGGGCCAAGGTCAACGGGCGTGTCGTACCGCTTCGCACCAGCCTCACCAACGGCGATCAGGTCGAAATCCTGCGCTCGAAGCAGCCCGCCCCCGACCCGGCGTGGGAGAATTTCGTCGTCTCGGTCAAGGCGCGCTCGGCGGTGCGGCGGTTCGTACGCCAGCAGCAGCGCGGGGAACTGCTCGCGATGGGGCGCAAGCTGTACGACGAGGTCGTCGCACGGCTGAAGCTGCCGCTGTCGGACGATGCGGTGGCAGACGCGCTGACCCGGCTCAAGCTGCCCGACCGCAATGCGCTGTACCTCGGGCTGGCGCGCCAGACGATCGGCGATACGGCACTACTCGAAGCCGTGCTGCCGGGATCGACCGCGGGCCTCAAGGGCAAAGGCCGCAAGGGCAAATCCGGGCAGCAGGCGGCGATCTCGATCAGGGGATTGACCCCGGGGGTGGCGTTCCAGCTCGCCGAATGCTGCTATCCGATTCCCGGCGACCGCATCGTCGGCGTCCGTCGTCCCGGCACCGGCATCGAGGTCCACAGCATCGACTGCGCGACGCTCGAGGGCGAGAACGGCGAATGGCTGGATCTCGCGTGGGGCGAGGCGGCCGAGAGCGCCGTGACGCGACTGTCGGCGGTCGTCCGCAACCAGCCGGGCAGCCTCGCCGCGCTGACCGCGATCCTTGCGCATCACCACGCCAACATCGTCAATCTGGCATTGAAGCAGCGCGACCGCGAGTTCCACACCTTCGTCATCGACGTCGAGGTCGACGATCTCGCACACTTGACCAACATCATCGCGGCACTGCGCGCAACGCAGGCGGTGGTCAGTGTGGAAAGGGTGAAAGCGTGATTCCAGCCCTCTCCCGTCCTTACGGGCGAGGGCTTAGGTTCAGCGCGCCACCGCCAACGAGGCCTCGGTTACCCAGCCGCGGGTGCCGAGTTCGTCTTCGACCTCCCACAGACCGGCGACTTTCTGACCGGTCGGGTACAGGATCGCCCCCGCATCGAGCGCCTTCAGGACGCGTGAGGTCATCGACGCCGCCGCGAACATCCGGCCCGGGCGCTTCAGCGTCACCGCCTTCTCCGCCTGCGGCCCGGCAATCGCTGCGCTCATCCCGCCAAGGTTTTCGACCAGCTTGGTGTAGGCGTCGAGATAGGCGAGCGCGATCACCTGGCCGATCTCGGTGCTGTCGTAGCCGGTCGCGCCGCCCGCGCCGAGCACGCCGCCGCCGAAGATGCCCGCCCCCGCCCCGAAGCCGAGGTCGGTTTTCTTCGACTGGCCCTCGGCGACGAACTCCTCCGACGACTTGTTGTTGACGACGTTCAGCACGACGTTCGCCGACCGCTTCTTGACGTTGATGCCGCCGAGCAGCGCGCCACCGATGCCCGGCACGAACGCCCCGAGCAGCCCGCCGATGTTCATGCCGCCCTTGTTATTGTTGCTGGTGACGATGTCGGGGATGACGGTGAAGTCGGCCTCGACCATCTGGCCCTTGCCGATGCTGCCGCCGCGGCGCATCTCGCCGCCGGCGTTCAAGGCGCGTTCCTGCTGCATCGCCGCCATGCCGCGCGACGAGCGATTGACCAGCTTGAAGCAGTGCGAGCGCTGAATATAGACCCGGATCAGCGCCTCGGGCGAACCGAGTCCAAGATCACCTCACCAGCGTGTCTCGGGCTCGGCGAGCGCCATCGTGCCGAGCGGCCGCGGGCAGTTCGGCAGCTCCGCGACCTTTTTGGCGCGCGTCGCCTCGGCGGATTCCGAATGCTTCGACTTGATTTGCGCCGCTGCAGGTTGCGCCGGCGCAATGAGTGCGGCGATGACCGCAACGTGCGCTAAAGAAATGACTTTCATGTCGACCCCCCGTTTGCCCGCGCGTCTCATAACAAATCAGCGAGCGCAGCGCCATACTGGCGGAGCGCTGCGAGTGATGTTAGTGACCCGCGCGTGACCGATGCTGATGTCTTGGCCGAATTCCGCAATGCGGGCGCACTCCTCGACGGGCATTTCATCCTGTCGTCGGGGCTGCATTCGGCGCGCTATCTGCAATGTGCGCGCGCGCTGATGGACCCGCAGCGCGCCGCGGGGCTGTGCGGCGCGTTGCTCGACAAGCTGCCGCCGGACCTGTGGCGGACCGTCACTGCGGTCGTCGCGCCGGCGATGGGCGGGCTGATCTGCGGCTATGAGCTGGCGCGGCAGCTTGGGGTACAGTCGATGTTCGTCGAGCGCCCCGCGGGCGTGTTCGAGCTGCGCCGCGGTTTCACGCTGACGCCCGGCCAGCCGGTGCTGATGATGGAGGATGTCGTGACTACCGGGCTGAGCTCGCGCGAAGCGATCGCGGCGGTCACCGCAGCGGGCGGGCGGGTGGTGCATGCCGCCTGCCTCGTCGACCGCTCGAACGGCAGCGCCGATGTCGGGGTGCCACTGACCGCGCTGCTCCGGCTCGACGTGCCGAGCTATGCCGCCGACGCGCTGCCGCCCGAGCTGGCGGCGCTGCCCGCGGTCAAGCCGGGAAGCCGGACGTGAGGCGGCTACGGCTCGGCGTCAACATCGACCATGTCGCGACGATCCGCAACGCGCGCGGCGGGGCGCATCCCGATCCGGTCGCGGCGGCAAAGCTGGCGGCGGCAGCGGGCGCGGACGGGATCACCGCGCATCTGCGTGAGGACCGGCGCCACATCACCGACGCCGATCTGGCGCGGCTGATGAGCGAGATCGAGCTGCCGCTCAATCTCGAGATGGCGGCGACGCCGGAGATGCTGGCGATCGCGCTCGAGCACGGTCCGGCGGCGGCGTGTATTGTCCCCGAGCGGCGCGCCGAGCAAACTACCGAGGGCGGGCTCGAAGTGCGGCACGCACAGGCGCTGCTGCGGCCGATGGTCGAGGCGCTGCGGGCGCGCGGCTGCCGGGTCAGCCTGTTCGTCGAGCCCGAATTCGGACAGCTCGAAGCCGCGGCGGCGGTCGGGGCCCAGGTCGTCGAGCTCCATACGGGGCGTTATTCGCACCTCGACGGCGGAGCGCGCGAGACCGAACTGGCGCGGCTTGCCAAGGGCGCAACCTATGCTGCCAGCCTTGGGCTCGAGGTCCACGCCGGACATGGGCTGCGCTTCGACAACGTGGCCGCGGTGGCAGCGCTACCCGAAGTGGCCGAACTCAACATCGGACATTTTCTGATCGGCGAGGCCGTATTCATCGGGCTCGATATCGCGATTGCCGAGATGCGCGCACGCATGGATGTGGCGCGGGCGTGAGGCCGGCGCTTTCCGTTGCGACGACCACGCGATGATCGTCATCGGGCTCGGCAACGACCTGTGCAACATCGATCGCATCGCGGCATCGATCGACCGCTTCGGCGGGCGCTTTATTCAGCGCATCTTCACGCCGGTCGAACAGGCGCGCTCGGACCGCCGCGTGCTGACCCGCGCCGCCAGCTATGCGAAGCGCTTCGCTGCCAAGGAGGCCTGCGCCAAGGCGCTCGGCACCGGCATCCGGCGCGGCGTCTTCTTCCGCGACATGGGCGTCGTCAACTTGGCCGGAGGAAAGCCGACACTGGTGCTGACCGGCGGCGCGGCGGAAAGACTGGCAAGTTTGACGCCGCCGGGCCATATCGCCGAAGTGCACCTGACGATCACCGATGATCAGCCCTGGGCGCAAGCCGTCGTGCTGATCACCGCGCGACCGCAACCGAGTTGACGCCATGACCGAGATGACGATCGCCAAAGCCGACAAGAAGCCGGTCGCCTGGGGCAAGGAGGTCCGCGAACTGGCAGTGCTGGTGGTTGCGGTGCTGGCGGTGCACAGCTTCGTCGCCAAGCCGTTCTTCATCCCGAGCGAGTCGATGCTGCCGACATTGCTTACCGGCGACCGGCTGATCGTCTCCAAGTTCCCGTACGGTTTCAGCTATCTGTCGCCGTCGCTGCGTATCCTGCCCGAGATGGCCGGGCGGCTGTTCGGCCGTCTCCCCGAGCGCGGCGACATCGCCGTCATCAAGGCTCCCCGCGATCACGAGGATTACATCAAGCGTGTCATCGGCCTGCCCGGCGATACCCTCGAGATCCGCGACGGGGCGCTATGGCTGAATGGCAAACCGATTTCGCGGGTCGCCGAAGCGCCCGCCGACATCGCAGTGTCGGAAAATACCGACTGCGTCGCGCCGCAGACGCTGCAGTACCGTGTGACCAGCGCCGACGGGACGACGATCTGCCGTTATCCGCGCTTTCGGGAGACCATGCCCAACGGGCACAGCTACGACACGATCGATCTCGGCGCGACGCCGCAGGATAATTTCGGGCCGGAGATCGTCCCCGAGGGGCATATTTTCCTGATGGGCGACAACCGGGATAACTCGGAAGACAGCCGCTTCCCGGCGATCGTCGGCGGCCTCGGCATGCTGCCGATCGAGAATGTCGTCGGTCGCGCCGAGTTTCTGACCTTCTCGCTCGACGGTTCGACGACCTGGAACCCGCTGACGTGGTTCGGCGCGTTCCGCTCGGGCCGCGCATTCCACACGCTCCATCCGAGCGCGGCGGCAACGAAGTAGAAGTGAAGATCGGGATAAGCCTCCACTAAATCACCTGTCATTCCGGCGAAGGCCGGGACGACGGGTGGTTCAGTGGAGGCTCATCACGCCCTGTCTCCAGTCAGGCTGAGCGCATCACCCTCGATCCGCTGCTATAGCCGGGTCGACGATCGGCCCCAGCTTGGGCTGCGGTAGCGCGGCTAAGCGGCTTACCGGCCCTGCACACCCAGAAGTTCGATGTCGAAGGTCAGCACCGCGTTAGGGGGGATGACCCCGCCCGCGCCGCGGTCGCCGTAGCCCAGCGCCGGCGGGATGGTGAAGCGGTACTTTGAGCCCGTGTGCATCAGCTGGACGCCTTCGGTCCAGCCGGGGATTACCTGATTGAGCCCGAACGACGCGGGCTCGCCGCGCTTGTAGCTCGAATCGAATATCGTCCCGTCGAGCAGCTTGCCCTCGTAATGCACGGTGACGGTATCGGTCGCGACCGGCATCGGCCCGGTGCCTTCCTTGAGCACCTCATACTGCAGGCCACTTGCGGTGGTTTTCACGCCGGGCTTCTCCTTATGGTCTTCGAGATAGGTCAGGTCGGCGGGACGCGCCGTCGTCACCTGTGCTTGCGTCCCGGCCCATACCATCACGCCGACAAGTCCAATGATCAGCATGCCGAGAACGATCCACTTGACTAGCGATGAGGACGGTTTGGGCGACGACGGCTTCACGTCCGCAGCGGCCACCCGGAGGCTACCGGACGCCGTCGCGCTCGGCGCGCTTGCGCTCGAGCTTGCGAGCGCGGCGGACGGCGGCGGCCTTCTCGCGCGCGCGCTTTTCGGACGGCTTCTCGTAATGGCGGCGAAGCTTCATCTCACGGTAGACGCCTTCGCGCTGCAGCTTCTTCTTGAGCGCGCGCAGCGCCTGATCGACATTATTGTCGCGAACCATGATTTGCAAAGCCGGTCTCTCCATTCACGTCGCGGGCCTCAGCATGGCCCGGACTTGTCACACGATTTAAGGTGCCGGGTAACGAGTCGCCCGGCAACAGGGAACGTCGGCGTAGCAGAGGCACTGCCGGCCGTAAAGCGCGCTGCTCTTGCAGATCAGCGCCGGTCGAAACGCAAAATGATCACCGCCGCCAGCGCGAGCAGCAGGATCGCACTCGCTTCGAAGACAATGTTCTCCGGAGCCATGTTCTTGCCTTGCAGGACGATCAGTCGGGCGAGCGCGGTGATGGCGATAAAGATCGGGTAAACGAACGGTGAACCGCTGCCGACGTAGAACACCGAGATCATGCCGATCACCTCGGTGTAGAGGAACATCAGCAGAATGTCGGCGAGGTTGATCGTCCGCGCCTCGATCACCGCCGACACCTCGAAGACCGTCGCGCCAAGCGTCATCAGCGCAATGACGATCAGCAGCAGATGCTCGATCAGCTGGAAGCTCCGCGCCGCCAGCGGATTGGCGGTCTCGCCGTTCGACGGCATTGGATTGAGATCGGGATCCATCAGCTATCCTGAAGTTGACGCGGCACGATCGCGCCTGCCGGTCCATGACACAACCGGACATAGCCGCCCACCCCCGGCCGCTGGCGTCGCAACCGCCGAGACGATGATGAGACAACGCCGCCCCTCCCCCGGTCAACGACGTTGCGCTATATCGCGGCCATGATCGACCAGACCCTCGACGAACTCCGCCCGCTGCTGATTGCTGCGATGCTGCCCAATGTCGCCTTCGATGGCTGGACCGCCGCGACAGTGCAGGCCGGGGCGAAGGATGCCGGCATCGATCCCGACATCGCCAGGCTGATCTTCCCCGGCGACGCGAGCCTCATGGTCGCAGCGTATACCGCGTATGCCGACGACCGCATGACCGCGGCGGTCAAGGCCGCCGGGATCGATGCGCTGAAAGTGCGCGCGAAGATCACGCTGTGCGTCCGGACCCGCCTCGAACACGCCGCTGGTGAGCGCGAGGCGGTACGGCGGGCGCTGGCGGTGCTGGCGCTGCCGACCAATCTCGCAACCAGCGCGACGACGCTGTGGCACACCGCCGATGCGATGTGGGCGGCGGCCGGCGATACGGCAACCGACTATAATTATTACAGCAAGCGGCTGATCCTGGCGGGCGTCTACAGCGCGACGTTGCTCTATTGGCTGAACGACGAGAGCGATAACCACGAAGCCAGCTGGGCGTTTCTCGACCGGCGCATCGCGGGCATCATGGCGTTCGAGGGCGTCAAGGCGCGCATCCTGCGCGCCACCGCCAACCTGCCCGATCCGGTGCGCTTCCTCGGACGGCTGCGCTACCCGGCAGCCTAGCGTTTTTTGCAATTAGATCGAAGCTAACCCCGCTCATCCCGAGCGAAGTCGAGGGACCTGCCCGGAGATTGTGCGTCCCTCGACTGCGCTCGGGATGAGCGGGGTTGATGTTTATACTTAAGCAGAGTCTAGCGCGCTCTTACCTTGACTGTCAGGCGTGACAGGCGAGCTCGACGGCTATCAAGCCGCGGTCCACAGCCGGATTGGCGAGGCCTCCCCCAGCCACGCGCCCATATCCGCCACCGCCCGTGCCGCCAGCGCGCTCTTGCGCACGCCCTTCGCGGTACGCTCGGTGAGCGGCGGGAACAGGCCGAAGTTGACGTTCATGGGCTGGAAGCTGTCGGCGGTCGCCCCGCCGGTAATGTGCGCCAGCAGCGCGCCCAAGGCCGTCGTCGGCGGCGGCGGGTCAAGCGTCCGGCCCAGCAGCTCGGCGGCGGCGAACCGCCCGGCGATGAGCCCGATCGCGGCGCTCTCGACATAGCCTTCGCAGCCGGTGATCTGC
>JANOOK010000202.1:0-2680 GCA_031421275.1 Sphingomonadaceae bacterium
CGCCTCCGCCGCCAGCTGCGCACGCGCAACATTTCCGCCGATGCCGCCCGATACGCGCGGTTCGCATCTCTTCCGACCTGAAGGAACTCGACATGATCCCCCCGATTATCCAACAGATTGACCGTACCATCGAGACCCAGACCAATCACATAAACCAGCGAACCACTGGCAGGTTCGCAACAGTCGATACCATGGCCAGGGCGGCTAGCCCGCCGCCATCGGAATGCACGTTCGATCTCGAGACGGTGACGTTGCAATCGGCATTGATCGACATCGCCGCCGACACTTCGGGCGAACTCGCTCGGCTCGGCGACGAGCTGCGTAAGGACGAAGACGAAAGCCGGGTATTTTTGGCTGAGCATCGCCTCAATCGACGGCCACCATTCGACATGATCCCCGTGCTCGGCGCTTGGGTTGTCGGCGCGATGCTCGCCGAAAGCATCGGCACCACACCGGCCTATTCACCCTACGTCGGCGGCCCCTTGGCCTATGCCACGGCAGCGCTGATTAGCCTCGGCGTCGCGGTCCCGGCCGTGCTGATCGGCATGGGGGTCGTGGCGACACGGCATCGCCTCCATCTCGGCTATCGGTTGACCGGGTTTGCTTCCGTGATCACCGGCGTTGGTCTGATGGGCTTCGCGCTCCTGTGCGGTTCCCATTTCCGCGAACTTGTTGCCCGCACGCCCAGACTGATCACGCAGCCGTGGAAAGTGAAGGACGAGATCATAGCATCGATCTCGGGCAACTGGGCCAGTCCGCTCTATGATCCGCCGAATTGGGGGCTGCTCGGGGCTGGTGCCCTTGCCAGCGCGATCACCGCGTGGAAAGTGTTCAACACCTTCGGTTACGTCGGCTGGCGCGCTATTGCGTTGCGCGAGGAGGATCGCCGCCAGGCCATTGTTGAGGCGGGCGAGAAAGCGCGGGATATGGCCGCGGCTGCTAAGAAACAGGAGATGCGCAACGTCAAGATGAAGGCCACGCGCTTCGCGATAAATCGGCGCGAGCTCATGAGGGCTAGCGCGCTGAACGACGCCATCGTCACTTCCGACCGGACCGCGGTCAAAATCGTCGCCAAGATGCGGGCCGACGCCGTGGGCATGGCGCTCAGGTCGGGTCGCGAGGCCGCATCGCGGGTTGCCCCTGACTGGCCGGTCGGTAGTTGTCCGGCTGACCGGGTGTCGCCGGTGGATCGCAACGCGTTCCGCGACGCCGTTCGGCAGGCGCTTGACCAGCAAGACGGGGCGATCGCAACGGAGCCTCGGGCGCTTTGCGTACTCTCGGACCTCTACCGGGCGTTCGTCGCAAACCTTCAGCGCGCTGTCGAAAGCGCGCTGGGTGGACAGCGATCCGAAACGACTGGCGGCCCGGTCTTGACCGGTCCCGGCGGATGGAGGCAATGATGGTGGGCTTTTCGCGCTCGCGTCGCAGTGCCCTTGTGGGCTTCGGCGGGGTCGGCCTGGCCTTCATGGGCACTTTCGCTGCGTCGTACCTCTTTCGTCCTGAAGAAGCGGTCGGGGACGACTTCTGTCCCGAGGGCGATTCCGGGCCGGTCACGGCGGTTATCGTCGACTCGTCCAACCCGCTGGCGGCGAAAAGCCAAGAGATGCTCAGGGCAGCGGTGAGCGATGGGATGCCGTCATCACGCGGTGCCCGATTGATCGTCGCGCGCGTTAACGGAGCGCGCGACTATCAGCCTGAGTTCCTGCTCAATCGGTGCGATCCTGGCAGCGGTCAAGCAGCACGGACAGGAGAGGGACGTGCAACGCGTGATGCCCTTCGCGCGGACGAGTTCGTCCAACCGCTGGAGAAGGCCCTGGCGGAACTGGCGAAGCCGGTCGATAGCAACGACCGGTCCTTCCTCGCCGACACTATCATGCGCGTTGCCGCCGATCCGGCCATGCATCTGGTTGGATCGAACTCGACCCTAATTTTCCTCTCCGACCTCTTGGAGCACAGCGATGTCTCCTCGCCATATTCGAGCGGCACCATCATCCTGCCGAAGTTCAGCGAGAAATTTCTGACCGACATTGCGGTACGCGTCATCGAACTTCCCGCCATGGCAGAGGCTGCTGCGCTTCAGACGCACGATACCCGTCAACTTTGGCGCGACTGGTTGGCCAATGCAGGCGCGGCACGCGTCGAACTGATCGCGCCCGGCATAGCGCCAAGCGAGCAATGAACAATGGGCAGATCGCGTGATCGTGCGGGCTGCGAGCAGGAACTGTTTTCAATTTAGCATGCGCCGATTGCGGGGTCCGGGAAGGGGCGCCGGCCAGGAAAGTGGGCCAGCCGACCGATTGCCGGGAGGCTTCGGGAATTGACGGACCCGTATTTGAGCGGCGACGGTTGGGCGGCTTTGTCCGCGGTGCGGACAACCTCCGAGGATCGCCTCAACTCTGCGGCACCGGCATGCGGTTCGCGCAGCCCGACAGATGCCCGAGATTTGAGGGCGATCCTGTCCATCCCGCCGCTCCGCCATCCAGGTGGGTGGTCAGATGCGTCGCGGTTGCGAGCACATCGCCGCCGGCTAGCGACAGCGCGCTAGACGCGGCAGTCCAGGTACCGTGATTCCAGCCGCGACCGATGTGTGCCGTGACCGCCGCCGCGACTGGATGACGCACCGGCGGCTTCTTGGGACCGTGCCCGTTGCCGGGGCCGAATGAATAGAACAGTCGCCCAT
>JANOOK010000203.1:0-24285 GCA_031421275.1 Sphingomonadaceae bacterium
CACGAGGGCGGCTCGAAGTGGATCGGGACCGGCGGCACCTCGCCGTTCGGCGCCAACGGCTATAACCCCGAGGGCATCCGCATCGGTCAGGACAAGGGTCGCCACGGGCGCGCGATCAAGGTGTGGGACAAGCGCGAGTTCAGGAACCTCGACGCAGGCGTCGAGCTCGGCACGCGCAACATCAAGCTGGCGCTGCGCCGCCTGCGCCGGTTCGCGCGCGACGGCGCGGCGGACGAGCTCGACCTTGACGCGACGATTTCGGGCACGGCGCGCAAGGCCTATCTCGACATCGTCATGCGGCCCGAGCGGCACAATGCGGTCAAGGTGCTGCTGTTCCTTGACGTCGGCGGCTCGATGGACCCGTGGATCAAGCTCTGCGAAGAACTGTTCTCCGCGGCGCGCTCGGAGTTCAAGCACCTCGAATTCTTTTACTTCCACAATTGCCCGTACGAGGCGGTGTGGCAGGACAACAAGCGCCGCTGGACCGAGCGGACGCCGATGATCGACGTGCTGCACAAGTATCCGCACGACTATAAGGTAGTGTTCGTCGGCGATGCCTCGATGTCACCGTACGAGATCAATTATCCCGGCGGCTCGGTCGAGCATTGGAACGAAGAGAGCGGCGAGACATGGCTGCGGCGCGTGCTCGACGTCTATCATGCTTCGGTGTGGCTCAACCCGATCCCGGAGAAGAGCTGGGGCCACGGCCAGTCGATCCAGATGATGAAGGCGATCATGGAGGACCGCATGTATCCGCTGACGCTCGGCGGGCTCGACGCCGCGATGCGAGAACTGACGCGGGCGCGGTGAGGGTCTTTCTTCCGTGGGGCTCCCTGCCGCGTCCGCTCATCCCGAGCGAAGTCGCGGGACCTGCCCGGAGCTGGTGCGCCCCTCGACTTCGCTCGGGATGAGCGGGACCGTCCAACCAGACGAAAGCTGCCGCCGCGATCGGATTACTTCGGAACCGGCATCGATCCCACCCAGACATTGACCAGAAGCACGACCGCGACCCCGATCATCAGCCAGGCATTCAGTGGCTTGCCCTGCCGCCGCCACAGCAGCCACACGCCACGCGCGATCAGTGCGAAGGCGGCGAGCACGGCGATGGAGAGCAGGGTTCCCGTCAAGCCAGCGCCGCTCATACGGTTAGCGACTGCCGGACGGCATGGTCCCACGCGGCGGTATCGGCATCCCGCGCCGGCGCGTCCATTGCCGGCTCGAAGCGCTCTCCCGGTTGCCGCATCGCCGCCACCGCCGCGTCCAGCGTTGGGAACAGCCCAGCCCCCAGCGCCGCCAGCATGGCACACCCGAGCGCGGTCGTCTCGATCACCCGCGGCCGCTCGACGGGCAGATCGAGGATATCGGCGAGATGCTGGCACAACCAGTCGTTTGCCACCATGCCCCCATCGATGCGCAGCACCGTCGGCGTCACCCCGTCGGCCGCGAGCGCGGTCAGCAGGTCGGCGGTCTGATGCGCCATCGCGGCCAGCGTCGCACGGACCAGGTGCGCGCGCGTCGTGGCGGCGGTCAGCCCGGTGACGATGCCACGTACGTCGCTGCGCCAGTGTGGCGCGCCCATGCCGGCGAAGGCCGGTACGACGACGACCCCGCCCGTGTCCGGCACCGAGCGCGCCAGCCCCTCGGACGCGGCAGCGGTCTCGATCAGCCCGATACCGTCGCGCAGCCACTGGACGGCAGCCCCGCCGGTGAAGACGCTACCCTCCAGCGCGTACGCCGCAACGCCGCCCAGCCGCCACGCCAGCGTCGACAATAGGCGATGTGCCGACGACGGCGGCTGCGGCCCGGCGTGCGCCAGCAGGAAGATGCCGGTGCCGTATGTCGCCTTGACCATGCCGGGCCGCAGACATCCCTGCCCGATGGCCGCGGCATGCTGGTCGCCGACGCTGGCGGTTATCGGCACCTCGCGGCCGAGCAGGGTCGTCGACCCGCGCGGGCCTGCGCCGTCGATGATGCGGGGCAGCGCCGCCAGCGGGACGCCGAAGCGCGTGGCGAGCCCGGCATGCCACTCGCAGCGCCGCAACTCCATCAACAGCGTCCGTCCGGCGTTGGTCGCGTCGGTCGAATGCACACCGCCCCCGGTGAGCTTGTACAGCAGCCAGGCATCGACCGTGCCGAGCGCGAGACGGCCTTGCTGTGCGGCAGTGGCCACGGCCGGGCAATGCTCGATCATCCACTCGAACTTGGTCGCCGAGAAATACGGGTCGAGCAGCAGCCCGGTCTTCGCCTGCACCTCCGCCTCGAAGCCTTGTCCGCGCAGCGTCGAGCAACGGTCGGCGGTCCGCCGGTCCTGCCAGACGATCGCCGGGGCGAGCGGCTCGCCGGTCAGCCGGTCCCACGCGACCACGGTCTCGCGCTGGTTGGTGATACCGATCGCTGTGATGTGGTCGACCCCGACGGTGGCTGCCGCCTCGCGCAGGCAATCGAGGGTTAGCGCCCAGATCTCGGCGGCATCCTGCTCGACCCAGCCCGAGTGCGGATAGTGCTGAGTGATCGGTCGGGCGGCGACGGCGATGATGTTGCCGTGCAGGTCGAACACGATCGCGCGGGTCGATGTCGTGCCTTCGTCGAGCACCAGAATAAGCGAGGTCGCGACGGGGCTATCCGAAGTCATCGGCCTCCCCTATCAAGCGCGGCAACGAAAGGACAGCATATGCAGGGTATGGTCGACCTGCTGGTCATTGGTGGTGGCATCAACGGTGCCGGGATCGCGCGCGACGCCAGCGGGCGTGGGCTGTCGGTGGCGCTGGTCGAGGCCGGCGATCTCGGCGGCGCGACGTCGAGCGCCTCGACCAAGCTGATCCACGGCGGGCTGCGCTACCTCGAATTCTACCAGTTCGGGCTGGTCCGCAAGGCACTTGCCGAGCGCGAGGTACTGCTCGACATCGCCCCGCATATCAGCTGGCCGCAGCCGTTCGTGCTGCCGGTGACCGCCGACCGGCCCGAGTGGCAGCTGCGCGCCGCGCTGTTCCTCTACGACCATCTCGCCAGGCGCGACATCGTTCCCGGCTCGGCCCGCATCGACCTGCGGCAGGAGCGCAGCGGGCGCTCGCTCGATGCGCGCTACACCCGCGCCTATCGCTATTGGGACGGCTGGGTCGATGACGCCCGGCTGGTCATCGCCAACGTCCGCGATGCCGCCGACCGCGGTGCCTCGGTCCATACGCGCACCCGCGTCACCGCGGCGCGGCACGACGGCGAGCGGTGGCTGGCGACGCTCGACGACGGCACCGAGTTCAGCGCCCGCCACATCGTCAACGCCGCGGGCCCATGGGCCGAGCAGGTCGCGCGCGACGTCCTCGGCGTAGGCGACGCGCCGGGGCTGCGGCTCGTCCAAGGCTCGCACATCGTCACCCGCCGCGTCCACCTCGGCCGCGATGCCTTCATGCTGCAGCAGCCCGACGGGCGCGTCGTCTTCGTGCTGCCGTACGAACACGACTTCTCGCTGATCGGCACCACCGAACACGCGATAGATACGCCGGTCGCGGTCAGCGTCACCGATGCCGAGACCGACTATCTCCTGACCGCGGTCAACCGTTTCCTCGCGCGGCCGCTGAGCCATGCCGACATCGTCTACCGCTACGCCGGCGTGCGGCCGCTCGTACTCGAAGCCGGCAAGGGCGAGCGCGAGACCTCGCGCGACTACACGCTGCTCGAGCACGCCGGCGTCCCCGCACTCACCGTCGTCGGCGGCAAGATCACCACCTACCGGGTGCTGGCCGAAGCCGTCCTCAAACTTGTCGCCCCCGCGAGCGAGCCGTGGACGGCGACCGTCCCGTTGCCCGGCGGCGACATCGCGCGGCTCAGCAGCGAAACCGGCCAGGCGGCGTTCGCGCGCTGGCTCGCCAGCCTGACTGCCGAATACGCCAATTACGACCCCAAGCTCGTCAAGCGTCTCGCCCGCACGCTCGGCAGCGCCGCCGAACCGCTGCTCGCCGGCGGCCTCGGTGCCAACCTCGGCGGACTGTTCGAGGCCGAACTCGATCATTTCACGCGGCGCGAATGGGCGACGACCGCCGAAGACGTGCTATGGCGCCGCACCAAGCAGGGCCTGCACATCGACGCTGCCGCCAAGGGCCGCGTCGCGGCGTGGTTCGGCGAGGCCGCGCCCGTACCGGGGCCGACCGATGCCGCGCCGACGCACCGCTTCGCGACGCGGGGCGCGGTTTAAGTTTGGGAAAGGCAGTGCGCAAAGATAGCCGGATCGACGTTGCCGCCCGAGAGCACAATCACCGCGGTCTGCCCGCTCAGCTCCACAACCCCCGCCAGCGCCGCGGCGAGCGCGACCGCGCCGCCCGGCTCGATCACCAGCTTGAGTTGATCGAAGGCGAAGCGCATCGCGGCGAGCACTTGGCGCTCGGTCACCGCGACGCCGCGGGTGCCGCGCGCCTGCAGGATGCCGAACGGCAACGGCGCGCTGACCAGCGTCTGCAGCGCGTCGCACAGGGTCGGGCCCGGTTCGACGACCGGCAGGATCGTGCCCGCAACGAGGCTGCGCGCGACGTCGTCATACCCTTCGGGCTCGACCGTCACGACGGGCAGTCCCGAGCCGATGGCGATGCCGCTTGCCAGCCCGCCGCCGCCACAGCAGACCAGCGCGACGTCGGCTGCAACCTGCATCGCTGCGAGGTCCTGCGCGATTTCGAGGCCGGCGGTGCCTTGCCCGGCGATCACCCACGGATCGTCGAACGGCGGGACCAGCGTCGCGCCGTCGCGGTCGACGATCGCCGCGGCAATCAGCTCGCGGCGTTCGCTCAGGCGGTCGTACAGTACGATCTCGGCACCATAGCCGCGGGTGGCGGCAACCTTCACCGCGGGCGCATCGCGCGGCATGACAATCGTCGCGCGCATGCCGAGCAGTCTTGCGGCCAGCGCGACGCCTTGCGCGTGGTTGCCGCTCGAATATGCCACGACGCTGGCGCGGCGTTCGGGGTCGCACAGCGCCGCCAGCCGGTTGTACGCGCCGCGGAACTTGAACGAGCCGGTGCGCTGCAGGTTCTCGGGCTTGAGCCAAACTCGTGCCCCCGTCACGGCGTCGAGCGCGTCCGCGCGAAGCAGCGGCGTACGTACCGCGATGCCGGCCAGCCGCGCTGCCGCGGCGATGGCATCCGACCGGGAAACCGTTGAAAAAGCGTCCACTTTTCTTTCCTGCTAAGTCGATGATTGGTTTAGGGAATACCGTAAAATTCGGTTCCCTTAAAAGCGAAAGAAAAAAGTCTTTACATACCGGTTGATCGACCCTAGTTAAGCGCCGCTGCCCCATGGGGACTTCCAACCGCAAGGCAGCTTTGGTGCTACCCATTCGTAGCTAACTGACGCCCCGGAGGTCCCTTGAATTGCATAAGCCCAGCAACGCGCTGGGGGTAGCCCGCGACTGTCGTCCGTCGCAACCCGTTACCCTCGTCCGTCCCCACGCCGCGCTTCGCGCTGCCCGTTACTTCAAGGCGAAGTTTTCGGGTACTTCGATGTATGCGGTCAAGGCCAATCCTGCGCCCGAGCTGATCCGTCTGCTCTGGGACGGCGGCATCACGCATTACGACGTTGCTTCGATCGCCGAAGTGCGGCTGGTGCGGTCGCTGCTGCCCGCCGCGACCCTGTGCTTCATGCACCCGGTGAAAGCTGCGGAGGCGATCGCCGAGGCGTACTTCGAACATGGTGTCCGCACCTTCTCGCTTGATACGTTGGAGGAACTGGCGAAGATCGTCGCGGCGACCAACGCCGCCACCGACCTGACTTTATGCGTCCGGCTGCGGGTGTCGTCGGCGCATGCGAGGCTCAGCTTGGCATCGAAGTTCGGCATCGGCGCGGACGAGTCCGCCCCGCTGCTATTGGCGACCCGACAGGTCGCCGACGCGCTCGGTATCTGCTTCCATGTTGGCAGCCAGGCGATGAGCCCCGCAGCGTACGGCAACGCCATGCTGCTCGTTCGCGCCGCGATCGTCGCGGCGGGGGTGACGGTCGACGTCATCGATGTCGGCGGCGGCTTTCCGTCGGTCTATCCGGGCATGGAGCCGGGGCCGATCGAGCGTTATTTCGACGTCATCCACCGTGCCTTCGAGGCGCTGCCGATCAGCTATTCGGCTGAACTGTGGTGCGAGCCGGGCCGCGCGCTCAGCGCCGAATATTCGAGCCTCTTAGTGCGCGTCGAGCAGCGCCGCGGCGACGTGCTGTTCATCAACGACGGCGCGTACGGGGCGCTATTCGATGCGGCGCACATCGACTGGCGCTTTCCAGTGGCGTTGCTGCGCGAGTCGAACACCCGCGAAGCGGCGTTCAGCTTTTACGGTCCGACCTGCGACGACGCCGACTTCATGCGCGGGCCGTTCATGCTGCCCGCCGACGTCGGGGTTGGTGACTATGTCGAAATCGGCATGTTGGGCGCATATGGTTGCGCGATGCGTACCGCGTTCAACGGTTTCACTGCGGGGGAGACCGTGGTGGTGACCGACGAACCGATGGCGAGCTTGTACAATGTCGCTGAGCCGTCACGCCGGAGTGTTACGGCGATACGGTAGCTGGCCTGCCCTTACTGCTTGTTGCTCCCTCTCCCGCCCCTGCGGGAGAGGGCTGGGGTGAGGGATTTTTTGTCTGCTTCCCGAGAAAGCCCCTCACCTTCCCACGCCTGAAGAAGGCGCGGGCCCCTCCCTCTCCCGCCAGGCGGGAGCGGGGTAGAATTGGAGCTACCCATGACCGACCAAATTTCCGCCCAGCGCAAGGCCGAGCTGCTGTCGACCGAAGTGCGCCACATCGACATCACCAGCTTCGATGCCCGCCCGATCATCGACCAGATGGCGGGGATGAGCTTTACCAGCCGCGACCTCGCGCGCGCCACCAGCATCTACAACCAGATGCTCGCCGATAGGGACTGCGCGATCTTTCTCGTCATCGCCGGCTCGACGAGCGCCGGCGGCTGCATGGACCTGTATGCCGAGCTACTACGGTCGAACATGATCGACGGCATCGTCGCCACCGGTGCCACCATCGTCGACATGGATTTCTTCGAAGGGCTGGGCCACAAACACTATCAAGCGCTCGAGATCCCCGATGATAACGTCCTGCGCTCGCTGTACATCGACCGGATCTACGACACCTATATCGACGAGGAGCAGCTCCAGGACTGCGACCACACGATCCTCGAAATCGCCAACAGCCTCGAGTCGCGGGCGTATTCAAGCCGGGCGTTCATCCGCGAGATGGGCAAGTACCTGTGCGAGCACGGCAAGAAGGCCAACAGCCTCGTCAAGCTCGCGTACGAGTATGACGTGCCGATCTTCTGCCCAGCGTTCGTCGACAGCTCGGCGGGCTTCGGACTGGTCAAGCATCAGGTCGAGCGGATGAAGGCGGGGCAGCCATATATGGTGCTCGACGCCATCGCCGACTTCCGCGAGCTGACCGAGATCAAGATCGAGGCCGGCGTCACCGGCCTGCTGATGATCGGCGGCGGGGTGCCGAAGAACTTCATCCAGGACACCGTCGTCTGCGCCGAAATCCTCGGCCACGAGGTCGACGTCCACAAATACGCGGTGCAGATCACCGTCGCCGACACGCGCGACGGCGCGTGCTCGTCGTCGACGCTTAAGGAGGCCGCGAGCTGGGGCAAGGTCTCGACGGCGCTCGAGCAGATGGTCTTTGCCGAAGCCGGCTCGGTGATGCCGCTGCTGGCGAGCGATGCCTACCACCGCGGTCACTGGCGCGACCGGCCGAAGCGAGCGTTCGCCAAGCTGTTCGCCTAAAGCGGCTCGCCGCGCGGTTTGTCGGGAGCACCCGGCTCGCCACGTTCGGGCGCACGGTCCATTGAATGCCGGTTCGACGGTTTGCGCAGAAACCACAGCAGCGCTGCGAGGATCACCAGGATGACGATCCCGAAGGTGACGAAGACGAGGGACGAAATCGGATGCGCTGAGGCCATGACCATCCTCCTGATCGAACCTGCACGCTCAACTGCAACCGCATTAGGCCGGTTCCATGCCGCGTGTGAACTGCGCCACCAGTTCGACATGCGTCGACCAGCGGAACTGAGCGATCGGCCACAGCCGGCGTAGCGTATATCCAGCCTCAACCAGTGCCGCCGTATCGCGGGCGAACGTGTTGGGATTACACGATACCGCGACGATGCACCGCACGTCGGCAAGTGCCAGCTGCGCGACCTGGGCTGCGGCTCCGGCGCGGGGCGGATCAAATACTATCACGTCGAAGCGCGCCAGTTCGACGGGGGTTAGCGGACGACGAAACAGATCGCGATGCTCGACTAGCATCGGCTTACCTCGCGCCACCCTGGTCAGCGCAACCGTCGCCGCCGCGCTGGCGTCGGCTGCGTAGACCTTGGCGCGGGCAATCAGCGGCAGCGCGAACGTCCCCAGCCCGCAGAACAGGTCGGCAACCGAGCCTGCGCCGCCGCACGCCGCCAGCACCGCCGCCTGCAACGCCGCCTCGCCCTCGCACGTCGGCTGCAGGAACGGTGCCGGCGGCAGCAGCACGGGTACGCCGCCGAAGCGCAGCACCGGCGGGCGCGCCTCGGTCAGGATTTCGACGCCGCCCTCACCCTCGACCGCCAACCGCGCGAGATCATGCGCAGCGGCAAACGCGGTCAATCGCTCGATATCGGCGAGCGCGGTGGCGGCAACCCCGGCGAGCAGTACGTCGATGCCGCTATCGCTGACGGTCAGCGACACGCCAGCGCCCTGCCCGTCGCGTAGCAGTGCCCCCAGCAGCTTGCGCAGCGGCGCGACCAGCGCGAACAGCTCGGGGCGCAGCACCCAGCATTCGCGCATGTCGACGATGCGGTGGCTGGCATCGGCGTTGAAGCCGAGCGACAGCTGGCCACCGCGCTTGACCGCGCGCAGGCTGGCGCGGCGGCGGCTGCGCGGCGGCGACAGCGCCACCGGCTCGACCGCGCCGACCGGTACCTGCACGGCGTCGAGCGCGCTCAGGATGCGCGCGGCGACCCAAGCCGAATAGGCCGCGTCGCCGACGTGCTGGAGCTGGCAGCCGCCGCACTCGGGAAAGTGGCGGCACGGTGGCGTTACGTGATCGGGGCCGGGCCGCAGCTCGAACGGCTCGAAACGCACGGTGTCACCGGGGACGGTGGCGGGGACGAAGCGTCCATCGGCGGTGACCCCGTCGCCACGCGCGCCGAGCCGCACGATCGGCAGCCAGTCGCTCATGCCTTGCTCATTGCAGGTCGCGCAGAACGACCCGCAGCAGCTCGGGCAGGTCGTCGGCGGTCAGCCCCGCCCCGGCGCGAAGCCCGGCATCGCCGTGCAGCCACGCCGCCGCACACGCCGCCTCGAACGGCGGCTGGCCCTGCGCGAGCAGCCCCGCGACGATGCCGGTCAGCACATCGCCCGAGCCGGCCGTGGCAAGATACGGCGACGCGTGCGTGTTGATCGCGGCGCGGCCGTCGGGCGCGGCGACGACGGTGTCGGCCCCTTTGAACAGCACGACGGCACCGACGCGCGCGGCGGCAGCGCGAGCTTGATCGACTTTGCTGCCCGGCAGCTCGCCGAACAGGCGGGCGAACTCGCCCGCGTGCGGGGTCAGCACCGTTGGCCCACGCAGCGCCGCCGCCAGCCGCTCGGGCGCACCGGCAAACAGCGTAAACACATCGGCATCGAGCACAGCTGGCAACCCGCTTGCCAGCAACGTCAGGACCAGTTCGCGCGCTGTCGCATCGGTGCCGAGACCGGGGCCGACAGCCGTGGCCGCGAAGCGCCGGGCTGCGAGTAGGTCTCGCAGCGCTGCGCCATCCCGCACCGCTGCGAGCATGACCGCATCGAGCCGCGCGGCGTTTTCGAGCAGTGCGTCGGTCGGTACGGCGATCATCGCCAGCCCTGCCCCACTGCGCAGCGCCGCGTGCGCGGTCAGGCGTGCGGCGCCGCCATGGCCAGCCGGGCCGCCGAGTAGCAGCACCGCGCCGCGCGAATATTTGTGCGCGTTCATGTCCGGTTGCGGCAGCCGCGGTGGGGCGATGCGATGCAGCGGCGATGCAATCTCGCCCAAGCCGATGTCGGCGACCACGATCCGCCCGCACCGTGACCGGCCGGGTTCCAAACAATGCGCAGGCTTCAACGCCCCGAACGCCACCGTCAGGTCGGCCGCCGCCATGGCGCCGAGATCGGTCCCGCTGTCGGCATCGATTCCGCTGGGCAGGTCGAGCGCGATCCGGAGCCGCGCTGCGTTCATCAGTGGCATAGCGAGCCGACGCAACTCGGGGGTGAGCGGACGCGTGAGGCCGCTGCCGAACAGTGCATCGACGATGGCCGGATGCGGGCTCGCTTCGGCCAACGAGGTGATCTGCCCCGCCCAGCGCACGGCTGCTTCGCTTGCGGCCGGTGTCGCCGCCGCCGCCGATGCCGCGACGGCGACCGTGCAGCCGGCGTCGCGCAGCAGTCGCGCAACGACATAGCCGTCGCCGCCATTGTTGCCGGGGCCGCACAGGACCAGCACGTCGCGCGGGCCGCCGAAGGCCATGATCGCCGCGGCAGCCCGGCTTCCGGCGCGCTCCATCAGCGCTTCGGCTGGCGTACCGGCGGCGATCACGGCCGCTTCTACGGCCCGCATCTCGACTGCTGTCAGAATAACCTGCGGTCGCAAGCGGCTGGCGACCTCGCGGCTGACCATAGCCAAGCTGCCGACTGCCCTCAAATGTCGGCGTAGACGTGGCGCTCGGCCTTGGCGCCGGGGTGCGTCAGTGCCCCGTACCGCGCCGGGCCGACTTGCTGCGCGAACTTCCACAGCGCGCCTGACTGGTAATCGGTGATCCGCGGCTGCCATGCAGCCCGGCGGCGGGCGAGTTCTGCGTCGTCGACCACCAGGTCGATCGTGCCCGCGGCCGCATCGATCCGGATGATGTCGCCGTTCTCGATCAGCGCGATCGGGCCGCCGTCGGCCGCTTCGGGACCGATATGGCCGATACAGAAGCCGCGCGTCGCGCCGGAGAAGCGTCCGTCGGTGATCAGCGCGACCTTGTCGCCCATGCCTTGCCCGTAGAGCGCGGCGGTGGTCGACAGCATCTCGCGCATACCTGGGCCACCTTTCGGGCCTTCGTAGCGGATGACGAGCACCTCGCCTTCTGCAAAGGCTTTCGTCTCGACGGCGGCGAAGGCCTCCTCCTCGCAGTCGAACACCCGCGCCGGGCCCTCGAATTGCAGCATCGCCATCCCCGCGACCTTGACGATCGCGCCGTCGGGCGCAAGGTTGCCGCGGAGCCCGACGACGCCGCCGGTCGGGCTTAGCGGGTTACTGACCAGCCGCACGACGTCCTGCTCGGCGTGCCATACGGTCGCTTCGAGGTTCTGCGCGATCGTCCGTCCCGTCACTGTCATGCAGTCACCGTGGAGGAAGCCGCCGTCGAGCAAGGTCTTCATCACCATCTGGACGCCGCCTGCCTCGAACAGGTCCTTGGCGACATAGCGCCCGCCGGGCTTGAGGTCGGCGATATACGGCGTGCGCTTGAAGATTTCGGCGACGTCGAACAGGTCGAAGACGATGCCGGCCTCTGCCGCCATCGCCGGCAGGTGCAGCGCGGCATTGGTCGAACCGCCAGTTGCAGCGACGACGGTCGCCGCATTCTCAAAGGCTTGGCGCGTGCAGATGTCACGCGGCCTTAACTGGCGCGCGACCAGCTGCATCACCGCTTCGCCGCTGGCGCGGGCATATTCGTCGCGGCTGACATACGGTGCCGGGGCTCCCGCCGAGCCCGGCAGTGCGAGCCCGATCGCCTCCGAGACGCACGCCATGGTGTTCGCGGTGAACTGCCCGCCACATGCGCCCTCGCCGGGGCAGGCGACCTTCTCGAGCGCGATCAGTTCGTGCAGCGGACAGCCGCCGGACGCATAGCGCCCGACCGCCTCGAAGACGTCCACGACAGTAACATCGCGCCCCTGAAACCGCCCCGGCAGGATCGAGCCGCCGTACATGAACACACTCGGCACGTTCAGCCGCAGCATCGCCATCATCAATCCCGGTAGCGACTTGTCGCAACCCGCGATGCCGACGAGCGCGTCATAGCTGTGACCGCGCATCGTCAGCTCGACCGAGTCGGTGATGACCTCGCGGCTGACCAGCGACGATTTCATCCCCTGATGGCCCATGGCGATGCCGTCGGTAACGGTGATCGTCGTGAACATCCGCGGGGTGCCGCCGCCGGTGATGACGCCCTCCTTAGCGACGCGCGCCTGCCGGTCCAGCGCGGTGTTGCACGGAGCAGCCTCGTTCCAGCACGAGACGACGCCGACGAATGGCTTGGCGATGTCCGCCTCGGTCAGGCCCATGGCGTAGTAATACGACCGGTGCGGGGCGCGCTCGGGGCCGACGGTAACGTGGCGGCTGGGCAGCTTCGACTTGTCGAATACTGTCATGCGATTTCCCCAAGATCGAGTGCGAGTGAAGCGGCAACGTGGCGGAGAGTGGCAGCGAGCACCTCCGACCAGCGCACGACGCCAGCGTCATCGGCCAGCTGATCCTGTCTGATCTCGAAGCCGAGATAAGCGATGCGAGCCGCTTCGGCGTGACGGTTCATCGTGTAGTTGAGATCGCGCCCTGAATAAGGCTGGTTGTCGCCGGCATCGAAGCCCTGTTCGCGCAGGTAGGCGATGCCGAGCGCAGCAGCGCGGCCATCGTGGTTGTACAGGATACCGACCGGCCATGGCCGCGCCTTCTCGGGGCGACTGGCGAGTTGCGGCGTGAAGCTGTGGATCGAGACGATCAGCGCCGGGCGCTCGGCGGCCACTGCAGCTTCGATCGCCGCGTGATAGGGCATGAAATACTGCTCGATGCGGTGTCGCCTCCCGGCGGCTGCCAAACCGACATTGCCCGCGATGGGGCGTCCGTCGCTAAGTTCGGGGATGCAATCGATGTGCTCAGGCTCGCGGTTGACATCGATAACGAGCCGCGACACTTCAGCGAGAACCGCCCGACAGCCGAGTTCGGTCTGCAATGCGCGGGTCAGGGCAGCACTGCCGAGGTCGACCGCAATATGTTCGTCGAGCCATGCTGCCGGGATGCCGAGTTCGATATCGTCAGGAACGAGGTTCGAGGCGTGATCGCCAACGAGCAGCAGGCTCATAGACTGCCGACCAGTGCGGAAGCGGCTGGCCAGATCGAAAGGTCGAAAGCATTGCGCCGCGCTGGCCGGTCGATGGCCACGAGCGCGGTGCCGCCGGTATTACCGAGACGAAGGGAGTTGATCATTGCGGGCTGTCATACGCGATGCATCAGCGTTGACAAGGAAGCTGCGGCCTTAACCGGGATGGTCAGCCGCCAGGATATTATCGCGCCGCGACCGTTGCCGACGGCAGCGTTGCGAGATCGAGCTTGAGCGCCTTCGCGGCAGCGGCGAACTTCTGCCCGGCTTCGAACTTGGCGCTGTCGGCGCACAGCTTTTCGCCGGTCGTGATGAACATCAGCGCCTTGCGCTGCGCGGCGATATCGGTCGCACTGTCGGCTGCCGCGCGCAGCTGCACCGGGGTCGTCGCGCAGTTGGTCGCGGTCGCAGCATGTGCAGGACTGATCGCGGCACCGACGAAGATCGCGCTAACCGCGATCGCGATCGGCGCGGCAATGAGAAAACGAGTGAGCATGATATCTCTCCAAGAAAGGGCCGAAGCCCGATGTTGTCCGACACCGGACAACTGAGTCACGCTTTAAGTAACACTCAGTTAGCAGTCAAGAACAATTTGAGCGTCGGTCAGAATATTAGGTGAATTGTCTGCTGCAGGGCAGCCCACGGCTCAGCGGAGTGTCGTTGCGACCGACCACCAGCCCGGGAAACCCGACGCGATCCGGTCGTGAGCAGCTGCGCACGCGCGCTCGTCGGCAAATAGCCCGAGACACGTTGCGCCCGAGCCCGACATCCGGCTCGGTATCGCGCCGAACTCGTCGAGTGCGGTCAGCACCGTGCCGATCACCGCGTCGATCGATCGGGCTGACCCGGTCAGATCGTTGCGCATTTCGGTCAGCGGTAGCGCGAGGTCGAGCGCACCATGGTCGATGCCGTCCCACCCCGCGAACACTGGACCGGTCGGCATCGTCACCCGTGGGTTGACGAGCAGGATCGGTGTGCCCGCCAGATCGGCTTCGATATAGGGCGTCAGCTTCTCGCCGCGGCCGTAACCGACCTGCGTGGTCCCGAATACGCACGCCGGAACATCGGCGCCAAGTTCATCACCGATTTCGGCAAGGCGCGCCAACGGCCAGTCGAGCTGCCACAGCCGATTGAGCAGTCGCAGTGCCGCTGCCGCATCGGCCGAGCCGCCGCCGAGGCCGGCCGCGACGGGAATACGCTTGGTCAGCCTCAGTGCGGCGCCGCCCGCCACTTCTGCAGCAGTCGCCAAGGCTCGCGCGGCCCTGAGCACCAGGTTGTCGGCCGCGCCGATGGTCGGGGCGAATTCGCCCTCGACGATCAACGACAATCGATCGGATGCAGCGCCGTGCAGCGTGTCGCCGAAGTCGGTGAAGGCGAAGATCGTCTCCAGGTCATGATAGCCATCCGGGCGGCGGCGGCGGACATGGAGCGCGAGATTGACCTTGGCGGGCGCGGCTTCGGTCAGCGTCACCGCTTCAGCGCAGCCGGCGTCGATGCCGGCACAGGGGCGTGCACCACCGCCACGTCGAGCCCGTAATCGAGCTTGGCCCTGACCCCGGCCAATTGGCCCGCCGGGATGCCGAGGTCGACCGCGGCACGCCAGCGAAAGCGTGCCTCGAGCTTGCGTCCGACCCGCCAATAGGCGTCGCCGAGGTGGTCGTTGATTGCTGGATCGCCAGCTTCGGCGGTCACCGCATGCTCGAGGGTCGCCACCGCCTTGTCGAACTGGCCGGTGCGGTAATAGGCCCAGCCGAGCGAGTCGATGATGAAGCCGTCGTCGGGTTTCAGCTTTGCCGCCGTCTCGATCAGCGACTGTGCCTCGGGAAGTTTAAGCCCGCGGTCGAGCAGCGCATAGCCGAGATAGTTGAGCACTACCGGCTCCTGCGGCGACAGCTGCAGCGCGCGCCGGAGGTCGGGCTCGGCATGCGCGAAATCGCCAGCCTGTTCGTAGGCACTGCCACGCAGGAAATACAGCGTCCAGTTTTCGGTGCCGGCTTTGCCCGCTTCCACCCCGTCCGCGGCCGCGAAGGCATGGTCGTACGCTTGCACCGCATCGCCATACCGCGCTGCCTTGCGGTCGAAATCACCCAGCCGCGCCCAGTCTTCGCTGGTCGCGCCGCTGGCGTGAGCGGATGCTTCGAGCAGCGGCCGCGCCTCGGCATCGCGGCTGGCATCGGCGAGGGTCAGCGCGCGGCGGCTCGCAGCGAGCGGCCCGAGCGGGTCCTTGGCCGGGACGTGGGCGTATGCCGCCAGTGCCGCATCGATCCGCCCGCCTCGGGCCAGTACATCACCTGCGATCAGCCAAGTCTCGGGGTATTCGGGTGCAAGAAACGTCGCGACCCGTGCGAATATCAGTGCCAGCGGCACGGGCTTCTCGCGCGCAAGGTCGGTCGCCAGCCGCGCTGCTAGCCACGCCACGCCCTGCCGCGGCTCGGCGACCAGGTTCACCGCAAGCGGCTTGCCCGCCAGCAGGCGCGCCCGCGCTGCATCGAGTTGCGGATCGCCGGATACCTTGCCGAGCGTTTTCGCCGCCTCGGCAGCCTGCCCTGCCCCCTGCTGCGCCGCCGCCGCCGCAATCCGTAACCGCACGACATTCTGCCCGACGCCGGCGAGCAGCGTCGCATAATCCGTCGCGGCGGCGTCATAGCGCTTCGCCGCCGCCAGCAGCGCAGCGCGGTGCTCGGTCACATAGCTGCGCGCAAAGCCATCGAACTTCGCCGGATCGAGCCGTGCCAGCGCCGCGTCGGTCTGGCCGCGGCCGTAGAGCGTCCACGCCTCCACGATCGGTGCGACCACCGCCGCATAACCTGCATCGGCGAGGCCCGGCCGCGCTGCATCGGCAGCGCGCCAGTCATGCCGCTGCAGCGCCTCGGTCAGCCGGATCAGCGCGACGGTCGAATCGCCGTGGCTGCTCGCCGCCAGCTGGTTGGCGAGCATCATCGCGAGCTTCTGGTCGCCCGCTGCGACCGCGAGATCGAAAGCCCGCCGCGCCAGCACCGGATCGCCCGGAGCCTCGCGCCGCGCCGCTTCGAAATAACGCGCTGCGTCGGGCAACCGGTCGCTGGCGTAGGCAAAGCGGCCGAGCACATAATCGCGATCGGGACTTGCAGCGGGTCGCGGCAGCGCGACAGCGCTGCTGGAAGCGAGGCAAGCAAGCAGCGTGGGGAGTATCGAGAACCGGACCATTGGCCCTTTTAGGCGAACAACGGCCGACTTGGAAGGCGCGAGCATTGGAACGATGGTGTGCTTTGGATCAGCGACTAGCCGACATGCTTTCCCGCTGACGACCAGACTGGGACGCTAATTGCAGGCATCCTTCAACGCCTTACCGGCTTTGAACTTCGGCTGCATGCTCGCTTCGATGTCCATCGGCTCGCCGGTTCGTGGGTTGCGCCCGGTCGATGCTTTACGATTGCCGACGATAAAACTTCCGAAACCCACAATGCGGACTTCGTCGCCCTGCTTGAGTGCTGCAGTAATCGCCTCGAAGACGCCCTCGACGGCCTTGCCGGCGTCGTTGCGCCCGAGGCCGCTCGCGCCGGCCACCACATTGATCAGGTCCTGCTTATTCACGCTCGCCCCCAAAAAGCTGCACGGCGAGACGACTCGTTCCCTCCCGGCAGACGGATATGTAGGAACTGCCGGCGACGTGAGTCAAAAAGAAAACCGCGCCAAAGCGCGGTTTTCACTCACCTCAACCTCCAGCGAAGACGCTTCAATGACGCATTGCGGCAGTTTCGGCGATCATCATCGGCGTCGGCCGCGCCGCGAGCTCATCGGCTTCGGTCCAGATGATCGGCACCAGCGGCTCAACCAGGGCTTCCGCCAGCACCTGATCCACGTGCGCCACCGGCACGATCCGCAGGTTGTCGGTGATCGTCTTCGGGATTTCCGCGAGATCCTTCTCGTTGTCCGCCGGGATCAGCACCGTGGTGATACCGCCGCGCATGGCCGCCAGCAGCTTCTCCTTCAGCCCGCCGATCGGCAGGACGCGGCCGCGCAGCGTCACCTCGCCGGTCATCGCCACGTCCTTGCGGACGGCGATACCCGACAGCGTCGAGACGATAGCGGTGACCATGCCGACGCCCGCCGACGGGCCGTCCTTGGGAGTCGCGCCCTCGGGCACGTGGATGTGGATGTCCTTGCGGTCGAACAGCGACGGCTTGATGCCGTACTGGACGCTGCGCGCCTTGGCGAAGCTCAGCGCCGCCTGGATCGATTCGGTCATCACGTCGCCGAGCTTGCCGGTGGTCTTGATCAGCCCCTTGCCGGGTGCGGTCACCGCCTCGATCGTCAACAGCTCGCCGCCGACCTCGGTCCAGGCCAGCCCGGTGACCGCGCCGATCTGGTCCTCGGTCTCGCCGACGCCGTACTTGTACTTCCGGACACCGGCGAACTCGGCAAGGTTGCCGGCATCGACGGTCACGGTCTTGACCTTGCCCTCGAGGATGCGCCGCAGCGACTTCCGCGCCAGCTTGGCCAGTTCGCGCTCCATCGTGCGGACGCCCGCCTCGCGCGTGTAATAGCGCACGAGGTCGAGCATCGCGTCGTCGGTGACATTGAACTCGGCCTTCGTCAGCCCGTGCGCCTCATATTGCTTGGGTAGCAGGTGCGTGCGCGCGATCTCGACCTTCTCGAGCTCGGTATAGCCCGACAGCTGAATGATCTCCATGCGGTCGAGCAGCGGCTGCGGCATGTTGAGCGAGTTCGCCGTCGTCACGAACATCACGTCCGAGAGGTCGTAGTCGACCTCGAGGAAGTGATCGTTGAACGCCTTGTTCTGTTCGGGGTCCAAGACCTCGAGCAGCGCCGACGACGGGTCGCCGCGGAAGTCCTGGCCGAGCTTATCGATCTCGTCGAGCAAGAACAGCGGGTTCGACGTCCCGGCCTTGCGCAGATTCTGGATGACCTTGCCGGGCATCGACCCGATATACGTCCGCCGGTGACCGCGGATCTCGGCCTCGTCGCGCATGCCGCCGAGTGACTGCCGGATGAACTCGCGCCCGGTTGCCTTGGCGATCGAGCGGCCGAGCGAAGTCTTGCCGACGCCGGGAGGACCGACGAGACACAGGATCGGGCCCTTGAGCTTGTTGGTGCGCGCCTGCACCGCGAGATACTCGATGATCCGGTCCTTGACCTTCTCGAGGCCATAATGGTCGGCATCGAGCACGCCCTGGGCGGCGACGATGTCGCGCTTGATCTTCGACTTCTTGCCCCATGGCAGTGCGAGGATCGTGTCGAGATAATTGCGCACGACGGTCGCTTCGGCCGACATCGGCGACATCGACTTCAGGCGCTTCAGCTCGCCGATCACTTTCTCGCGCGCTTCCTTCGACAGCTTGGTGCGGGCGATCTTCTCCTCGATCTCGGCGGTCTCGTCCTTGGGCTCGTCGCCGTCGCCGAGCTCGCGCTGGATCGCCTTCATCTGCTCGTTCAAATAATATTCGCGCTGGGTCTTCTCCATCTGGCGCTTGACCCGGCTGCGGATCTTCTTCTCGACCTGCAGCACGCCCATCTCGCCTTCCATGAAGCCGAACACGGCCTCGAGGCGCTTGGCGACGTCGGTCTGCCCGAGCAGCGCCTGCTTGTCGGCAACCTTGAGCGTCAAATTGGCAGCGATGACGTCGGCAAACCGCCCGGCATCGGTGATCTGGGTGATCTGCGCGGTGATCTCGGGCGCGGTTTTCTTGTTGAGCTTGGCATAGGCTTCGAACTGCTTCGCCGACGAGCGCACCAGCCCTTCGACCAGCGTCGCGTCGTCGATCGTCTCGGCCAGCTCCTCGACGCTCGCCGACAGATAGTCGCCGTCGGTATCGAGGCGGCCGAGCTTGGCGCGGGTCTGGCCCTCGACCAGCACCTTGACGGTGCCGTCGGGCAGCTTGAGCAGCTGCAGCACCGTCGCGAGCGTGCCTACCGTGTACAAGTCGCCTGCGGCAGGATCCTCGTGGGAGGCGTCCTTTTGCGACAGCAGGAACACCTGCTTCTCGGGCTCCTGCATGACCGCCTCGAGCGCCTTTACCGACTTGTCGCGCCCCACGAACAGCGGCACGATCATTTGCGGGAAGACGACGATGTCGCGTAGCGGCAGGACAGGTAGGGTCTGCATTGTTCACTCCATCCGGCGACGCAGATCGTCGCCGACAACTTGCGATATGGGAACGCCTCGCCCTTGCAACAACGGCGGTGATGTTGCGTATTTGCCGCGGTGCCTCTGCTCCCTCCCCTTCTTGCGGGAGGGCCGGGGCGGGGGCTGGCTGGACCTTTCCGCAGGTCGCTAGTTCGATAGCATAGATAGTTGCAGCCAGCCCCCACCCCACAAGAGGGGGAGGGAGCAGAAGGACTTACGCCGCTATATCCCTGTGTCGCGTCTCCGGCAGTCCGATGACTGTCACCACCAGCGCCACCGCGACCACTGCGAATGTATACCATAGCCCGCCGTAAGGATCGCCGGTCTTTGCGATGATATACTGCGAAATCAACGGCAAGAAGCCGCCGAAATAGCCGGTGCCGATGTGATACGGCACCGACATCGAGGTATAGCGGATCCGCGCCGGGAACAACTCGACGAGAATGGCGGCAACCGGGCCGTAGGTCATCGCCGACAGGATGCCCATCGCCAGCACGGTTAGCACGATGGCGAGGTCATTGCGCTCGGCGGGAGCCGATGTCCCCGGATAGCCCGCATGGACCAGCGCCGTTTCGACCTGCGCCTTGTCGAACTTGGCGTGAACGCTCTCGAGGTCGACCGCCGTTGCCGATCCGATGGTGATGCGCAGCGGCAGTCCGGTCGACTGGACGCGGTGGAAACCGATGCCGCGCCCCGACAGGAACTGCATGGCCTGCCCGCAGGCGGTCGCCTGATGCTTGTTGAACGGGTTGAACCGGCAGTCGACGCCGACGACGGTGATCGGTGCAGCTGCTGCCGCTCGCGCCAGCGCCGGATTGGCAGCACTCGCGAGCCCGTGAAACAGTGGAAACAGCAGCAGCAGTGTCAGTGCATAGCCGGTCACCATCAGCGGCTTCCGGCCGATCTTGTCACTGAGCCAGCCGAAAAACACGAAAAACGGTGCCGACAGCAGCGCCGCCGTACCGCTGAGCAGCTTGGCATGCGTATCGTCGACCAGCGCCGTCTGCTGCAGGAAGTACAATGTCGAGAACTGCGCGGTGTACCAGATCACCGTCAGCCCGGCGGAAATGCCGAACAGCGCGACGAGGATCGGGCCCCAGTTGCGCGCGTCGCCGAAGCTCTCGCGCGCCGGATGTTCGCAGGTCTTGCCCGCCGCCTTCATTGCCTGAAACACCGGGCTCTCCTGCAGCTTGAGCCGGATATACAGCGAGAGCGCGAGCAGCAGCAGCGACACGACGAACGGCACCCGCCAGCCCCAGCTGTCGAACGCCGGCTTGCCGAGCGCGAACACCGTCAGCAGCGTCACCACCAGCGACAGCAGGAAGCCCCCGACCACCGACGCCTGGATGAAGCTGGTGTAAAAGCCGCGCTTGCCCGCCGGGGCGTGCTCGGCGACGTAGATCGCCGCGCCGCCATATTCACCGCCGAGGGCCAGTCCCTGGACGAGGCGCAGCGCGACGAGCAGTCCCGGGGCCCACAGCCCGGCGCTGCTGAAGGTCGGCAGCAGCCCGACGGCCGCGGTCGAGACGCCCATCAGCGTGATCGTCGCGAGGAAGGTGTACTTCCGCCCGACCCGGTCGCCGATCACCCCAAACAGCAACGCGCCGAGCGGACGCACGCCGAAGCCAGCACCGAACGTCGCGAGGCTCAGCAACAGGCCCGCGGTAGGGTTGTCGGTCGGGAAGAACAAATGCCCGAGCAAAGCCGCGAGGGTGCCGTAGACGAAGAAGTCATACCACTCGAAGATCGTGCCGAGCGACGAGGCGAGGATCACCAGACGATCGCCGCCGAGCGCGCCTTTTGCCGCCTGCCTGCCGACCAACGCTGAACTCGTCGCCATGCACCATCCCCGTCGCCGCCTTCGCGGTCACGACGTTGTCATACGGGCGCTAAGAATGCTGGACAAGCACGAGCGGAGGTATTCCTCCTTGCTCCGGACAAGTCAAAGCCCGCGGCCGGGTTACTGCCGCGGGCGGTGCGGACGACTGCGATCGACGGTTAAACCGGCTTCACGCTGTCAAAGTGCTGCTTGTACATCGCCGTAATCATGCGGTTGCCCTCAGGACCGGCTGCCGCCATCAGCTTGGGATAAAGATCGGCCTCCTCGTCGCCCTTGGCATGCTGGAGCACAGCAGCCTTGAGCCCCTCGACCTTGCTCCTAAACGCCGGGTCGCCTGTCTTCGACATCTTCGCCATCATATCGAGCTCGGTACTGCCGACCTTGGCGTGCGCCTGATCGATGTAAAGTTTGTCCGACCCGGCGTGCATCCCGTGCAGCGCCAGCGCCGGATAAATCGAAAGCTCCTCACCGACCGCGTGCGCGGTCAGTTGGTAACCGAGCTTGTTGAGCAACGGCATCTGGGCAGCCGGGCCTTGCGCTGCGAGCAACTGATCGAATGTTGCAGCGATCTGCGCGTGATGCGCCTTGATCATGTCCATCCAGGTGCCACCCGCCGCCGCGGTCTGCGCGACCGCCTGCTGCATGCTCGCCAGCGCCGCGACGCCGACCACGCCCGCACCTAGCGCGCGCCGTGAAATCTCGTTGCTCGCCATCACACTCTCCCATCCGCGGACCGGGACCGGCCATTGATCTACAAACGCGCCGTCAATTTCCCCGTTCCATTCGCGTGACAGCTGAATCGTCACAGATCGGCGAGAGATCAGATCCGCAACAGGAATTCTATTGACAAATTATCCAGGACGGTTAATACTGACTACATGTATCGAGTTCCGAAACGAGCCGCGTGTTATCTCGATTTCCGATTATCCGTAAGTAGTTGATCCCGCACGTAGATCACCACTTGAGTGAAGAACCTTTGAGGAACTTTTGGAGTCGATCGATTGACACATCCCCATCGCGTTTGCCGTTGCGACCCTCACGCCGCCACCTGACCGAGCCGGTAGGCGACGTGGTGCGCTTCGGGCTCGCGGTAGAGCGGGTATAGCGGCCCGACGATCGCGTCGGCCAGCGCCGTATCGAACAGCGGGTGCTCGTCGCCCAGTCGGGCCAACGCCGCCTCGGTCAGTCGCACGGGCAGCAGCGTCTCGGTCGGCGCGCCATAACGGATCAGCGGGTGGTCGCGCGCCTGCAGCTTGGCGACGTTGCGTTCGCCGATGCGGTAATAGCTCATCGTCTCGACCTCGAGCCCCGGCACGAACACCTTGACCGCCGCCACCGCACTGCCCGGCGGCGACGTGTCGATGTAGAGCACGTCGAAACCGGCAGCCTTCAGGCGATCGATCGCGATCCGCCCTGCGGCGCGGCTGTCCAGCGGCGCGACCGGCGTCGTCGGCAGGTCTTCGAACGGCTTCTGGGTCGCGATCGCATAAATGCTCGGCTCGAGCTGGTGGCGCAGCCTGTCGCCGCCGGTGCAGGCCCATTCGACCATCGCCTGCAAGGCGCGGCTTTCCTCGACGTCGAGGCTGGCCTTCGCGCGCTGCACGAAGTCATCGACGTAACCGGCGGGCGCGACGCGACGGGCGTCCGCGAGCGGCCCGTGACTGAAGGTCTTGCGGACGCGCGCCGCGGCAAACTCGGTCATCGCCTTGACGAGCGCACGGTCGCGGTCGGGATCGCACGCCTCGCCGCACGCCGACAGCATGATCGGCACGCGCGGGCCGTGGCCCGGCTCGTCATGGCCGACGACGTAAAGGTTGGTCAGCCCGAACTCGTCGGTGGCGAACTTCGGATAGACGCGGATGCCGACTCCGGCGAATAGCGCCATCAATTCGGCTGCGCGCGGGCTCGGGTCGAGCGGCGAAACGAGCAGGATGCCCTGGTCGAGAGCGCGGAACACCAGCCCGTTGCCGTCGCGCTGCAGCAGTTCGAGAACGCCGTGACCGACCGCCCAGTCGACATCGGGTCCGGCGCCGAGCCCATTGCTGATCGGGGTCGTGAACGGCCGATACTGGGGCGACAGCTCCAACAGGTCGGATGCCGCGACGTCGATCGGCATCAACACCGTCTCGCCGGTTCCGAAGCGGGTCGCTTCGGTCCAGTCGAGCGATGTGCTACGGTCAACAGGCGACCCCGCCGGCAGGCAGCAGGTCAGCGGATCGACCACAGCTGCCGGTCCGACGCTTGCGACCAGCGCGGTGTACGAGCCGCGCGTCACAGGCCCCCGTCGCGAGGCGAGTAGCGGGAATGCCGCCTCGGCGATTTCGCCGAGCGCGCCGAGGATGGCTTGCGCATCGGTCGCGCCGTAGCCGATGCCGCTCGGCTGCGCCCCTACCAGCCCGAGGCTCTCGTCGAGAAACAGCGATACCACCCAAACCGGCACGCCGGTACGATCGAGCGCAGCGATCGGGAAGCCGACGATGCGCCCGAGCGGCAGCGCGTCGAGGTACGCCAGCGCCGCGTCCGGCAGAGGTCGCGGCAGGTTATCGCGGCGCATTGTCCTGCTCACAGCGGCACCCGGACGAGCGCGGCCCCACGCGCGAGCGCCGCGTCGGTGCGTCCGCGGGCCGAGCCATTCGCCGTGTTGGAACCGCACATCAATGCGATATCATGCTCGGCGGACGGGTCGTACAGCGCATCGGCGGTTTGGCTAACATTGCACCGCGCTTAACGGGCACGACGGTGACCATCGCTCGGGCAGACCGAAATCGTCACGCCTTGCAGCTGCTGCTCCGAGGCCGTTGAAGTCCGCCGTGATCATTTCGATGCCGCCGTTGCTGTCGTCGCCACCGCGCCTGCCAGGCCGACGATGGCAACGCAAATTCTTCGATCCGACATCGACTTACCTTGGTTACAAACTCGTGATTATCAACCCACTAACCGCGCAAGCGTTCCGTGCGCCACGACACGGGGTCGCAGTTCAATTAGATCACGCGGCGTAAGGTAGATCGGCTACCCGTCTTTGGCGCGCAGATTGATTGCAGGGCCGGCAAGCTTCTTCAGCAATCGCCGCGTCTGATCGTTTGCCGACCAAAGGTCGTGCAGCTCATCGGTATAAAGATCGTTCAGTCTTCAGGTGCATGAGCCATCGCATATCCTTCGATAAGTCCTTTCGGATAGCGATTTTAGGTCGGTGGGATTCCGCCAGGCATTTTAAAT
>JANOOK010000204.1:0-9565 GCA_031421275.1 Sphingomonadaceae bacterium
TGCGTCTCGGTGACCCCGCTGCACCTCGACCTGACGCACTACGACACCATGGCGAAACTGCGCGAGGCAATGGCCTGAACCGCCTCCAATACGACGAAGGGCCGCCCGGTTGCCCGGACGGCCCTTCCATTGCCGGTGTGCGAACCGGAGGTTATCTACCGGGCGGGCACCCCGCGGCCGTTCGATACAGTTCCGGTGTTCGACATGAGACAATGAGACACTGGATCACCTCCTTTCGCTATCAGGGCTGGAGACGGGAAGATCGGGGCAAAGCGCCGTGATTGCAAGAGACAATCTGCAAACGGGGTCCGTCGTCTCGGTTCACACCGGCAAGGTCGCGCCGCTCGCCGGCGGGAACAAGCCGAGCGCCTTCGTCAAGGCCCCAGTTACCGGCCCGGTCGCGGTCGGATTACTCGGACTGGACGGCGACGAGCAGGCCGACAAGCGTTTGCACGGCGGCCCCGACAAGGCGGTTTATGCCTATGATGTCGATAGCTACGTCGCGTGGTCGGCGGCGTTCCCGGCGCTGCGCTTTGGCCCCGGCAGCATGGGCGAAAACCTCGCGCTGACCGGTTTCGACGAGACGACGGTGGGCATCGGCGACCGTCACCGGATCGGCAACGTACTGCTCGAAGTGAGCCAGCCGCGGCAGCCATGCTGGAAGCTCGCCGCGGCTTTCGGCGAGCCGCTGCTGGTCCGTGCGATGTTCAGCAGCGGCCGCTGCGGCTGGTACTACCGGGTACTCGAAACCGGACTGATCGAGGCAGGCGACGAGGCCATGTTGGTGGAGCGACAAACTACCGACTGGACGATCAAACGGCTCGCGGAGTTCACTGTCGCGCGTCGCCGCCAGCCTGCGGCGGTCGACGAGGTGATCGCACTGCCGCAGCTGGCGGAAGGCTTGCGGGACAGGGCGCGGAAGTGGCCGGTGCCGGCGGGATGGGCGTCACGCCTTCGTCGCGGCGATGCTGGAACGCCCTGAACTCGGTAAAAGCGAGTAGCAGCAGCCCGAAGCCGAACGGGATGATGGTATAGATCAAGCGGAACAGGAACAGCGCGGCGAGCACATCCTCTTTCGCGGCGTGTGGCAGCATCAGTACCACCACCGCCTCGAATACGCCAAGGCCCCCCGGCGCATGGCTGAGCGCACCGACGATCATCGCAACAGCGTAGACAGTAAGAAATATCGGAAACGGCGGCAGGTCGGCAGCCGGCAGCAGGACATAAAGCGCTGCGGCGGCAAAGCTCAGGTCGAGCGCGCCGAGCAGGATTTGCTTTACGGTGTCGCGGCCGGTCGGCAGATAAAAGACGAGCTGCGAGACGCGTAGCGGTTTGCGATACCAGCTCGCGAACAGGCTGTAGGCGGCAGCGCTGCCGAGCAGCAGCCAGCCTAGCCAGCGGTTGAGCCCCGCCGGTAAATGGTTACTTGTCGCAGCGAGCGCCGGGTCGACGACAAGCCCGACCCCGGCAACCATGACGACGCCCAGCCAGAACGTCCAGCCGCACAGCGCGACGATCAGAACGACGTCGAGTGGGGTGACACCGGCGCGGGTATAGAAACGGTAGCGTACTGTGCCACCGGTCAGCGCCGTGAGCCCGAGCGTGTGGCTCATCGTGAAGCTGACGAAGGCACCGTTCGCAACGATCCGCAGCGGCAAACGGTAACCGAGGTGTCCGAGCGCTATCCAGTCATAGCCGGTCAGCACGAGGTAGCTCATCATCGTGGCAGCAGCGGCGAGCAGCAGCGTCAGCGTCGGCGTGGCATGGACCGCCGCAACGACATCGGCGAAGTCGACTTCGCGCGAGATCCGCTGCAGCGCGAACAGCCCGAGCGCCAGCACGACCAGCGCGGCGATCGGCCCGACGAACTTGCGCCAGCGCGGCCGCGGACGGTCCGCGAGGGTGGGCAGCATCATCGGCGCAAGCGGTCCCTCGATTACGGTGCCAAGGTGGTGGGCCCGGAGGGATTCGAACCCCCAACCAAGCCGTTATGAGCGGCCGGCTCTACCATTGAGCTACAGGCCCGCTGCCGAAGCGGAGAGGTCGCCCTAGCCGATCAGGCGGGCCTGGCACAAGCAGCGGTAACCAGCAGTGCTCAGCTGCGGCGGGATTTGCGGGATCGCTTGGCGGGAGCAGTGTCGAGTTCGATCCACACGGGAGCATGATCGCTCGCATGTTCGCGTCCGCGCACCTCGGTGTCGACACTGCCGGCCTTCAGCTGGGACATAGCTGCTGGACTGAGCAGGATGTGGTCGATTCGTAGTCCGGCGTTGCGCGCATAAGCATTCCGGAGATAATCCCAGAACGTGTACATCGTCGCCTCGGGATACAGCCTTCGCAGGGCGTCGGCCCAGCCTTGCTCGATCAGGCGGAAGAAGGTCGCCCGCACCTCAGGGGCGAATAGGGCATCTTCGGTCCAGCGCTCGGGCTTATAGACGTCGGCGAGGGCAGGCATGATGTTATAGTCGCCTGCCAGGACCACCGGCAGACCGGTCGCCAGCAGCGCCGCCGCATGAGCCTCCAGCCGCGCCAGCCACGCCAGCTTGTAATCGAACTTCGGGCCGGGGCGGGGGTTACCATTAGGCGTATAAAGGCAGCCGACCAGCACGCCGTTCACGGCCGCCTCGATGTAACGGCTTTGCACATCGGCAGGGTCGCCCGGCAAGCCGCGGCGGGTCTCGATCGGATCGTCGCCGCGGGCGAGAATCGCAACACCGTTCCAGCTCTTCTGTCCAAGCCAGATTGCGCCGTAGCCGGCAGCGTGGATAGCGTTTTCCGGAAATTTTTCCTGCGGTGCCTTGAGCTCCTGCAGGCACACGATATCGGGCGACGCGTCCGTCAACCACGCGAGCAATTGGGATAAGCGCCCGTTTATGCCGTTGACGTTGAATGTCGCGATACGCATGGCGAAAGCAGATTCCAGACAAGTGTTCCATTCCGAGTGCGTATGTGTTAACCATAAGCTAACAACAGCGATCGGTCCTATGGAAGTCCTCGCACCGTCCCAGAGTTCCGAACGCGTGCTGCTGCGGTGGCAGGATGCGCTTGTCAGCTGGGTCAAGGGCGACAATCCTGACCTAACCAACCGGCAGATGGCGATACTGCTGGTTGTCAGCCTTGACGAGTCGCAACACACCATTCGGGGGCTTGCGAGCCGGCTCGGGATCGCGAAGCCGGCGGTAACGCGCGCGATCGATCGCCTGAGCGAGCTGAATTACGTGGCGCGTATCGACGACAAACGTGATCGCCGCAATATTTTCGTCGTGCCGACCTTGGCTGGACGATCGTTCCTTCAGGCGTTTGTACACAACCTGGAAGCCTGAACGAACACGTCGACAGGCGCTTGACTCCAAAACTGTGCTGCTGTTTATGGAACATACCATGAACAAAATGAGTCGTCTTTATGCCTTGAATGGCGTTTCACTGCTTCAGCACATCGAACCACAATTGCATGAAACACCCTCCAACGACACGATCAAGCTAGGTGTCGCAGCTATTGACCGACGCCTGCAAGGCGGGTTGGGAGGTGCCGGGTTGCATGAATTCTACTCGACTGAACCCGATGACGGCGCTGCTGCAGCAGGCTTCGCGCTGCTCCTGAGCCTGCGCGTCGTTGATCTGAAACCAATAATATGGGTTCGCGAATGCCGTTGCGAGGCTCGTGGCGGACAGCTCTATGCACCCGGGCTTACCGAGCTTGGGGCGGATATCGAAAGGTTGATCATCGTCAGCGCTCCCGACCCGTTGGCTGTCCTGCGCGCCGGAGCCGATATCGCCGGTTGTGGTGCGGTCGGTGTACTCGTGCTCGAACCATCGGGGCGAGCCCCGGCATTCGATCACACCGCCTCGCGGCGCTTGGCGCTAGCGTCGGCGCGAACCGGCGTCACGACGCTGGTCGTGCGTAGCGGGGCCGAGCCCATACCCAGCGCCGCCCAGACCCGCTGGCGTATCGGCGCGGCACCTTCGCGGGCGCTGCCGGCCAATGCACCGGGGCCACCGGTGTTCGACATCAGCTTGCTACGCCATCGCGGCGGTATTGCCGGGTTCGACGCCCGGGTGGAGTGGGACCGTGACCGAAGAAGCTTCCGTGACGCGCCGTTATCTGGCGGCATACCTGCCGATGCTATCTGCCGAACGGGCGCTGAAGACCAACGCCGCGCCGCGTGATACTGTTTTTGTTTTGACCGAGAAGGTCCGCGGTGCGGTCCGCCTAGCCGCGGTCAATGCGCTCGCGCTGGCGCTCGGGATCGTGCCAGGATTGACACTCGCCGATGCGCGGGCGCGGTTGCCCGGCCTGCTCGCGGTGGCGCACGATGCCGCTGCCGATAGGGCGTTGCTGGAGTGGCTGGCGGACGGCTGCGAGCGCTATTCGCCGATGGTCGCGGTCGACCTGCCGCACAATATCGTGCTCGATATTGCCGGTTGCATCGAGGCGTACGGCAGCGAAACCGCACTAGCTGCAGATTTGCAGAGCCGGCTGCACAGGCAGGGGATGACCGCGCAGCTCGCTTGCGCCGACACCCCCGAAGCCGCAGTGGCGCTGGCGACCTTTGCGACGATCGACGTGCAGGCTCTCCCGGTTGCAGCATTGCGCGTGGCTGCAGAGACCCGCCTGGCACTGACGCGGGCCGGGCTGAAGACCATCGGCGATTTGGCGCAGCGTCCGCGCGCGCCGCTCGCTGCGCGTTTCGGCCCCGAGCTGCCCGAGCTGCTGGCGCGGTTACTCGGAGACATCGACGCGCGGATCACACCGCGGCGCGCCTTACCCAAGGTATTGGTCGAACGGCGCTTCGCCGAGCCGATCACACATAGCGATGCGGCGCTCGAGACGCTCAACCGGCTGACGATGCAAGCGACGGTGATCCTCAACGCACGCGGTGCCGGCGGGAGGCGGTTCGAGGCGATGCTGTTCCGCAGCGACGGCCATGTTGGGCGTTTGTGGATCGAGACTGGGCAGCCGACACGCGAACCCAAGGTGATCGTGCGCCTGTTCCGCGAAAAGATCGAGACGCTGTCCGATCCGCTCGACCCAGGCTTCGGCTACGACCTGATCCGGCTGACAGTGCCGGTGACCGAGCCGCTGGCGGCACAGCAGCTGCAGCTCAACGGTGGTACGGTTGCCGATGCCGAAATCACCGCGCTGCTCGATCGGCTGAGCACGCGGCTCGGCCGGCATCGTGTGCGACGCTTCCGCCCTGGCGATAGTCACATCCCCGAGCAGGCGGCATTCGAGCTGGCGGTCGCCGAGACGATGCCGCCGTGCAGCTGGCCAGCGCCCGAACCTGGCGAGCCACCTTTGCGTCCGCTGCATCTGTTCGAGCCGCCGCAGCGCATCGAGGTGCTCGCCGAGGTTCCCGACGGCCCGCCGCGCCGCTTTCGCTGGCGGTCGACCCAGCATGAGGTGACGCGCTATGAAGGGCCCGAGCGCATCGCCGCCGAGTGGTGGCGGCGCAGGAGCGGCCGCGGGCTGACGCGCGATTATTATCGCATCGAAGACCTGCGCGGACGGCGTTTCTGGGTGTTCCGTCACGGGCTATACGCCACCGAAAAGCCGGTTCCCGACTGGTATCTGCATGGACTATTCGCGTGACAGGTTATGCCGAGCTGGCGGCGGCGACGAACTTCTCGTTCCTGCACGGGGCCTCGCATCCGCATGAGATGGTCGCCGCAGCACTCGAACTCGGTCACAGCGGCATCGGTATCGCCGACCGCAACAGCGTCGCCGGGGTGGTCCAGGCGCATGTCTCACTGCGCGAAGCTATCGCCGAAGCAAACGCCAGTTCCGACGTCCCTGCCGACATCGGCTTCAAGCTGATCGTCGGGGCCCGGCTGGTGTTCGCCGACGGTACGCCCGATATCATCGCCTACCCCGCCACGCGCCGCGGCTGGGGGCGGCTGACGCGGCTGCTGACGCTCGGCAACCTACGCGCCGAAAAGGGCGGCTGTATACTCAATTTCGCCGACCTGCTCGACCATCTGACCGAGCTGCTGCTGATCGTCATGCCCGGCGGTGATCCCGCCGTGCTACTTCAGCTTAGCACGGCCGCACCGGGCAATGTCTGGCTCGGCGCAACGATGCTGCGCGGTGGGCGCGATCGGCGTCAGCTGCAGGCGGCACTGGCGACCGCAGCGGCGGCACGCGTGCCGCTGCTGGCGCTCAACGATGCGCTCTATGCCACGCCCGAGCAGCGTCGCCTGCACGACATCCTGACGTGCATTCGCGAAAAGCGCACGGTGATGACCGCGGGTAAGCTGCTCGCCACCAACGCCGAACGCCACCTCAAGCCGCCCGCCGAGATGGCGCGGCTCTTCGCCGACGCACCTGCCGCGATCGACGCCATCCAGACAGTGTTCGACCGCGTCGACTTCACGCTCGACCAGCTACGCTACGAGTATCCCGACGAGCCGATCCCGCCCGGCTACACCCCGCAGGAATGGCTCGAGGCGCTGACGTTATCCAAGGCGCGCGAGCGCTGGCCCGACGGCGTTCCCGAGCGGCTATACCGCTTGTTGACCGAAGAATTCGCGCTGATCGCTCGCATGGATTACGCGAAATACTTCCTGACCGTGCATGATATTGTCGCGTTCGCACAAGGCGAAGGCATATTGTGCCAGGGTCGTGGATCGGCGGCGAACTCGGCGGTGTGCTTCGTGCTCGGCATTACGGCGGTCGATCCGCTCGAAAACAGCCTGCTGTTTTCGCGCTTCGTGTCCGAAGAACGCTCCGAACCACCCGACATCGATGTCGATTTCGAGCACGAGCGGCGCGAGGAGGTGATGCAGTATATCTACCGCCGCTACGGCCGCGAGCGCGCCGGGATTGCGGCGACGGTCATCCACTACCGCCCGCGCAGCGCGGTGCGCGAGGTCGGCAAGGCGCTCGGACTGACCGAGGACATCACCAGCCGCCTGACCAGCACCGTCTGGGGCAGCTTCGCGACCGATATGGAACGGCCCCGGTTCATCGAGACCGGTTTCGACCCCGATGCGCCCGAGATCGCCCGGCTCGGCGAGTTCGTCCAGCAGATCCTGAAGTTTCCTCGGCATTTGTCGCAGCATGTCGGCGGCTTCGTGCTGACGCAGGACCGCCTCGACGAGACGGTGCCCATCCACAACGGCGCGATGCCTGACCGCACCTTCATCGAGTGGGACAAGGACGATATCGACGCGCTCGGGCTGATGAAGATCGATATCCTGGCGCTCGGTATGCTGTCGTGCATCCGGCGCGCCTTCGAACTGATTGCGACGCATCTGGGCAAGCAATATACGCTCGACAACGTTCCGAGCGACGCGCCCGATGTCTATGACATGCTGTGCACCGGCGACACCATCGGCGTGTTCCAGATCGAGAGCCGGGCGCAGATGAACATGCTGCCGCGGCTGCGGCCGCGCGCGTTCTACGATCTCGCGATCCAGGTCGCGATCGTCCGCCCCGGGCCGATCCAGGGCGACATGGTGCATCCGTACCTGCGCCGCCGGCAGGGGCGCGAGGCGATCGAGTTTCCATCACCCGCCCCGCCGCACGATCCGCGCGAGTTATACGATGTGCTCGGCAAGACACTCGGGGTGCCGCTGTTCCAGGAACAGGCAATGAAGCTTGCGATCGTCGCCGCCGAGTTCACCCCGGTCGAAGCGAACAAGCTGCGTCGCGCCATGGCGACGTTCCGCCATGTCGGCACGATGGAGCAGTTCGAGGCAAAGATGGTCGGCGGCATGACCCGGCGCGGCTATGACGAAGCGTTCGCGCGGCGCTGTTATCAACAGATCGAAGGCTTTGGCAGCTACGGTTTCCCCGAAAGCCATGCGCTGGCGTTCGGGCGGCTGGTCTGGGTCTCGTCGTATCTGAAATGTCGCTATCCGGCGGTGTTCGCTGCAGCCTTGCTCAACGCGCAGCCGATGGGCTTCTACGCCCCGGCCCAGATTGTCGCCGACGCGCGCAATCACGGCGTCGAGGTGCGCACCGTGGACATTAATCATAGCGAGTGGGACTGCAGCCTCGAGTTCGCCGGCGACGGCGCGTTCGCGCTGCGGCTGGGGCTGCGCCAGATCGACGGCTTCCGCGACAGCTGGACGGCGGCGATCGTTGCCAGCCGGCCATTCGACAGCATCGAGCAACTGGCGCGCCGTGCCAGGCTGCCGCAGCGCGCCTTGCGGCTGCTCGCCGATGCCGACGCGTGCCGGTCGATCGGCCTCGACCGCCGCGAGGCCTTGTGGGAGGCACGGCGGACGCCCGCTGGCGAGCTGCCGCTATTCGCCGCCGCTGCAGCGCAGGAGCTTGGCATCGAGCCCCTAGCGGCACTGCCCGCGATGCAGCCGGGCGAGCAGGTCGCGGCGGACTATCAGACGCTGCGCCTGTCGCTGAAGGCGCACCCGCTGAGCTTCCTGCGTCCGATCCTCGACCGCGAAGGCGTGCTGACCAGCGCCGCCGCGACCGCGGCCCGCAACGGGCGCCGCATTCAGGTCGCCGGACTGGTGCTGGTCCGTCAGCGGCCGGGCAAAGGCAACGCAATCTTCGTGACACTCGAGGACGAGACCGGGATCACCAACGTCGTCATCTGGGCCAAGCTGTTCGAAAGCTCGCGCCGCGCTGTGATGGCAGCCCGGCTGATGCTGGTCGACGGCGAATTGCAGCGCAGCCCCGAGGGCGTCATTCATCTGATGGCGAGCGCGATTCACGACTGCACCGCCGAGCTTGACCACCTGTCGGATACGCGTCCGTGCCACCCGGCGATGTCGCGCGCCGACGAGCACATGTCGCCCGGCTACCCGATGGCGCACGGCCATCCGCGCGATGTCCGTAGCATGCCACGCTCGCGCGATTTTCATTGAACGAGCCTGTTATATCGCTCCCGGATCGTCATTGATGACGCTTTTTTCCGATCCCATCGCCAGATCGACATTTTCCTTGATGGCTTCGAGCACCATCTTCGGATCGGCTGACGTCGATAGCGCGTCGGCATCGGCGTCGATCCGGTTTGCCAGCCGCGGGCTGTCGCGACGGAGCTCCTCGAGCAGCTCAATGATCTTTGCCGTCTTTCTCTCGCTCAGGATGCAAAGCTGAAGAGTTAGCTGCGCGCGGTGGCCAGCAAGCTGGTCCTCGCGGCGCTGCGTCGTCAGGATCAACGAAGTCATATACAGCGCGGTCAACGTTGCCGCGCCCTGCAGCCAGCTGAACGGCGGCGCATCGATCGTGTTCAGCCCCAAGTTCCGCAGCGCCAAATTAGCTGCGATCCAGCCGAACACGATGATGGTGATGGCAATCGTGAAGGATGGACGTGCCGCTTGTATGGTCAGTTTCTCGAGAAATTTCTGTAATGGGGTCGCTGCGGAATAATGTTGCGCGTGCAGCTTTGCCATCGTCTGCACTGTCTCCTCGACATGTGCCGGTAATTCCTGACTTCGATCGTCCATTGTTGATACCTCAATTTAAAATGCCTGGCGGAATCCCACCGACCTAAAATCGCTATCCGAAAGGACTTATCGAAGGATATGCGATGGCTCATGCACCTGAAGACTGAACGATCTTTATACCGATGAGCTGCACGACCTTTGGTCGGCAAACGAT
>JANOOK010000205.1:0-3324 GCA_031421275.1 Sphingomonadaceae bacterium
CGAGGGACCTGCCCGGAGATGGTGCGTCCCTCGAGTTCGCTCGGGATGAGCGGGGTCGGGTTGAGTTGAATAAAGAATTTTTGAGTTGAACTGAGTAAGCTAAACCAGTGGCCCGAACGGGATCAGCCTCGCATAGTCCGCGGCGCCAGACGTCGCCGCATCGTACACCGGCAGGCCACCCTCGCGCAGCCGGTACGCGTCTTCGACGATGCACGCCTGCTGCTCGATGCCGTAGCGCCCGAACGGCTTGCCGGGCACCAGCGCGTAGTCATAGCGCGCGAACGGCGGACGCCGCAGGATGAGGTTGAGCCCCTGCTGATGCTGCCAGCAATGCACCAGTTCGTGGACTAACAGCGCGCGCAGCGGCAGCGACTCGCAGGCGAAATCGCTCGACCAGTTGTCGCCCTTCGGATGGCACCAGATATGGCCATCGGGGGCCATCGTCACGCGCTTGGGCTGAAAGACGAACCACTTGGCGCGGTGCAGGCGGACCCGCTCCGGGTCGAGCGCGCCGCCGAAGACGCTGTGCGCGAGCGCGGTCTCGCCGGAGCTTAGCGGCCGCGACTCACGGCGCGGCATCGCCCGCCGTGCGGGTCGCGGCTTCCGTACTGACGGTCGCACCGCTGGCGAAATGCAGCGTCAGCAGGACTTTGTTTCCCGACGGGCGCAGGTCGTACAGCATCGCATGACGGCCGCGCGGCGCGAACACCAGCGTCGAGCGTGCCGGGATCGCGACGTACGTTTCGGTCGGCATGCTCATCATGCCGTTCGCCATTGCCGAATCGTGCAGCTCGATACGGGATGTTGCGGGCGAGCTGATCGACACCAGCTTGTCGTCGGCGCTGCCGCCGATGAGCGTGAAGTAGCCCGCCGCCGGGCGGCCGGAAAGTGCTGCCAGATGGACCCACGCGCTGCTGACCCGCGGCAGGCGGCCCTGCGCTTCCGCCATCGCACCCGAGAACAACGCCCCGGCCAGCAGCAGCATGGCAACGACACACGCAAACCGGCCCACCGTCTTCGACATCGTCACCCTCCCAGCTACCGCATTGAGATAGTGCGGACAACGCCGTTGGTCGATGTGGCACGGCGTCCGCCGCCGCGCTGTGACCGTCGTCACATTAGCGTGGGTTGAACGTGGCGCCGGCGCTTGTAGCGCTTTTTGCCGCTCCCTATATGCCCGTTCAGCCGCAGTCGGCAGGTCGTCGCTTCATTCGCGAGGGCGGCCCGGCGCTGCATGGGTACAACATCGCTTTTTTTGAGGATATCATGGCAAAAGTTATCGGGATCGACCTCGGCACCACCAACAGCTGCGTTGCCGTCATGGAAGGCAGCACCCCCAAGGTTATCGAGAATGCGGAAGGCGCGCGCACGACGCCGAGCCAAGTCGCGTTCACCAAGGACAAGGAGCGCCTGGTCGGCCAGCCGGCCAAGCGCCAGGCGGTGACCAATCCCGAAAACACCATCTTCGCCGTCAAGCGCCTGATCGGCCGCCCGTTCAGCGATCCGCTGACTCAGAAGGACGCCGCGCTGGTCCCGTACAAGATCGTCAAGGGCGGCAACGGCGACGCGTGGGTCCATGCCGGCACCGAAGACTATTCGCCGTCGCAGATTTCCGCCTTCATCCTGCAGAAGATGAAGGAAACCGCCGAGGCCTATCTCGGCGAGACCGTCACGCAGGCGGTGATCACCGTCCCGGCATATTTCAACGACGCGCAGCGCCAGGCGACCAAGGACGCCGGGCGCATCGCCGGATTGGACGTGCTGCGCATCATCAACGAGCCGACGGCGGCCGCGCTCGCCTACGGTCTCGACAAGGTCGGTGCGAAGACGATCGCGGTCTATGACCTCGGCGGCGGCACCTTCGACGTGTCGGTGCTCGAACTCGGCGACGGCGTGTTCGAGGTCAAGTCGACCAGCGGCGACACGTTCCTGGGCGGCGAGGACTTCGACGCCAAGGTGGTCGCGTTCCTCGCCGAGGACTTCCGCAAGGCCGAAGGCATCGACCTGACCAAGGACAAGCTGGCGCTGCAGCGGCTGAAGGAGGCGGCCGAGAAGGCCAAGATCGAGCTGTCGTCGTCGGCCTCGACCGAGGTCAATCTGCCGTTCATCACGGCGGACGCGACGGGTCCCAAGCACCTCGTCAAGACGATCACCCGCACCGATCTCGAGAAGCTGGTCATCGACCTGATCGAGCGGACCCGGAAACCCTGCCTTGACGCAATCAGCGAAGCCGGCGTCAAGACCGCCGAGATCGACGAGGTCATCCTGGTGGGCGGCATGACCCGCATGCCGCGCGTCCGCGAGTTCGTGAAGCAGCTGTTCGGCAAGGAGCCCAACACCAGCGTCAATCCTGACGAGGTCGTCGCGATGGGTGCGGCGATCCAGGCGGGCGTGCTGCAGGGCGACGTCAAGGACGTGCTGCTATTGGACGTGACGCCGCTGTCGCTCGGCATCGAGACGCTGGGCGGCGTGTTCACCCGCATGATCGACCGCAACACGACGATCCCGACCAAGAAGTCGCAGACCTACTCGACCGCCGACGACAACCAGTCGGCCGTCACTATCCGCGTCTTCCAGGGCGAGCGCGAGATGGCGGCGGACAACAAGCTGCTCGGCCAGTTCGATCTGGTCGGCATTCCGGCGGCACCGCGCGGGCTGCCGCAGATCGAGGTGACCTTCGACATCGACGCGAACGGCCTCGTCTCGGTCAACGCCAAGGACAAGGGCACCGGCAAGGAGCAGCAGATCCGCATCCAGCCGTCGGGTGGCCTGTCGAAGGACGACATCGACCAGATGGTCAAGGACGCCGAGCGCTTCGCCGCCGACGACAAGAAGCGGCGGGCGGTCGCCGAGGCGCGCAACCAGGCCGACAGCCTCGTCCACTCGACCGAGCGCCAGATGGCCGAGCACGGCGACAAGGTCTCGGCCGAGGTCAAGGCCGACATCGAGAAGGCGGTCGCCGACCTGAAGGCTATCCTCGACGGCGGCGACGCCGACGCGCTGACCGCCAAGACGACGGCGCTGGCGACGGTGGCGATGAAGCTCGGCGAGGCGGTCTATGCGGCCGAAAGTGCCCCGCCGCCCGACGCGGCGACGGCAAAGCACGACGACGTCGTCGACGCCGAGTTCAGCGAAGTCGACGACGAGAAGAAGTAAGGATGGCAACGCCGTCGGTCATCGGGCCGGCGGCGGTGGGGGGGGCGGGTGCGGGGGGGGGGGGGGGGGGGGGGGCGGGTGTTTTGAGTGTGTGTATAGTGGTGTGGGGGCAGGACGGCGGCGCCGGAGGGCCGGTGGGGGGGGGGGGGCCGCGGGGGGGGGGGGGGG
>JANOOK010000206.1:0-12872 GCA_031421275.1 Sphingomonadaceae bacterium
CAGGCGCAGGGCATCGACCTCGGCGCGATCAAAGGCTCGGGGCCGAATGGGCGTATCGTCAAGACCGACCTCGACGGGGTTGGTGCCCATGCAACGGTGCCGCCAGCAAGCGCGCCGGCGGCCCCACCCCCGGCCCCTCCCGTGAAGGCGGGAGGAGAGCAGGAAGGCAAGGCGGCTCCGGCACCTGCCGCCGCGCCCGCTCCGAAGTCGCCCGCCCCCGCCTACGCCCCCCCCGAAGGCGTCCCCGCCGAGGCGATCAAGCTCTCGTCGATGCGCAAGACCATCGCGCGGCGGCTGGCGGAGTCGAAGGCGACCGTCCCGCATTTCTACCTCACCGTCGACGTCCGCCTCGACGCGCTGCTCAAGCTGCGCGGCGAGTTGAATGCCAGCCTGGGCAAGAGCGGCGTCAAGCTGTCGGTCAACGACCTGCTGATCAAGGCGCTGGGACTGGCGCTGGTGCAGGTGCCCGACAGCAACGTGCAATTCGCCGGCGACACGCTGTACAAGTTCGGCCGCGCCGACGTGTCGGTGGCGGTCGCCATCCCCGGCGGGCTGATCACGCCGATCATCACCGACGCCGCTAACAAGCGGCTGAGCGTCATCGCCACCGAGATGAAGGACTTGGCCGCACGCGCCAGGGACGGCAAGCTCAAGCCGGAGGAATACACCGGCGGCACCGCCTCGATCTCGAACCTCGGCATGTACGGCATCAAGCAGTTCGACGCCGTCATCAACCCGCCGCAGGGGCTGATCCTAGCGGTGGGAGCGGGCGAGAAGCGCGCCGTGGTCGACGGCGACGCGCTCGGCGTGGCAACGGTGCTGAGCGCGACGGGCAGCTTCGACCACCGCGCCATCGACGGCGCGACGGGGGCGGAGTTCATGAGCGCGTTCCGGGGGCTGGTGGAAGCGCCGCTGGGCATGCTGGCTTGACCTGTGCCGCGGCAAAGTGCACACAAGTGTGTGCACGGAGGCGGTGATGTTGAAGTTAGGCGTTCGCGAGTTCCGGGAGCGGTTGAGCGAGGTCGCCAACGGCACCGAGTTTATCGTGATAACCAATAACGGGCGCGAAGTCGGCACCTATATGCCGAAGAACTGGGCGCGGAATATCGGTGCTGCTCGGCGCGCTGCCGCTGCTGTAGCCGAAGCTCAACAGGAGTTGCGTGACCGCGGGATCGACCTTGATGCGGCGATGGCGCGGCTCGGCATGACACCGGACGGTGAGCCGCTGGATGCGGGATGACTTCAATCGGCTGGTCGTCGATGCGAACATCATGGCCAGTGCGCTGCTCGGATCGAGCTTTGTCCTGCTTCTGCAATTGTTCGAGAATGGCGTGATGCTCATGGCACCGGTTCATCAGATTGCCGAGACGTGGATCGTCGTGGCGCGCGAGTCGGGCCAGTCGCCCGAATGGACCGACACGCAGATGCAGCGCTTGCTCACTGTCGTCAGACCGCTCGGGCCCGCGCTCTTCAATCGCTATGAGCATTCGGCACGCTTACGCCTACATGCGCGCGGCCAGCTCGATTGGCCGGTAATCGCCGCCGCGATGGCGACCGATGCCGATGTCTGGAGCCACGACAAGGACTTCGTCGGATCGGGAGCGCCGGTCTGGTCGACGCGTGTGTTGCGCCGTCAAGTGGAAACTCTCGATGCCTGAACCCTTCGACCTCGTTATCCTCGGCTCCGGTCCCGGCGGTTACGTCGCTGCGATCCGTGCGTCGCAGCTCGGCATGAAGGTTGCCATCGTCGAACGCGAGCGGCTCGGCGGGATCTGCCTCAACTGGGGGTGCATCCCGACCAAGGCGCTGCTGCGGACGTCGGAGATTTATCATTACATGCAGCACGCCGACGCCTATGGGTTGAGCGCGCAAAACGTGTCGTTCGATCTGGCGAAGGTGGTCGACCGGTCGCGCAAGGTGGCAGGACAGCTCAACGCCGGCGTCAAGTCGCTGATGAAGAAGCACAAGGTTACCGTCGTCGAGGGCGTCGGCACGCTGACCGCGGCGAACATGCTGAGCGTCAGGACCGGCAACACGACCCGCGAGCTGACCGCGCCGCACATCATCGTCGCCACGGGGGCGCGGGCGCGCGAGCTGCCCGACATGCAGTCCGATGGCGACCGCATCTGGACGTACCGCCACGCGATGGTGCCGCCCGCCATGCCCACCGAGCTGCTGGTCATCGGTTCGGGCGCGATCGGCATCGAGTTCGCCAGCTTTTATAGCGACATGGGGGCGAAGGTTACCGTCGTCGAAATGCTCGATCGCATTCTTCCCGTCGAGGATGCCGAGATTTCGGCGTTCATGGCGAAGACGCTGACCAAGCAGGGCCTGACGATCCTGACCGGCGCAAAGGTTTCGGAGGTCAAGCCCGATGTTGACGGCGTCGCGGCGACGATTACCACCGCCGACGGCAAGGCGAGCGCCAACCGCTTCAGCCACGTCGTCGTCGCGATCGGTATCGTTCATAATATCGAGAATATCGGGCTCGAGGCGCTCGGCGTGCGCGTCGAGCGTGGGCGCATCGCGGTCGACCATTTCGGTCGGACCAGCGTGGCCGGCGTGTGGGCGATCGGCGACGTCACCGGCGCGCCGTGGCTGGCGCACAAGGCGAGCCACGAGGGTATCGTCGCGGTCGAGAAGATCGCCGGGCTCGACCCGCACCCGTTCAGCATCGCCAACATCCCGGGCTGCACCTATTCGCGCCCGCAGGTGGCGAGCGTCGGGCTGACCGAGGCGAAGGCGGGCGAGGGCGGGCGCCAGCTCAAGGTCGGCAAATTCCCGTTCATCGGCAACGGCAAGGCGATCGCGCTCGGCGAGGCCGAGGGCTTCGTCAAGACGGTGTTCGACGCCGCCACCGGCGAGCTGCTCGGCGCGCACATGATCGGGGCCGAAGTCACCGAATTGATCCAGGGCTATGTCATCGCCCGCCAGCTCGAGACGACCGAGAGCGAGCTGATAGAGACGGTGTTCGCGCACCCGACGCTGAGCGAGATGATGCACGAGAGCGTGCTCGGCGCGTATGGGCGGGCGATCCATTTTTAGGCGGCCGGCGAGCTCCGATCGAGTTTGAACGCACGGGCTCGGCCGCATTTGACCCAATGCTGAATGCGCTGTACTGTTAGGCTATGACAGTGGGACCATAGTATGATCGAAGAGCGCGACCTCGACGCGGCGGTAACCGCGGGTATTCTCGACGCGGCAACGCGCGAGCGGCTGGTGGTGTTCGCGCGTACGCACCGGCAGGGCGCGGCAGGCCCGGACGAGGAACAGTTCCGGCTGCTGACCGGGTTCAACGACATCTTCGTGACCATCGCGATCGGGCTGTTGTTGTTTGCCGTGGGGTCGCTCGGCGGCGCAATCACTCCCGTGCTGGGTGCGATCGGCGTTGCCGCGGCGTCGTGGGGATTGGCGGAATATTTCACCCGGCAACGACGGATGGCGCTGCCCAGCATCGCCCTGCTGCTCACATTCGTAAGCGCGGTGTTCGCGACAGTCCTGAGTGCGACGACGGGTTCAGCTTCGTTCGCTGCCGCAAACGGTGCCTCGATCGGCCTGATTGCCGCCGCTGCCGTCGCGGTTGGGGCGGCCGTGCTGCACTGGCGTCGGTTCAACGTGCCGATCACCGCCGCTGCAGGAGCAGCAGCGCTGGTCGGGACGATAACCGCAGCGATCGCGTTCGGACACGGGTCGAGCGACCTGATCCTGCTGACCCTCTTCATCTGCGGCCTTGCCGTATTCGCGTTGGCGATGTGGTTTGACACGCGCGACCGGGCGCGGGTGACGCGGCGGACCGACGTGGCGTTCTGGCTGCACCTGCTCGCCGCGCCGCTGATCGTGCATCCGGTGTTCAAGCTCGCCGGGTTGCTGCAGCCCGATGCCGAGGCAGGCGCGGCGGTCGCGGTGATCGCGGTCTATGCCGCGCTGACGCTGATCGCGCTGGCGATCGACCGGCGCGCGCTGCTGGTATCGGCGTTGTTTTACGTGATCTACGCGATCCAGGCGCTGGTGACGGCGGGTGACAGTGGCATCGCGGCGAGCTTCGGCATTACCGCGCTCGTCATCGGGTTGTTCCTCGTGCTGCTGTCGGCGGCATGGCGGCCGATCCGCGCGCGGGTATTGGCGTTTCTGCCGGGCTCGATGAGCGTCAGGCTGCCGGTCGCGGCGGTCTAGCCGCCGATTTGGCCATGCTGAACCGGGACCGTCACCCCCGCGACGGCGGGGCCCATCCACGTCGGACGTTGGACGGGTTTGGGCCCCCGCCTTCGCGGGGGTGACGGTTCCACTTGGCCGAACTCGACGTTAGACGGAGAAGGCCTGCGGCTCGAAAAACCCCTGCAGCGCCGCCAGCGTCTCGTTCGGTGCTTCTTCCGGCAGGAAGTGCCCGCCCGGCACTGCATGCCCGCGCACATCGCGGGCATAGTCGCGCCACGCCGCCAGCACATCGTAAGCCCGCCCGACCAGCCCGCGTTCGCCCCACAAGACCATCATGGGGCAGGCGATGCGGCGGCCGGTGTCGAGATCGGCGGCGTCGTGCTCGCAGTCGAGCGTCGCCCCGGCGCGGTAGTCTTCGCAGCTGGCGTGGATGGTGGCGGCGTCGAAGCAGCGCTTGTATTCGGCGACGGCCCCGGGAGCGAATGGGTTACCACCGCGGCTCCATGCGCCGAAGGTCGTGTCGAGCCAGAAGCCCGGATTGGCTCCGATCAGCGTCTCCGGCAGCGGCGCGGGCTGGATCAGCATCAGCCAATGGAAATATGCCGTCGCGACCCGGCGCTCGAGCCGGTCGTAGACGGTCTTGGTCGGCACGATGTCGAGCACTGCCAGCCGCTCGACGACAGCTGGATGGTCGAGCGCCAAGCGGTAGGCGACGCGGCCGCCGCGGTCATGGCCGGCGACGTTGAAGCGGTCATGGCCGAGCGCTGCCATGACCGCGACCATATCGGCCGCCATGCTGCGCTTGCTGTAGCCGCTATGATCGGCCGTCCCTGCGGGCTTGCTGCTGTCGCCGTAGCCACGCAGGTCGGCGGCGACGACGGTAAAGCGCTCGGCAAGTGCTGGCGCGATACGGTGCCACATGACGTGCGTCTGCGGATAGCCATGCAGCAGCAGCAGCGGCGGACCGGCACCGGCGGTGCTGGCGTTGATTGTGATGTCGCCTACCGGAATGCGCTGCCGCTCGAAGCCCGGCAGCATCAGGCCTCGACCAGCTTCAGCAGCTTGCGTTCGAGCGGAGCGAGGACCGAGCTCAGCTCGTGGCCACGGCGCAGCACGATGCCGCCTTCGCCGATCAGCGCGTACATGCCCTGCTTGTGGCGCAGCGCCGGAACTTTCAGCACCTGCACCTCGGGGCGCTCGGCGGCGCGGCGGAACGCCGAGAAGCTCGCCGTGTCGCGCCCGAGGTCGATCGCATAATCGCGCCAGTTTCCGGCGGCGACCATGCGGCCGTAGACATTCAGGATGGCGTTGAGCTCGTGCCGGTCGAAGCTGGTCTGCGGCGGGTGGGTCGCATTGAGCGGCGTGACGTTCGACATGCGGCTGGCAAGCTCCTCGACTGCGGTATTCAGCCCTGGTTCGACCGCTGCGGCGTCTCGGCGGTCAGCTCGTCGATCCGGGCGCGCAGCTTTTCGACCTCGCAACGCAGGATCTCGAGCTTTTGCGTCTCGGGATCGTATTTCTGGTTGCACGGCGTCCCGTACGGCATGAACGGCTTGGCGTAGGCGGTCGCGTCGACGAGCGTCGACCGCGCCGGGATGCCGACCATTGTCGCGCCGGGCGGTACGTCGCGGGTGACGACGGCATTGGCCCCGACGCGGGCGCGTTCGCCGACCACGATCGGCCCGAGCACCTGTGCGCCCGATCCGACGATGACGCCGTCCGCGAGCGTCGGATGGCGCTTGCCGGCGATGCCGTTGGCCGGATCGGTGCCGCCGAGCGTCACGCATTGATAGATCGTCACGTCGTCGCCGATGATCGCGGTTTCGCCGATGACGACAAAGCCATGATCGATGAAGAAACGCCGGCCGATCTGCGCGCCGGGATGGATGTCGATCGCGGTCAGGAAGCGCGCAACATGGTTGACGATACGCGCCAGCAGGAACAGCCGCGCCCGGTAAAGCGCGTGACCGATCCGGTGGAAGCCGAGCACCCAAACCCCGGGGTAAAGCAGGATTTCCCAGCGCGACCGCGCCGCTGGGTCACGCGCCTTGACTGCGTCGAGGTAGCCGATCAGCCGACCGAACATAATATGCTCCTGCGCCGGGCACCGCGCCAGATACGCCGTATATAGTCCTCCGCCGGCGTCAACGCCAGTGCGACGACAGCGCCGGAACGCCGCCGGGTGATGGCCGTTGGCTAAAGGTCCACACCAGTGAGGGAGACGCATGATGACCGACAGCAGCAATCCGGCCAATGATCCGACCAGCGGCACGCGCAGCCCCGAGTACAATGACGGCATCGACGCGGGGACGGCGCCCATCGGCTCGAAGGACAATCCCCGCAGCAGCAGCGGCATGCCCGGTCGCTCCGGCAGCAGCCCTGGTTCCGGCAGTCCCGACCGCAACGCCGGTTCCCCATCGTGGAACTCCAGCGAAACCGCCGATCTGATCGCCGCCGACAAGGTTCACGGCACCGCGGTGTACGGCGGCAGCGGCGAGCGCCTCGGCACCATCGATTCGATCATGATCGGCAAGCGCTCGGGCCAAGTCGCCTATGTCGTGATGTCGTTCGGCGGCTTTCTCGGCATCGGCGAGCGCTATCACCCGCTGCCGTGGAACGTGCTCAGCTACGATGCCGCGCGGGGCGGCTACTGCGTCGGACACAGCGCCGACGCGCTGCGCGCCGCGCCGAACTACTCGCGCGATGAGCTCGACCGGCGCGATTACGGCCGTGCCGTTGACGAATATTACGGCGGCGCGACGACGACCGGGGCGACGCGGGATTGAGCGCGCGCTAGCCGAACAGCCCCCCGCTCATCGCGAGCGACGTCGAGCGACCTGCCCGGAGATCGTGCGTCCCTCGACTGCGCTCGGGATGAGCGGGGTTGGTCAACTGGGCGCAATGTTCTCACGAGATATGAGGCTGGCGAATGTCCGCAATTCAGCCAGCGTTCGACAGGGCCAGCTAAAAGCCCAGCTCGCTCATCGCCACCACCCGGTGTTCGCGCGCACTGATCTCCGCTGCCAGTCCCATCGCCACCGCCCGCAGTCCGTCATCCGCCGTGACCTCGACCGAGCCGTCGCCGCGAACCGCGCGCGCGAAGGCCTGGTGCTGGTAATAGGTCGCACCGTGGTGATGCCCGGCCGCCAGCGCCGTCGGGTCGACCGCAACGTGTCGCCGCGTCACCGCCTTGGGCTGACCGAGCCCGACCCGCGGCGAGTGGATCAGCTCGCCCGCCGGGATCAGCACCTCGAGCCGCGCCGCGTCGCCGACCGCCGCGATCTCCTCCTGGTTCTCCGCACCCTCGGCGAACATGCTGAGGTCGAGCATGGCGCGGACGCCGCCCTCGAAGTCGACGACGGTGTAGCTGTTGTCGATGATGTCGGGCGTGCGCCCGTCGTAGCGTTCGTTCAGGTGGTTGACGTCCATGGCTCCCGAGCAAAACACCCGCACCGGCTCGGACCGGACGATCACCCGCATCAGGTCGAAGAAGTGGCAGCATTTCTCCACCATCGTGCCGCCGGTGTTCGCGGCGAAGCGGTTCCAGTCGCCTACCTTGACGAGGAACGGGAAGCGGTGCTCGCGGATCGACAGCATCCGCAAAGTGCCGACGCTGCCGCCGTGGACCTCGGCGATGAACGCGGCGGCGGGCGGCATGTAGCGATACTCCATGCCGGTCCAGAACACTTTGTCATAGCGCGCCGACGCCTCGGCGACCGCGCGTGCATCGGCCAGCGTCGTGCACAGCGGCTTCTCGCACAGGATATGCAGCCCTGCAGCCATCAGCGGCCCGAGCACCTCGCGGTGCGTGAAGTTCGGCGCGGCGACGACCACCGCATCGCAGCTGCCGCTTGCCGCCAGCTCGGCGGCGCTCGCGTACTGCGCGACCGGCGACCCGACTGCTCGCGCCGCGCTGTCGAGCGAACGCGGCGTCGGATCGGCCAGCGCGACGATCTCGGCTCCCGGCATCAGCTTGATGTTGTTGATGTGCTCGATGCCCATCATACCGGCACCGACGATGCCCCAGCGGATCGTCTCTCCCATTTGTCCGTTCCTTGTGCCACTAAGCCTGCATGACCGAGATCACCCTTTCGTCCGAACCGCGCCCACTCGGCAAGTCCGGTCTTGTCGTCTCGCCGATGGCATGGGGGATGTGGCGCTTCGGCGGCAGCGACCTCGCCGCGGCGCAGGCCAAAGTCGAGGCGGCGCTCGCGGCCGGCATCACGCTGTTCGACACCGCCGACATCTATGGCCCCGATAATGCCGAGGACTTCGGCGCATCGGAGCTGCTGCTCGGCCGGGTGTTCACCGCCGCGCCGGGCATTCGCGACCGCATCGTGCTGGCAAGCAAGGGCGGCATCCGCATGGGCGTGCCCTACGACTCGGCGCCCGCCTACATCGCCGCCGCGGTCGACGCCTCGCTGCAACGGCTCGGCGTCGAGCGGCTCGACCTGTGGCAGATCCACCGGCCCGACATGCTGGCGCACCCCGCCGAGACCGCCGCTAGCCTCGACGCGCTGGTCGCCGCCGGCAAGGTCGCCGCGGTCGGCGTCTCGAACTACACGCCGGCGCAGACGGCCGCGCTCGCCGCGCATTTGAGCGCCCCGCTCGCGAGTACGCAGCCCGAATTCTCGGTGCTCGCCACCGCGCCGCTGTTCGACGGCACGCTCGACCGCGCCATGAAGCGCGGCTACGGCGTGCTGGCATGGTCGCCGCTGGGGCAGGGGCGGCTCGGCAGCGGCGACCCGCGGCCCGGTCGCGGTACCCCGCCGACGCCGCAGGTCGCCCGCGTGCAAGCCGCGCTCGACACGCATGCGGCGAGGTACGGCGTCGACCGCACCGCTGTCGCCTACGCCTGGATCATGGCGCATCCCGCCAGTCCGATCCCGATCGTCGGCACGCAGGACCCGGCGCGCATCGCCGCGACCGCGGACGCCTATAAGGTCGGCTTCACCCGCGCCGAATGGTACGCCATCCTCGTCGCCAGCCTCGGCGAGAATTTGCCGTGACCGAAGTGTTCGGCGCCGACCTCAACACCAGCGATCCCGCCTTGAACAGCTGCGAAGTCAGCTGGTTCTCGGCGCTTTGCGACGACGATTACGAGTTCCTCGGCGTCCCCGACCCCAAGCTGAAATCGAGCTGGGAGCATTGCCGCGACATCGTGCTGGCGGCCGAGAGCGGCGGCTTCGACAATATCTTGCTGCCCAGCGGCTATGCGCTCGGGCTCGATACCACGGTGTTCGCCAGCGCCGTCGCGGTGCTGACCCGGCGCATCCGGCTGCTGCTCGCGGTCCGCACCGGCGAGACCTGGCCGCCGCAGCTCGCCCGACAGATCGCGACGCTCGACCGGCTTTGCGCCGCAGCTTCCGACACGGGCGGAGCCAGCGCCGATGCGCCCGCGCGCTCGCGGCTGACGGTGAACATCATCTCCTCCGATCTCCCCGGCGAGAGCCTCGCCAGCGGCCCGCGCTACGCCCGCACCGTCGAGGTCATGCAGATCCTGAAGACCCTTCTCAGCGGCCAGCCGCTCGACCACCGCGGCGAGCATTACACCCTCAAACTCGACCCGCCCGGCGTCACCACGGTCAGCGGCCGCTGCCCGCCGCTGTACTTCGGCGGGCTCTCCCCCGATGCCCGCGCCGCCGCCGCCGCCGCCGCCGACGTCTATCTGATGTGGCCCGACACCATGCCCGCGGTGCAGGCCATCCTGGGCGACATGCGCGCCCGCGCCGCCGCCGCCGGGCGCGCGCTCAAGTTCGGCTACCGCGTCCACGTCGTCGTCCGCGACACCGAGGCGGAGGCGCGCACCGCCGCCGACCGCCTGCTGTCACACCTCGATGCCGCCGCCGGCGCCGCGATCCGCGCCAAGTCGCTCGACGCGACCTCTGCAGGCGTCCGCCGCCAGGCCGAACTCCGCGACACCGCCACCGACGGCTACGTCGAGGCCAATCTCTGGACCGGCATCGGCCGCGCCCGCTCGGGCTGCGGTGCCGCGATCGTCGGCGACCCCGACCAGGTGCTCGCCAAGCTGCAGGCCTATCAGGCGATGGGCATCGAGGCCTTCATCCTGTCGGGCTACCCCCACGCCGCCGAAGCCGACCTGTTCGCCCGCCACGTCCTGCCGCGGATGAGCCACGGACCGTTGACCTGATCCTCCCCGCCTTCGCGGGGAGGGGGACCGCGCCGCTTCAGGCGTGGTGGAGGGGCAACGTGATCGGGACCCACGCAACGCTCCCAGTTGCAACTCTTTGACGACTCCCAAACGGCGTTTTACCCAAGCCTATTTAACACCTTAGCGGTTCTTTGGCGACTCTTAAAACGCCCGCGTTCCCGGCACCGTCGCCCGCCGCATGCACCGCGATCCGCCCGGCATCGAGATGCGCCAGCCACGCCGTCACACCGTCGTCGTCCTCGGCCCGAACCTCCCCCGGCCGCACGAACCCGGCACGCGACAGCGCAAACGACGGCTGGACAAAACGGGGCATGATCGTCTCCGGCAAGGATAGGGACGTATCGGGTAGCATAAGACGAAGGGTGTAGGACAGCGGTTTGTGCCGATATGGTTCAATTAATTCTATTGTCACCTCCGCGAATGCGGGGGTGCATAGGCGTGGGACGTCTGTGGTGATGGTGCCCCCGCCCTCGCGGGGGTGACAAACAAATCAAGCGGTCCGGCCTTCGACGGGACTCCGACCCCCCTGTGGCACGCTTGCGCCTCACCCCGCCCCAGCCTAGGTATCGACAACGTCGATACAGGAGCGCTCCGTGCACGTCAGCATCCGCAAGTGGGGCAATAGCCCGTCGGTTCGCATCCCCGCCTCGGTAATGGCTGCGGCGAAGCTGCGCGTCGACCAGAAGGTCGACGTCTATGTCGAGAACGGCCACGTCATCATCGAGCCGATCCGCGCCGCCGACCCGGCCTTCGCCGCCGCGCTCGGCGGTACGCTCGGCGAATGGGCCACCCCCGAGGACGACGCCGCCTGGGCCGATCTGTGACGTTCGAGCGGTTCGACATCGTCATCGTCCCGTTCCCCTTCACCGACCTCCCCGTCGTCCGCCGCCGCCCAGCGCTCGTCCTCTCCGCCGCCGGCTGGAACGCCGCCAGCGGGCACATCGTCTGCGCGATGATCACCAGCGCCGGGCGGTCGAGCTGGACGCTAGATGTGCCGGTGGTTGATCTTGCAGCAGCAGGGTTGAATGCGCCCTGCGTGGTACGAACGAAACTGTTTACGATTGAGGCAGGGCTTGTCGTGCGGAGCGCGGGGGAGTTGGGGAAAGAAGATGCCGTGAGAATAGATGCGGCATGTAAGGTGTTGCTAACAGCATAGAGCGGGCGACCTATTGTCGAACCGCCGCCCCTCGCTGCGGAAGTTATAGACCGGCTTGCCCGCCCCCCGCGCCGAAACCGCGCCGACCCAGCTCCACCGCCGCTTCACCATCTCGAAACCCGTCGGCGGCAGCGCGGACGACTACGGTCGTGTCGGTGATCCGGATATGCGGCGCCTCGCCGAGATTGGGCAGCCCCTCGGGAAACCGCAGCGTGATCTTCAGCTGCTAAAATCCTCGCGCATCAGGCTGAGCGCGGTACGACGGGCGGCTTCGTTGCACATGCACTAACAGCTTACGCCTCTACAGCGCAAAAAAGAAGCTCAAGCTCTAAACGACCAGCGCAGCCCGCGGCCGCGTCCTGCGACATAGGCTATGCCCATGCTGCTACCCTCGCTCGGAAACTATTACTCCACTGGTTTGAGAAACTTCTTCATGCAAACAATCTCAATAGATTTCACCCCGTCAATATTCAGGCGATAGTGCGCGCCTGGAAAGCGGCTTGTCACGGTCGTCAGCGCAGACGATTCAATTTGGGTAAGAGTTAGACCACGGGTTTAGATCAGCTTTCGATCCTGCTCAGTCACATCCCACAGGACCACCGCATCGATTTCGTCAAACATCTTACGCTCATCGCTAAAATCGCGAAAAAGTCCAGCGAGATCAAACTTAAACTCGACGACATGGCTCTGGTTGCCGATTTTTCCGTAAAGATCATATCGCCCTCGATAACCCGAAATGTATGGCTTAAAACTTCCAAACCGACCTTTACCAAGCTGTTCAAAAAACATTCCAGCAACTGTGGCCTCCTGGCCGTTAGGACGTTTTATGAAAATACTCTCGTTTGACTCAAGGTCAGGCAAATTCTTTATTTCTTCAAATAACTCTTCTCGATCATATCGAGGATCCGGGTCATCGATAGCCCCACTAATGTATTTTACAATGTCGTTTATAAACTCACGAAACTGGCCGTATGCGATTTCACGCAGCATTCCCTGCTGACGAGTCTGAATGGCTTTTCTTCCAATATCAAAACTTAGCGAAGGATCTTCGATCAGAATGAAAAAGTTCGGGACGTAACCCGCAGAACCACGAGGCTTTAAATCCAGATAAATACCCGTCGGCATCCCCTTCGACGATGTGTACAGCCCGCCACCTAGGTAGTATCCCGTAAACATATCTCCGGATACACTGGCACCATCATCTTCGTCATCCTCCGTCAGACCACGTATGATGGACAGTTTGTCCCACACCGCACGGCTAGGAACAAAGCATGCCCAGAATTTTAGGTCACGTCCAGCTTTGTAAGATTTCCCGTTTTGGTAAACGATCTTATTAATCAACTTCCGCCGCTTATCCTGATCGCTACGATCTGCCTCAAGTCGCCAAGC
>JANOOK010000207.1:0-2670 GCA_031421275.1 Sphingomonadaceae bacterium
CGACGCGGAGATCGGGGAAGCGCTCGCCGGGCACGTGGATCTTGCGGCTGCCCGGAAGTGGCCCGGTGGTGACGGGCATTTCGATCGGCGAATTGATGTCGGCCATGACGCAGTCCTTCTCACGAAGGGTCACAGGCGAAAGGCGGGCGCGCGGGGCAAGGTGCCCGCTGATCGTTCCGTTTCCTACGCCGGAATGACCCGGATCAGGTTCGGAGGGTTTGGCGCAGCTTCCTGCACGGTCTCAGCCCCGGTGACGCGGGGCTCCCCTGGGAACTGTCGCCAAAATGCGGCCGGCGGGCGCTCAAGTCAAAGGAAATACTTCATCCGGATGGTCTCGGTGGTCGCAGCCGCGGCTTCGAAGCGGGTCGCGGCATAGCTCGGCGAGCTGAACGCGATCACCGGATTGCGCGAGAAGCCGAAGCCCTCGGTCGGCATGCCGAGCAGGTTCTTGTCGAGCTTGCCGTTGGCGTTGGCGTCGTGGAACAGCGACACCGCATATTCGCCGGGCTGCAGATCGAGCTTGAGCGACACCGTCGGGCCGGCACGCGCGACCACGACCCGGCCATATTGGGCGCAGGCCCTGGCGGCGAGAAAGTGCTCCGGGCCGTGCCAGACGCAGGCCTGGATATTGCCCGCGGTCGAGCGCAGGCCGATGACCTCGATATCGACCGACACCGGGTCAGGCGGCGGTGCGGCCCCCAGCAGCAAGCCTGCCGACGCCAGCGTTATCGGCAGCAGCGCGACCAGTCGGCGGTTCGTCATGCGAGAGTTCCCCAGCCCAACCCCGATCGGTCCCGCATAGCCGGTCCCAGAACCGGAAATACAGCCCGTAATTGCACCGGTAATGACGGTGGTGCAGATGATGATGCGATGCCGTTATCATCGTGCGACCAAATGTACCAGCCAGCCAGCGCTGCGGAAAGAGCTCCCAGCCCATGTGATTGGTGACGCCGAAGAATGTCATCACAGTGAGGACAATCAGCAACGCCTCCGCATGGATGGGCACGGCAAACGCCAGCGCCGGGATCAGCAGCGCCCCCGACAGCGCCTCCCACGGGTGGAACGCCATCGCCGCCCATGCCGTCGGCGGCTTGCTGGCGTGGTGCACCGCGTGAACGCGGGCGAACAGTAGCGGCGTGTGCATGGCGCGGTGCGTCCAGTAGAAGTAGCTGTCGTGGACGAACAGGTAGACGCCGATGCTGACCGGGAACCACCACCAGCCCAGGCCCTGGTCATACCCGCTGCCGGTGTAGATTTTCGTCCAGCCGAGCTGCTGCCACGCGACGCCGGTCAGGCCTGCCGGGAGACCGTAGATCGCCGCGGAGACCAGCGACCAGCCGATCTCGCGGCGCATCTGCGTGTTCAGCCGCGCGCGCTTGGCGGGATCGGCGGGGGCGTAGACGGCGGGATGCAGCCGGCGGGTCAACCACGCGAAGAAGCCCGAGACGGCGAGATAGCGGACCGCGACGATCGCGGTCATCGCGAGCGCGCCGAGCGCGAAGGGCAGGAGCAAGGGCATTCCGCACGGTCTAGCGCAAGCGCAGCGCGGTGCGAAGTGCGGCGTTTTGCGATCCTGCCGTAGCAAGTGATCCTGCCCGCCTTCCCCCTCCATGCCGGGCCGGAGGGCATTTTAAAAGCGGAACTCCCATTCGAGCAGCAATCGCGCCTGCCCGCGCGCGCTGTCCCGCGCCGCGCCGACGGCGAACAGATAGCCTGCCTCGATGCCGAGTTCACCGCCGAGCGGGGTATGTTCGAGCTCGAACTTGCCGACCGGACCGAGGAAGTGCGCCTGCCGCCCGGCGAAGCGGTCGGAGTCGCCAAGATCGCCGAACGCCTGCGCCCCGAGCCGGACTTCGTCGCCGATGACGGCATAGTCCGCCGACGCGGCATAGCTGAACACGACCGGTGCCGCGCCGCGCAGCAGCCGTTCGGCAACGAGATTGACGCGAGTGTCGAGCTTGCCGGCGCGCTTTTCCAGCAGCGCCTTGAACTCGAGATTGTGGGGCTCGCCGCGGAATGCGGCAGCGTATTCGGCGTACGTCGCCACATCGACGCCGATGCCGGGGATGCGACCGATGCGGTAGACCCCCTCGAACCCGACGCCGCTGACCGTCGTGCTGCTCCCGGCCACGCGGTCGGGAGCCGAGACCAATGTCGTCAGCACCGCGCCGTAAAATCGGTCGCTGAAGCCGTGCGCGGCCTCGAGCACCAGCGCCGATGCCCCGTCATCCGTCTTGCCGGTCAGCCGGGCATAGCGCGTCTCGATCTCGGTGACGCCGGGCGCGATACCGGTGCCATAGACCTTGCTGTCGATCCCGGGTGCGGCGTGTGCGGCGGTGCCGCTGGTCAGCATGATCGCGGCTGCGATGGCGAAGGTGCGTCGGTTCATCCTACCCCGGACTGTTATTGCGAGGCATTATCAAGAAGGGCTTATTGCGACAATGTCAAATGTGTGGTCGTGGCCAATACCCTGGTCATTCCCGCAACCGCAGGAATCCATGACCTCTACCGTCGAAGTTCGAGGTCATGGATTCCCGCGTTCGCGGGAATGACGGATTTGCTTAAGCGTAAACTCCACCGGCTCTGGATTCCTTTGCAATCAGACTCTGTTTTGCTCGGGCTGAACCGAAGCTCGTCACGCCCGCGAAGGCGGGGGTCCATACGCGTCGG
>JANOOK010000208.1:0-2619 GCA_031421275.1 Sphingomonadaceae bacterium
CGGGCAGGTCGGCGATGGTGTCGAGCACGAAGCGCTGCTCGGCGATCGGGGCGGTGTAGGTCATGGCGCGGGCCTTTGGCGAAACGGACAGCCCGGCTATAGCGCGACGAGATGTTCGGACAAACACCGCTGACCACCGAAGTGATCGCAGCCGATGCCGCAGGGATAACGCGCGCGATTGCGGCATTGCGCGCGGGCGAACCGGTCGCGCTGCCGACCGAGACTGTCTACGGTCTCGCCGCGTCCGCCGCCGATGCGCTCGCGGTGGCGCGAGTGTACGCGGCTAAGGGGCGGCCGAGCTTCAACCCGCTGATCGTGCACGTCGCGGACATCGCTGCGGCCGAGCAACTGGTAGAGGTTTCACCGACAGCGCGCGCGCTGATGGAGCGGTTCTGGCCGGGGCCGCTGACGCTGGTACTGCCGCTGCGGCCTGGCGTGGCGGTGGCGGCGCTCGTCACCGCCGGGCTGCCGACGCTCGCGGTGCGCTGCCCGGCGCATCCGGTGATGCGGGCGGTGATCGCCGCGACCGGCCCGCTCGCGGCGCCGTCGGCGAACGCCTCGGGGCGGCTGAGCGCGACGCGGGCGGCGCATGTGCTGGCCTCGCTGCAGGGGCGGATCGGGCTGATCCTCGACGGCGGACCGTGCGCGGCCGGGGTCGAAAGCACGATTGTCGCGGTCGACGGCGAGCGCGTGGCCTTGTTGCGACCCGGCGCCGTGGCGGCCGAACAGCTGGGGATTAATGCCAAGGCGTCAGGCGAGATCACCGCGCCGGGCCAGCTCGCCAGCCACTATGCGCCGCGCCAGCCGCTCCGGCTCGACGTTACCGGGGCTCATCCAGACGAATTCCACATCGGCTTCGGCGATACTGCGGGGGACGTCAATTTGTCGGCGAGCAGCGATCTCGTCGAAGCCGCCGCGCAGCTGTTCGACGTGCTGCACATCGCGGAGGTGAGCGGCCGCACCGGTATCGCCGTCGCGCCGATCCCGAACTACGACCTCGGCGCGGCGATCAACGACCGCCTGCGCCGCGCCGCCGCGCCGCGCCCGAACGGTTAAGCCGCCGCCTTCTTCAGCCGCGCCGCATAGCCCTTACGGAACTTCGCCAGCTTCGGCCCGACGACCGCGGCGCAATAACCGTTCGAGCCGGCGTTGTTGGCATAATAACCCTGGTGATAGGCCTCCGCCTTGTACCACGGCGCGTCGGCCTCGATCGTGGTGACGATCTTCGCGTCCCAATCGGTCTGGTTGCGCGCGATCGCGGCCTCGGCCTCGGCGCGCTGCTCGGGCGAGTGCGGGAAGATCGCCGAGCGGTACTGACTGCCGCTGTCCGCCCCCTGCCGGTTCAGCGTCGTCGGATCATGCGTGTGAAAAAAGATGTCGAGCAGGTCGGCATAGCTGACCTGCGCCGGATCGAAACTGATCCGCACCGCCTCCGCATGCCCCGTTCGCCCGGAGCAGACCTGCGCGTAGGTCGGGTCCGGCCCCGGCCCACCGATATACCCGGACTCGACCGCGCTGACCCCAATCAGCTCGACGAAGACGGCTTCGGTGCACCAGAAGCACCCGCCGGCGAGGGTTGCGGTTTCGGTTGGCATGGGTGGACTCCTTCGTGTTTCATGGTTGGAGCCAAGATAACAACGATGGTTGAGTTTTCCAGTTCCTCCTTCCTGCTCTCGACGACGCTACTTGGGTTTCTTACGCCGAACCGGCCGCGATGGTATCCTGCTCTGGAGCTTCTTCGTTGCTTCGCCTAAGACGAAGTTTCTATGCAGAAAACCTTCAAGAAGGGCCATCATAGTATCAAGCTCACCTGGACCTGGACGCCATCCGCGATGCGCCGCTGCACTTCCTGCGTCGACGAGGGTTCCGAGAGCATCCTTCTCGTCACTGCTGATTTTGCCGAGTTCAAGTAGCGCTGACAATTTTTCAGTGAAGGCCAGAGCGGGGTCGACACTGAGCAATTCAGATGCACAGTCAATTGCAGTGCGGATCGATATAGCAGCGGGCACCCTAAGATCAGCATTTAGAGCGCCGTAAATATCTTCAAATAACGATCCTAAGTCGGAGTTCGCCTTGCTAATCTTGATCGACCATGATGGCTGTAGTCTCTTTATGGGTGATGGCCAATGCGACACTCGATGATCGTATTCACTATAATACTCACCTTGTGCATCCTGCCAGAAGTCTTGAGATTCGGAGTCCGTCTCGTCAGTCTGAAAATAGGGAGATGCGCATCCCCTGCACCTCAAGATGAGGTAGTCTGTTCCCCCGTACATCTGATTTTCTTGATCGCTCCAACTTTCACGGTGAAATCCGACGACGTCCGATGATCTTTCTGGGCCGCACTTCGGACAGTGGCCCTTTTTGATCTTAACTTCTTCAGCGACCATAGTTCAGTCTACCAATTGAGCTGCGTTTCTAACCCGATCCGAGGCAAGCACGCTAAACGAACCTCTCGTCAAGGCCCGCCATTGACCCCTCCCCTCCCCTCCCCTACACACTCCGCACACCACCCGCCCCGCGCGCGGTGACATAAGCGTCCACGGATGCACGCCGGCCTGCGAAGACTCGCACGCCGGCGCGTTGGCCGTTGGCAGAAGGGATATGATGTTCGACAGC
>JANOOK010000209.1:0-5209 GCA_031421275.1 Sphingomonadaceae bacterium
CGCTTGTTGAGGCGTCTGATCTTGTCTCGGATGTAATTGAGGTCTTCGAGCGAGCATTTGGAAATGAGGCTCTGGGAAGGTAGCGCTGGCCTGTCGCCGGTGGCGCTACCCCTAGTGTCATGTTTTGTCAAAGTGATAACTCCCCCGCAAGAGGGGGAGGGGAGCAGAAAGTAAGATGGCGCGATCCTTGCTCCGCATGGGTTTTACCCAGAAAGGGACTCCCCATGCACGACCTCATCGCCCTCGCAGCGCAGATCGCCGCCTTCGCCGGCAGCCCGCCCCAACTCGATCCGCGGCTGCAGCTCGCCAGCTGCCCCGCACCGGTGATAAGCTGGGCCGCGACCCGCGCCGCCGTCGTTGCCGAATGCGGCGAGCCTGCCTGGCGCATCTTCGTGCCGCTGCGCGCGCCCGGCACCCTGCCGATGATCCGGCGCGGCGATGCGGTCACAGTGGCGGCCGGCGGCACCGGCTTCCGGGTCGCCGTCGACGGCATCGCCGACAGCGACGCCGGCATCGGCATGCGTCTGCGCGTCAAGACCGCCGCCGGGGCGCATCTGACCGGCATTGTCGGTGTCGATGGCAGCGTCGCGCTGCCCGGCTATAGCGCGGTCCGATAACCGGCGAGGCGTATTGCCCGCGTTGCGACATCGCCCGTTACAGTTCGGCCGCATGCAGCCGTAAATCGCCATGAAGACCACCCGGTGTCACGGGCCGGTTACGAAGGACGCCTCGATGATCGAACCCTATTCCACGCCCTCCGTTACCGCGGTGGCGCTCCGCGCGACGGCGCCCAAGGCAGCTGCAGCGACGGCCCAGCCACTTGCTGCAGCCGCGCCGGTCAAGCCCGGGGCGGAGCTGTCGCCGCTGGCCACGGCGGTCAAGACGCTCGCCGCTTCGCCGCCGGTGGATACCGCCCGCGTCTTCAGCCTGCGCAGCGCCATCGCCGCTGGCCGCTACAGCGTCGACCCGCAGGCGATCGCCGCCAAGATGCTGGTTCTCGACCGCGGCAGCCGTGGCTGAGTTTGAGACGCTGCTCGCCGCGATGCGGGCCGAGCTCGCCGCGCTCGACGACGGCGATACTGCGGCGATTTCTGCGGCGACGGCGGCCAAGCTGGCGGCGTTGGCGGCGGTGCGCCACCACACAGCCGCTGCGAACGCGGCTCCCGTGTCGCGCGCGGCGCTGGAGACCGCGCGCAGCCTGAATGCGCTCGCGTCGGCGCGGGTCAACATGCTGATGGCGGGTGTCGAACGGCGGTTGAGCGCTTTTACGGCGGCAAGCGGGGCGACGCCGGCGCTGTGCTACGGACGCAACGGGCGGACTGCGGCACGCTAGCGCACGGCGCTGGCTGAAAGTCGACCTTGTCACGAGCTCGTTACGATCTCGACACAATTGGCACGATCCTTGCGACGTTGACCCCGGAAGGGGCACCCGTGCAAGCAACAGCGATCAACGACCGCAGCGCCGTCACCGGCGCGATCCAACTGGCGAGTACCCGCAGTGGCGTCGACTTCTCCTATCTCTATGCGCAGGCCAAGCTCGAAAGCGGCCTCAACCCGAATGCCCACGCCGCGACGAGCAGCGCCCGCGGGCTGTACCAGTTCACCGCCGCAACGTGGCTCGACATCGTCCGCAAGCATGGCAGCGCCAACGGCCTCGGTTGGGCGGCAGACGCGCTCAACGCCGGTGCGAGCCCCACTGCAAGGGCGGCTATCCTCGACCTGCGGCGCGACCCGCAGGTGGCAGCCTCGATGGCAGCAGCGTTCGCCAATGATAACCGCGCCAGCCTCGAAGCCGGGCTCGGCCGTCCCGCGACCGCGACCGACCTTTACATCGCGCACTTCCTCGGCGCGAGCGGCGCGCTCAAATTCCTTCGCGCGCACGACGCCGATCCGCAGGCGGCGGGGGTAGGGGTCGCCGCCGCGGCAGCACACGCCAACCACGCCGTTTTCTATGCCGCCGATGGTACTCCGCGGTCGCTCGCGGCGATCTACGACCGCTTCGCGGCAAAGCTGACCGGCACCGCCGTGCCGCCGACCGGCAATCGCTTGCCGGTGCAATTGGCCGCAAGTTCGCCGCTCGCCCGCGCCGGGCTCGCGTCGGCGCCGCAGGCGACACCGCAAACCGTGCGGCTCGCCTATCTCGCGCTTGCCGGGCTAGGCGTCTAGGTGGCGAGCCTCGCACTGCTCCCCGTGCTGGCCCGGCTCAAGCCCGGCGCGGCGCTGCTGCCGCTGGCGATCCTGACGCTCGTCATGCTGCTCGTCGTGCCGGTCGCGCCGGCGCTGCTCGACGTGTTCTTCATCGCCAATATCATGATCTCGCTCGCCGTGCTGATGGTCGCGATCAACACCCAGCGGCCGCTCGACTTCTCATCGTTCCCGAGCGTGCTGCTGTTCGCAACCTTGCTGCGGCTGGCGCTGAATGTAGCCTCGACCCGCGTCGTGCTGGTCAACGGCCACGAGGGCACCGCGTCGGCGGGCTACGTCATCGAAGCGTTCGGCAAGTTCCTGATCGGCGGCGATTATGTCGTCGGCCTGTTCGTGTTTGCGATCCTGCTGATCATCAATCTCGTGGTCGTCACCAAGGGCGCGGGGCGCGTCTCCGAAGTCTCGGCGCGCTTCACGCTCGACGCCATGCCCGGCAAGCAGATGGCGATCGACGCCGACCTCAACGCCGGGCTGCTCACCGCCGACGAGGCCCGCACGCGCCGGGCCGACGTCGCCACCGAGGCCGACTTCTACGGCTCGATGGACGGCGCGTCGAAGTTCGTGAAGGGCGATGCGGTGGCGGGGCTGCTGGTGCTCGGCATCAACATCGCCGGCGGACTGATCCTCGGCGTCTTCCGGCATCATTTGAGCCTCGCCGACGCCGCCTCGATCTACCTGCTGCTGGCGATCGGCGACGGCTTGGTCGCGCAGATTCCGGCGCTGCTGCTGTCGATCGCCGCCGCGATGATCGTGACGCGGGTATCGTCGACGCTCGACCTCGCCGGTCAGATCGGTAGCCAGTTCGCCAGCCCCCGCGCGTGGACACCGGTTGCCGGCGTGCTCGGGCTGCTCGGCTTCCTGCCGGGGATGCCGCATCTCGTGTTGCTTGGCGCAGCGGGCATCGCGGGCACGCTGGCATGGCGGCTGCGGACACCTGTGGCAATCGCCGCGCCGGTCGTGACAACCCCGGCTACCGATGCGGCGATCGAGTGGCGCGACGTCACCGACACCACCAGCGCCGGGCTCGAACTCGGCTACGGGCTGATCGGGCTGGTCGAGGCGCGGGGCGGCCAGCCCGGCGTGTTGATGGCGCGAATCACCGGCATCCGGCGGCAGCTGTCGAAGGAGCTCGGCTTCGTCGTGCCGCTGGTCCGCGTCCGCGACGACATCGCGCTCGGGCCGTTCACCTACCGCATCCTGATCGACGGTGTCGTGCTCGGCGAGGACGAGGTGTTCCCCGACGACTGCCTCGCGCTCGAAGCCGGACCGGTCGACACACCCGTCCCCGGCCGCATCGTCAAGGACCCGAGCTTCGGGCTTCCCGCTCGCTGGATCGCGCCCGAGGAGCGCGACCTTGCCACCGCTTCGGGCTATACCGTCGTCGATGCCGCGACGGTGATCGGCACGCACCTCAATCACATCCTCGGTCAGCAGTCGCATCTGCTGCTCGGCCAGGACGAGGTCCAGCAGCTGCTCGACACGCTCGCGGCGGCGCACCCGCAGCTCGTCGCCGGGCTGGTGCCCAAGCTGCTGTCGCTGGCAACGGTCACGACGGTGCTGCAGCGGCTGCTCGAGGAAGGCGTGCCGATCCGCGACCTGCGACGGACGATCTCGAGCCTCGCCGCGGTTGCCGCGCGCACGCAGGATCCCGCCGAGCTGACCGAGCTGGTCCGCATCGGTCTCGGCGGCGCGATCGTGCAGACCCGCTGCGGCCTGCGCGAGCCCCTGACCGCGATCACCTTCGCCAGCGATCTCGAAGACCTGCTGACCCAGGCCGTGCGCGCCAGCGGCGGCGGCGCCTATCCGTTCGACCCGGCGCTCGGCGGGCGCGTCGGCGAGGCAGTGCGCGATGCGGCCGCGCCGCTGATCGCCGCCGGCACGCGCTTCGCCGTCATCACCACGCCGCTGCTGCGCCGCCCGCTGTGGGGGCTGCTGGGCGCGCAGCTTGCCGACTGCGCGGTGCTGTCGTTCGCCGAAATCCCCGACGGCAAGGCCGTCGATGTCACCGCCGTCGTCGGCGGCTCACCACCCGCCACAGGAGCCTGAGATGGACGCACGCTTGGCATTTGCACCCCCGTTCGCCGACCCCTCGACCTATACACCGCCGCGATCCAACGCGACCGACCCCGAGCGGCTGGTCGCGACGCACCTCGGGCTGGTCCGCAAGATCGCCTGGCACGTCCACGCGCGCGTCTCGACCGCGATCGACGTCGAGGACCTGATCCAGATCGGCGTGATCGCGCTGATCGAGGCGTCGCGCGCCTTCGAGGACCGTGGCCAGGCGGCGTTCGCAACCTATGCGACGGTGCGCGTCCGCGGCTCGATGATCGACCAGTTGCGCAAAGGCGCGACCTTGGTCCGCAGCGCGATCCGCAAGCGTCGCGAGTTCGGCGCGGCGCAAAGCATCCTCGAAGGCCTGCTCGGCCGCGCCCCGACCGACGAGGAAATGGCGGCGCAGCTCGAGATGTCTGTCGCTGCCTACCGGATCTCGGCCGCGGCGACCCACGCCGTGCGCTACGAGTCGATCGATGACGTCTATTCGGACCACAGCGACTGGTTCGCCGACGCCGCGCCGAGCGCCTTCGACGACCTGGCGAGTGCCGACTTGAAACGCGCCATCGCCACTGCCGTCGGCGAACTGCCACCGCGCGAAGCGCTGGTGCTGCAGCTATATTATGTCGAGGAGCTCAATCTGGAAGAGATCGGCCAGGTGCTCGACGTCGGCCCGGCGCGGGTCTGCCAGATCAAGAAAGCGGCGCTGGGGAGACTACGGGGGAAGCTGACGGTGTTTGCGGAAGAGTAGTCTTCTGTTCTGCTCCCCTCCCCTTCAGGGGAGGGGCCGGGGGTGGGGGTGCTGGGTGAAAGGCGAACCGGCCGGGAAAGCGACCCGGTCCGGACTGTTCCAACACTCGCTCCACCGGCCCCCCCCCCCCCCCCACCCCCCCCAATCGGGGGGGGGCGGGCCCGTGCCTGCGCGCGCGCCCCCCCCCCCCCCCACCCCACC
>JANOOK010000210.1:0-6727 GCA_031421275.1 Sphingomonadaceae bacterium
TGTTGTCTTTTGTCACCCCGGCGACGGCCGGCACCCAGGGACACTGCACTTTCAAGGCTGTCATCTTGGCTCCCGCCCTTCGCCGGGATGACAACGGGTGATTGGGTGTGGCCGCTGACCGCAGCAACGTTGTCGGAACCACCCCTTTGCTCACCCACCGCGCCGCTCTCGACCAGCCAGCGCGCCAGCTTGGCCACCCGCTCGACCTTGTCCGCCAGCGTCCCCAGCTTCTCGTGAAAGACGATGTCCGCGAGCTTCGGCGTGAACGACTCGAGGCCGCCCTCGCGCACCGCCTTGAGGTCGGCGTCCCAGAAGAACTTCGCGTCCGACAGCCGCGCCGCCAGCACCTTCTGGTTGCCCGCGACGATTGCCGCACCGCTGTCGGCGGCCTCGATATTCGCGACGCAGACGAACGCCGGGGCGAGCGCGCCCGCGCCGTCGGTACAGGCGAAATACTTCTGGTTGGTCCGCATCGTCAGCTGGATGATCTCGCGCGGCACCGCGAGGAACGCCGGGTCGAAGCGCCCGAGCAGCGGCACCGGCCACTCGGTCAGCCCGGCGTTCTCGGCGACTAGCCCGGCGTCTTGAATTAGCGTCAGCCCGGCATCCACCGCTGCATGATGCGCGCCCGCGATAATCATCGCCACGCGCTCGTCCTCGTCGACAATGACGTTCGCGGCACGCAAGCGATCGGCGTAACTCGCCGCGTCGTCGATCTCGACCGCGCCGCGGCTCAGGAAGCGGTGGCCCTGCGTCGTTCGCCCGCTCGCCAGCCCGTCGACCTCGAACGGCACCACCGCGTCGCCGAACAGCGCGACGATACCGGTCAGCGGGCGCACCCAGCGCAAGCTATCGCGCCGCCGCGACGCCTCGCCCCAGCGCATCGACTTCGGCCAGTCGAAGCTGCGGATCAGCGGCGGAATCAGCGCGGCGAGCAGTTCGGTGGTGGGGCGTCCCGGCGTGTCGATGACCGCGTAGAGGAACCGCCCCTTGGGGGTATCGCGCTCCTCCAACTGCTCGCGCGCCAGCCCCGCGCCGCGCAGGAAGCCGTCGATCGCCGCCGCGGGGGCGTCGGCGCGCGGTCCGCGGCGTTCTTCGCGGCTGGGCTCACCCGCCGCGCCGAGGCCGCGCGCGTAGAGGACGAGGCGGCGGGGGGTGGCGAAGGTCTCGACGCTTCCGGGGGTGGCACCGTGCAGGCCGTCGCCGAAGCGGACTTTCAGCTGCTCGGCAGCGCGGGTTTGCATCCGCGCGGGGATTTCTTCGGACAGCAGTTCGAGCAGAAAGTCGGTCATGAGCGAAGCTGGCTGGCGAGTTGAGCTTGGTCGCCGCATCTCGTCTTTTGCTGTTTCCTTCCGTCATTCCCGCGAACGCGGGAATGACGGAAGAGCGAACAGGTGAGATACGCTCCGTGTTGCTCACGCCTCCCACTCCGGCCACTTCTCGGTCCAGCCTGCGCTGTTCGCCGCGATGTGCCCCGCACACACCGCCTTGGTCAGCTCGCGGACCCGGCCGATATACGCCTGCCGCTCGGCGACCGAGATCACGCCGCGGGCATTGAGCAGGTTGAACAGGTGGCTCGCCTTGATTGCCTGGTCGTAGGCCGGCAGCGGCAGCCCGCGCTCGACCAGTGCCTTGCACTCGGCGGCGGCGTCGCGGAAATGCTCGAACAGCTTCGCCGTGTTCGCCGCCTCGAAGTTGTACGCCGAGAACTGGCGCTCGTTCGCCAGGAAGACGTCGCCGTAGCTGACCCCGGCGTCGTTGTACGCAAGGTCGTAGATGCTATCGACGCCCTGGATATAGGTCGCCAGCCGCTCTAGGCCATAGGTAATTTCGCCGCTGACGGGCGCGCAGTCGAAGCCGCCAACCTGCTGGAAATAGGTGAACTGCGTCACCTCCATGCCATCGCACCAGACCTCCCAGCCGAGCCCCCATGCGCCGAGCGTCGGGCTTTCCCAGTCGTCCTCGACGAAGCGGATGTCGTGTTTCGCGATATCGATGCCGATCGCTTCCAAAGAGCCGAGATAGGCGTCGATGATGTCGGGCGGCGACGGTTTCAGGATGACCTGGAACTGGTAATAATGCTGCAGCCGGTTGGGGTTGTCGCCGTAGCGCCCGTCCGACGGCCGCCGCGACGGCTGCACGTACGCCGCGCGCCACGGCTCGGGGCCGAGCGCGCGCAGCACCGTGGCGGGGTGGAAGGTGCCCGCGCCGACTTCGACGTCATAGGGCTGCAACACGACGCAGCCGCGCGCGCTCCAGTACGACTGCAGCCTGAGGATGAGGTCCTGGAAGCTGAGCCCGGCCACTAGCTGCCGCGCGCGGGCTTCTTCAGCGCCTTTTTCGCCGCCTTGCGCGCCGCGTATTTGGCATCGCGCTCGGCCTTCTTTGCGGCGGCTTCCTCCTCGACCGACAGCACGATGCGGCGCGCCTCTTCCTCGGCGTCGGCGATCTTCTTCGCCCTGGCATCGAGCACGGCCTGCTTCTCGGCCTCGCGCCTGGCGCGGCTCGCCTCGATCGAGGCGAGCCGCTTGGCCTCCGCGGCGGCCGCGCGCGCGGCGCGTTCGGCGAGCGCCGCGGCATCGGGCTCGGGCTTGGCCTTGAACTTGTCGAGAACGGCTTGGCGCGCCTTGGCGGCGACTTCGGCACGGTCTTTATGGTCGGGAAGTTTGAAACCCATAGGTATCGGCAAAACTCATCTGGAGGGAACGCGACGCTGCGCTCTACGCGCCGCGCCGCGGTCCCGCAACCGGGATGACGCGAACGGCGTGAGCGGCTAGGACATGCCCCCTCTCCTGCAAGGACTGCCATGCCGCCGTTTGTCGCCGAAGCCTGCCGCGCTATTCGTCCGCGTGCCATGCTCGTTGCCCTGTTGATCGCCACGCCTGCGGTGGCAGAACCGGCGATGTGGGTGGTCAGGACAGCGACGACCGAGGTGACGCTGTTCGGGACCGTCCACGAGCTGCCCGCCGCCACCGACTGGCTCAGCCCGCGGGTAGCAGCGCGCTTCGACGCGGCCGACACGGTGGTGTTCGAGACGATATTGCCCGATGACCCCGCGACGCTCGCCGGCTTGCTGCACATCCTGGGTGAGGACCCCAAGCTCAAGCCGCTCGCCGACCGCATCGACGCAGGCCACCGTGCGGCGCTGGTCAGGACCGCCGACGAGTACAAGCTGCCGCTCGCCGGGCTGGCGCACATGCGAACGTGGCTCGCCGCGCTGACGCTGAGCAGCCTCGCGACCGAACGCCATGGCCTGACCCAGGCCGACGGCGTCGAGGCGACGCTGACGGCGCGCGCCAAGGCGGCGAACAAGCCCGCGATCGGGCTCGAGACGCCGGGCCAGCAACTCGGCTATTTCGCCACGCTGCCCGAGCTGGATCAGCTGGCGTTGCTCGATGTCGTGCTCGACGAGCTGCCGACCGATGCTGCCGACGTCAAGTCGCTGGTGACCAGCTGGCAGGGCGGTCACCCCGAGGAGATCGCCGCCGACAAGGAGCTGCAGGCGACCCCGGCGCTCGAGAAAGCGCTGCTGATCGACCGCAACGCACGCTGGGCGACATGGATCGCCGGCGTCCTCAAGCGTCCCGGCAAGATCTTCATCGCGGTCGGCGCGGCGCACCTGGCGGGCGATCACAGCGTCCTGGCGATGCTCGCGAAGCAGGGCATCGTTGCCGAAAGGGTGCATTAATCATTTGGTCTTTTTCCGCTATCGTTACGGCTCCGGTTCAGATAGAACGATCGCCGTTGGAACCGGCAGCATTCGCGGGGGCGCGTCATGAAGCAACTCAGTCTTGTCGTCATGCTGTTGGCATTGGCCGGCTGCGCCACGGTGATCCACGGCACTAAACAGAATTTCGGCCTCGACAGTCAGCCTGCTGGGGCCGTTGCAACGCTTTCCAACGGGCAAGCCTGTACGACGCCATGCAGCCTGAAAGTACCGCGCAAACACGGCTTCGACGTTGTTTTCAGCAAGGATGGCTATCGCCCGTTCGAGACGAGCGTGGCAAGCACGCTCGATCCCTGGCCGGTGGCCGGTAACATCCTGATCGGCGGATTGGTCGGTATCGGCGTCGACTTCATCGATGGCGCGTCGAACGGGCTCGAGCCCGGTCGTTTGCTCGTCGCTTTGGCCAGGCTTCACAATCCGACCATGCCGACCGCGCTTTCGACAATGGCGTTGAAGTATGAACCCCAGCAAGCCGGTCTGAGCTGTTACGCAGCATCGTTGGTGCCGGCGGACTATGTCATCCAGGGCGGCCGCCTGATCGATGTCGCCAGCCGAGGTTGCGACTAACCTCGGCTGGCGACAGCAACGCCGGTTGCTTTTCGCGTGGCTGGCCCCTAAGACGCGCGCTCCCGGCGCTCACGCATCCCTGGAGGCGCGCCGGAATACGTCTATTGGAGAAAACACCATGAGCGAAGCACTGAAGCTTGTGGCCGAAGTGCGCGAGCGGGCTGGCAAGGGAGCCTCCCGCGCCGTCCGCCTCACCGGCCGCGTCCCTGCGGTGATCTACGGCGACAAGCAAGCCGCGGTCACCATCCACGTACCGCTGAAGGAGCTGACCAAGCAGCTTCACACCGGGCACTTCATGAATTCGGTCGTCGAGATCGAGCTGAACGGTAGCGTCGAGCGCACGCTGCCGCGTGACGTCCAGTTCCACCCGGTCACCGACCGGCCGCTGCATGTCGACTTCCTGCGGCTGGCGGCGAATGCGGTCATCGCGGTCGACGTGCCGGTGCACTTCGTCGACGAGGACAAGTCGCCCGGCATGAAGCGCGGCGGCACGCTGAACGTCGTCCGCCACGAGATCGAGCTCAATTGCCCGTCGACGGCGATTCCCGACCAGATCAGCGTCTCGCTCGCCGGGCTCGACATCGGCGACACGGTGCACATCTCGAACATCAAGCTGCCCGAGGGCGTCACGCCGGTGATCACCGACCGCGATTTCACCATCGTCTCGCTGGTCGCCCCGTCGTCACTGGTCAGCGCCGAAGCGGCCGAGGACGAGGCGACCGCGGCCACCGCTGCGGCCGCATCGACAGCGGCCAAGGCGGCCTGATCCTGACTGCTTAGGCCGGCCGAAGTGCAAATCTTCGCCGGCCTCGGCAATCCCGGTGCGGCACACGCGCTGCAGCGCCACAACATCGGCTTCATGGCGGTCGACACGATCGCCGCGAGTTACCGCTTCGAGCCGTGGCGGACGCGCTTCCAGGGCCTCGCGGCCGAGGGCCGCATCGGCGACGCCAAGCTGCTGCTGCTCAAGCCCGCGACGTTCATGAACGACAGCGGGCGCGCGGTCGGCGAGGCGCTGCGCTTCTACAAGCTCGAACCGCAAGCGCTGACGGTGTTCTACGACGAACTCGACCTCGCGCCGGGCAAGGTGCGGGTCAAGCACGGCGGGGGTGCCGCCGGCCATAACGGTATCCGGTCGATCGACGCGCATGTCGGGCCAGAGTATCGCCGCGTCCGGCTGGGCATCGGGCATCCGGGGCACAAGGACCGCGTGCTCGGGCATGTGCTGTCGAACTTCGGCAAGGCCGAGCTGGAGTGGGTGGTGGATGTCCTCGGGGCGGTCAGCGCGGAACTGCCGTGGCTGGTGGCGGGGGACGAGGCGCGGTTTCTGAACGAGGTGGCGCGGCGGAGCGAGGGATAGGTTCGCCGTCCCCGTCTTACTGCTCCCCCTCTCCTCTTGGGGAGGGGGCCGGGGGGAGGGAGCTTTGACCCAAGCCGATCGGGGAAGAAGCAAGAACCCTCCCCCAACCCCCTCCCCAAGAGGAGAGGGGGCTAGAAGCAAGAGGAAGACACCATGGGTTTTCGCTGCGGTATCGTCGGGCTCCCCAACGTCGGCAAGTCGACGCTGTTCAATGCGCTGACCGAGACCGCGGCGGCGGCGGCGGCGAACTATCCGTTCTGCACGATCGAGCCCAAGGTCGGGAACGTCCCCGTCCCCGATCCGCGGCTGGCGCAGATCGCCGCGATCGCGCACTCGGCGAAGATCATCGAAACGCAGCTCGGCTTCACCGACATCGCCGGACTGGTGCGCGGCGCGTCGAAGGGCGAAGGGCTCGGCAACCAGTTCCTCGGCAACATCCGTGAGACCGATGCGATCGTGCACGTGCTGCGCTGCTTCGAGGACGACGACGTCACCCATGTCGAGGGTCGCATCGACCCGGTCTCCGACGCCGACACCGTCGAGACCGAGCTGATGCTCGCCGACCTCGATAGCCTCGAGAAGCGCGTGCCCGCGCTGGCGAAGAAGGCGACGCAGGGCGACAAGGAGGCCAAAGTCGGTGCCGCCGTGCTCGGCCAGGCGCTCGAGCTGCTACGCGCCGGCAAGCCGGCCCGGCTGACCGTCCCTGCAGGCGAGGATGAAGCCCGGGTGTTCGCACAGGCGCAGCTGCTGACCGCGAAACCGGTGCTATATGTCTGCAACGTCGAGGAGGCGAGCGCCGCCGAGGGCAACGCTTTGTCCCGCGCGGTCGCGGTGAAGGCCGCGGCGGAGGGCGCGCGCTCGGTGGTCATCTCGGCGGCGATCGAGGCCGAGATCAGCCAGATGGACGCCGCCGACCGGCCCGACTTCCTCGCCGAACTCGGACTGACCGAGACCGGGCTGACGCGGGTGGTGCGCGCCGGCTACGACCTGCTCCAGCTAATCACCTTCTTCACCGCCGGGCCGAAGGAGACCCGCGCCTGGACGATCGAGCGCGGCTTCAAGGCCCCCGCCGC
>JANOOK010000211.1:0-2083 GCA_031421275.1 Sphingomonadaceae bacterium
CGCGCGCCGCGTCGGTCTGACGCGCACGATTGGCGTCTTGCTGGGTGCGCTGCGCCGGGTCGTGGTTCGCCAGCATCGCTACCGCGAACGGGGCGGCTTTGGCCGCGCCGGCCGCGCCGATCGCGAAGGTCGCGACCGGAATGCCCTTGGGCATCTGCACGATCGAGTGCAGCGAGTCGACGCCCTGCAGATGCCGGCTCGCGACCGGCACGCCGAGCACCGGCACGGTCGTCTTCGCCGCCAGCATGCCAGGCAGGTGCGCCGCGCCGCCGGCACCCGCGATGATCGCCTTCAGCCCGCGCCCGACGGCCTGTTCGGCGTACGCGAACATCTCGTCCGGCATGCGGTGGGCCGAGACAACGCGCGCTTCATGAGGGATGCCGAACTCGGCGAGAATCTCGGTGGCAGCGCGCAAGGTGTCCCAATCACTGCTGGACCCCATCACCACGCCGACCACCACGGGGGCGCTGCTCAAGGCTCGCTCCAGGGTGCTGATGAACTTGAATTGTAGGCGGCGCGACGCCAGCTCCCTGCTCGCCACGCCCGCCGCCCGGAAGCCTCCACCATGCCAGACATTTCACTGCAGAACTTCGAATCCGACCTGATCGCCGCCTCGACACGCCAGCCGGTGCTGCTCGACATCTGGGCGCCCTGGTGCGGTCCGTGCAAGGCGCTCGGGCCGGTGCTCGAGAAGCTCGAGACCGACTACGCGGGCCGGTTCACGCTGGCCAAGCTCAACTCCGACGAACAACCCGAGATCGCCGCGCAGCTGTCGCAGATGTTCGGCGTGCGCAGCATCCCGTTTTGCGTGCTGTTCAAGGACGGGCAGCCGGTCGACGGCTTCGTCGGCGCGTTGCCCGAGGCCCAGGTGCGCGCGTTCCTCGACAAACATGTGCCGGGCGCCGCCGAACCGACCGCGACGCAGGAGGTGGCGGTGGCCGAATCGCTGCTCGCCGAAGGCGACATCGACGCCGCGATCGACAGGCTGCAGCAGGCCGTGGCCGTCAACCCGGCCGACGACACCGCGCGCTACGACTGCCTGCGCGCGCTGCTCGGCGCCGGGCGCGTGACCGAGGCGCGGCGCGCGTACGAGCCGGTGGCGTCACGCGTCGTCCAGGACACGCGCATCGCCGCTTGCGGGCACTGGCTGGCGGCGTGCGAGCAAGCGGCGAGCGGGCGCTCGGAGGAACAGCTGGACTTGGCGCTCAGCGCCGACAAGCGCGACTTCGACGCTCGTTTCGAGCGCGCGCAGCGCCGGTTCGCGGCGCAGGATTTGACCGGGGCGATGGACGAACTGCTGGAAATCCTGATGCGCGACAAGGGCTGGCGCGATGGCCTTGCGCGCAAGGCTTACGTGGCGATCCTGGAGATCATGACCCGCCCCGCACTCGCGGCAGAGCCCGGCCAAGCGGCTGGCAAAGGGGCGCTGGAGCTTACACATCGATCGCAGATCACGGCGGCTGATCCAGTTGTTGATCGGTATCGGCGGAGGTTGAGTATGGTGGTGTTTTAGAGGCGGTGGGCGAGGAAGCGACGCGTCGGCTTTAGCAGCTGCGCCCTTGAGCCTGTCAGGAATTTTGTGTGCGAGGCATAGCATGACCACAAGGAGCATGAATGCCACGCAAGACGAACACCGCTGCGGCGGACAAGGCGGCGCTGCCGCGAATTCCGGCTGAGTTGCTGGAGCAGTTGATTCCGGGGCCGGTCACGCCCGGGCAATTCGAGGACATTTTTCAGCATTTCAAGAAGGCGTTCATCGAGCGCGCCCTGGGCGCCGAGCTGAGCCAGCACCTGGGCTATGCGCCCGGTCAAGTCAAGCCCGACGGGGCGACAAACCACCGCAACGGCAAGAGCGCCAAGAAGGTGCTGACCGACACCGGCGCCCTGGCCATCGAGGTGCCACGCGACCGACACGGCTCGTTCGAGCCGCAGCTCACGGCCGAGCACGAGCGGCGCTTCACCGGCTTTGACGACAAGATCGTCGCCATGTACGCACGCGGCATGACGGTGCGCGAGATCCAGGGCTTCCTGGCCGAGATGTACGCCGTGGACGTCTCGCCCGATCTCATCAGCAGCGTCACCG
>JANOOK010000212.1:0-2678 GCA_031421275.1 Sphingomonadaceae bacterium
ACCGTCACCGCGCCGGTCTCGAGCGGCTGGCGCAGCGAGTCGAGCGCGCCCCGCTGGAATTCGGGCAGCTCGTCGAGGAACAGCACGCCCAGATGCGCGAGGCTGACCTCGCCGGGCCGGGCGCGCGCGCCGCCGCCGACGAGCGCCGGCATCGAGGCGCTGTGGTGCGGGCTGCGGTACGGCCGCGTGCGCAGCAGCTTGCCGCCCTCGAGCTCGCCCGCCATGCTGGCGACCATCGACACTTCGAGCGCTTCGGCGGCGGTCAGCTCGGGCAATATGCCGGGCAATGCGGCGGCAAGCAGCGACTTGCCCGACCCCGGCGGGCCGCTCATCAGCAGGTTGTGGCCCCCCGCGGCGGCGATTTCGAGCGCGCGCTTGGCGGTTTCCTGGCCCTTGATCTCGCTGAGGTCGGGCCCGGTGCGGACGATCTCGGCGATCGCCTTGACCGGCGGCGACAGCAATTGCGTGCCTTTCAGGTGGTTGATCAGCGCCAGCAAATCCGGCGCGGCGATGACTTCGACATCGCCCGCCCACGCCGCCTCGCCGCCCTGCACCGCCGGGCAGATCAGCCCGAGTTCACCGGCGCTGGCGTGCATCGCGGCGAGCAGCACGCCCGGCACCGGCGCGACCGCCCCGTCGAGCCCCAGTTCGCCGACGACGACGAAGCCGCTGAGCATCTCGGCATCGAGCAGCCCCATCGCGCCCAATAACCCGAGCGCAATCGGCAGGTCGTAGTGCGAGCCCTCCTTGGGCAGATCGGCGGGCGACAAATTGACGATCACCCGGCGCGGCGGCAGCGCGAGGCCGATTGCGCTGAAGCTCGCCTGCACCCGCTCGCGGCTTTCCTTGACCGCCTTGTCGGGCAGCCCGACGACGATGAAGTTGGGCAAGCCGCTGCTAACCTGGACCTGCACGTCGACGCTGCGCGCCTCGAGCCCGAGGAACGCCACCGTTCCGACATGTGCGACCATCAGCTGCCCCCGGCGCCGACGCGCCACGCTTATGCCTAAACGCCTGCTTCGTTGCGGACAAGCAATGGCTTGCGCAGATGCCCTTTAGTACGGCTCGCCGCCTTGCTTGCGCCACGGCGGGTGCATAAGCCGCATCCGATGTCTGCCGTGTCGCGCTTTGCCCATATGCTGATCCGCCACGCGCCGCTGCGGGTGGCGCAGCTGGCCGGCGGCGTCCTGTTGATGATCGTCGGGCCGCTGGTCGGGCTGGTGCCGTCGCCGTTGCCGTTCGGGCTGCTGCTGTTCGGCGTCGGGCTGGCGCTGGTGCTCCGCAACTCGCTGTGGGCGCGCCGGCGTTACGTGCGTTGGAAGCGGCGTTATCCGCGCGCCGGGCGGATCACCGATTTCGGGCTGCGGCGACGGCGCAGCGGCAGGGTGCGGGCCAAATAATTCCCTCTCCCGCACGGGCGAGAGAGGGCGAGAGCGGGCGAGAAGTTGACGCCACACGCCGCCTCCTCTATGCGCCCGCACTTAGATTTGAGGATGGATCATGAAGCGGACCTTTCAACCGAGCCGGCTGGTGCGGGCGCGCCGTCACGGCTTCCGTGCCCGGATGGCAACGCCGGGCGGCCGCAAGGTGCTGGCGAACCGCCGCGCCAAGGGTCGCGCCAAGCTGAGCGCGTAGAGCGTCAGCGCAACACTCCGGCCCGCATCGAAACGGTCACGGCGCGGCGCGACTTCCTCGCCGCGAATAGCGCCCGGCGCGCGGCGACACCGGCGTTCGTGCTGCTGGTCCGCCAGCGCGATGATGACGACCCGGCGATGCGCGCCGGATACACCGTCACCAAGAAAATCGGCAATGCCGTCGTCCGCAACCGCATCAAGCGACGCCTGCGCGCGCTGGTGCGTCAGGTGCTGCCGGTTGCAGGTAGCCGCGGGGCCGACCATATCCTGATCGGGCGCAGCGACGCGCTGGTTCGCAACTTCGCGGTCCTGGCGCTCGATCTCGAAGGAGCCTTGACGCGATGTGGCGTGACGCGCTGACCGGCTGGCTCAAGGCGCTGCTGACCGCGCCGGTGCGCTTGTACCGTGTTGCAATATCGCCATTGCTGCCCGCCAGTTGCCGGTTCGCGCCGACCTGCTCGGCCTACGCGATCGATGCGATCGAGCGCCACGGCGCGTGGCACGGCAGCGGGCTCGCGCTGCGGCGGATATTGCGCTGTCACCCGTGGGGCGGCTCGGGCTATGACCCGGTGCCGTGATCCTCGATTCGTTTTGCCGTAATCTCCGATCCATTCTGAAGGCGTTACTTTGACCGATCAACGCAACATGATCCTCGCGATCGTCCTGTCGGCGCTGGTGCTGTTCGGCTGGACGTGGGCGTCGGACCGGTACTTCCCGCAGCCCAAGCGCGCCGCGCCGACCGCGACGATCACCGGGCGCACCACGCCCGGCGCGCCCGCAAGCGCGACGCCGAGCGACGCCGCGCCGGTCGCCGCCGGGAGCGTTCCCGCCGGGGCCGCGCCGACGGGTAACCGCGACCGCGCTTTGGTGCTCGCCGAGACGCCGCGCGTGCAGGTCGCGACACCGCTGCTCGCGGGCTCGATCAACCTGCGCGGCGCGCGCATCGACGACCTCGTCATGACGACGCAGCGCGAGACGATCGCCAAGGACTCGCCCCCGGTGCGCCTGTTCACGCCCAGCGGCACCGACGGGGCGTACTTCGCG
>JANOOK010000213.1:0-5483 GCA_031421275.1 Sphingomonadaceae bacterium
CACCTTGACCGAGCCATAGGCGTTGCGCGCCTCGCTCTCGGTCAGCCCGACGCCCGCCAGCGGCGGGTTGGTGAAGGCGGCGCTCGGTACGCAGCTGTAGTCGACCTGCCACGGCTTGCCGCCGAATACCGTGTCGGCGAATGCCTGGCCCTCGCGGATCGCCACCGGCGTCAGCTGGATACGGTCGGTGACGTCGCCGACGGCGTAGATATTATCGATATTGGTGCGGCTGTCCGCGTCGACGGCGATGGCGTGGCTCGGATTAAGTTCGACGCCGGCGGCTTCGAGGCCGAGCCCCTCGATATTGGGGCGGCGACCGACGGCCCAGAGCAGCATGTCGGCCTCGATCGGTTCGCCGCCCTCAGGAACGACCGCGATACCGTTGCCGGCGCGTTCGACGCGATCGATCTTGCAGTTGAAGACGAACTTGATGCCCTTGGTCATCGAGATGTGCATCAGCCGGTCGCGCAATGATTGGTCGTAGCCGCGCAGGATGGCGTCGCCGCGGTTGATCAGCGTCACCTCGACGCCGAGTTCGTGGAAGATACCGGCGAACTCGTTGGCGATATAGCCGCCGCCCACGATCGCCAGCCGCGCCGGCAGCGCGTCGAGGTGAAAGACCTCGTTCGAGGTGATGCCGAGCTCGACACCGGGCGTCTCGGGCAGCAGCGGACGCGCGCCGGTGGCGATCAGGATCTTGTCGGCGGTAACGCGCCGCCCGTCGATGTCGATGGTATGCGCGTCGAGCAGCGTCGCATGGCCGTCCAGCAGCTCGACGTTGTTGTTGCCCAGCGTCGCCGTGTAGATCGCATTCAGGCGGTCGACCTCGGCGAGCACGTTGTCGCGCAGCGTCGGCCAGTCGAACGCCTTGTCCTTGAGCGACCAGCCGAAGCGGCGCGCGTCGACGAGGTCCTCGGCGAAGTGCGAGCCGTAGACCAGCAGCTTCTTCGGCACGCAGCCGCGGATGACGCAGGTGCCGCCGACGCGGTGCTCCTCGGCGATGGCGACACGCGCGCCGTGGCCGCTCGAGATGCGCGCCGCCCGGGTGCCGCCCGAGCCGGCACCGATGACGAAGAGATCATAGTCGAAGTCGGACATTGGGGGCTTTCTTGACGATGACGCTGCCGGCCTAGCTAGGGCGGCGGAGGCACGACGCCAAGCGGGGACTTGGGGTCGCGGGGGACGGCGGCATGGGCCAGCGCCAATCGTGGCTTAAGCCAGATGCCGATAGATATTGCCATACCGGCGAAGGCCGGGATGCCAAGGTAAGTTGAAGAGGTACGCAGCTCAAAGCGTCCCAGCTGTTGGCGCAATCTGCCAGATTTTCGTACTGTATTGTATCACTAGATCGGAGTGAGACAGCTAAGTCACTGTATTCGTACGCCCAGTCACTTGGCACGGGCGATGCAATGCCCCTGGTGTGCCGCCGGATGGTCCGACGGTTTGCTCGAGGAGGCTATCATGACCGTGTTCAACTCGCTCGCCGCCCGCACGCTGGTCGGCATCACCGGAACCGTCGTCGGTGCCGCGATCTGCCTGGGTGCCGCCGTCTCGCCCGCCGCGGCGCACGCTGCGGACCGCAGCGCCGATGCTGCCCCAACCGTCAAGGTGTCGTACGCCGACCTCGATCTCGCTAGTCAGACCGGCCGTGCCAAGCTCGATCGGCGCATCGCCAATGCAGCGCATCTGGTCTGCACGACAAACGTCGCCGTCTCCCGCATCGAAACCACCCCCGCGTGGCGCGCGTGCGTCCGTCGCGCGGTCGCCGACGCGACCACCCGCGCACCGCTGAACTTGGCGTCGGCGTCGGCGGCGGCGCGATGAGGCGCGACCCCTGCCCTATTCGACCGTCACCGACTTCGCGAGGTTGCGCGGCTGATCGACGTCGGTGCCCTTGGCGACGGCGACGTGATAGGCGAGCAGCTGCACCGGGACGGCATAGACCAGCGGCGCGATGAAGCTGTCGACCGCGGGCATGGCAATCGTCGCCCAGGTGCCTGCACCCTGCTCGGCGATGCCGGCGGCGTCGGAGATCAGCACCGCGAGCCCGCCGCGCGCGACGACTTCCTGCATGTTCGAGACGGTCTTCTCGAAGCGCGCGCCCGATGAGGCGAGGACGATCACCGGCACGTGATCGTCGATCAGCGCGATGGGGCCGTGCTTGAGTTCACCCGCTGCATAACCTTCGGCGTGGATGTAGCTGATTTCCTTCAGCTTGAGCGCGCCTTCGAGCGCCAGCGGGTAATCCTGCCCGCGGCCCATGTAGAGGATGTCGCGCGCCACCGCCAAGCGCCCGCTGAGCGCCGCGATGGCGGGCTCCTCGGCGAGCGCGGCGTTCATCGCGGCGGGCACTTCGGTCAGCAGCTGGACCAGCCGCGCTTCCTCGGGCCGGTCGATCAGCCCCTTCGCCTTGCCGAGCGCGATGGCGAATGCCGCCAGCACCGCCAGCTGGCAGGTGAACGCCTTGGTCGAGGCGACGCCGATCTCGGGCCCGGCGTAGGTCGGCAGCACGAGTTCGGCCTCGCGCGCCATCGACGAGGTCGGCACGTTGACAATCGCGCCAATATGTTGGCCGGCACTCTTCGCGTGACGCATTGCCGCCAGCGTATCGGCGGTCTCGCCCGACTGCGACACGAACAGGCATAGCCCGCCCGCCTCCAGCACCGGGTCGCGGTAGCGGAACTCCGAGGCGACGTCGATCTCGACGCCGACGCGGGCGCACGCCTCGATCCAGTATTTGCCGACCATCGCGGCGTAAAAGCTGGTGCCGCAGGCGACCAGCGTGACGCGCTTGATTGCGGCGAGATCGAACGGCAGCGCGGGCAGCTCGACGGTGGCTTCGAGCGGCCGGAGATATTGCCCGAGCGTCTGCGCGACGACGGTCGGCTGCTCGTAGATCTCCTTTTCCATATAATGCCGGTGGTTGCCCTTGCCGATCATCGCGCCGCTCGCGGTCGAGGTGATCGGCGCGCGCGTGACGGCCTCGTCGGCGGCGTTATAGACCTGTGCGCCGCCGCGGTGCACGACCACCCAGTCGCCCTCGTCGAGGTAGGCGATGCGGCTCGTCAGCGGTGCGAGGCCGAGCTCGTCCGAGCCGAGGAACATCTCGCCCTCGCCGTAGCCGAGCACCAGCGGCGAGCCGCGGCGCGCGCCGATCATCAGGTCGGGATAGCGCCGGAAGATGATCGCCAAGGCATAGGCGCCGTGCAGCCGCTTGAGGACGCCCGCGACTGCCGTTTGCGGATCGACGCCGGCCTCGACCTCGCGGCTGATCAGGTGCGCGACGACCTCGGAGTCGGTTTCGGACTCGAGGTGGCGGCCCGCGGCGATAAGCTCGGCGCGCAACGGGCGGAAGTTCTCGATGATGCCGTTGTGGACCAGCGCGACCTCGTCCGTCGCGTGCGGGTGCGCGTTGCTGACCGTCGGTGCGCCGTGCGTCGCCCAGCGCGTGTGCGCGATGCCGAGCTTGCCGGGCAACGGCTCGGTCGCCAACACCTTGGCGAGATTGTCGAGCTTGCCCGGGGCACGACGGCGATCGAGGCGGTCGCCGTCGAGCGTGCAGATGCCGGCGGAATCATAGCCACGGTACTCGAGCCGCCGGAGCCCCTCGATCAACCGGTCGGCGACGTCGGCGTGGCCGAGAATGCCGATGATGCCACACATGCTGGTGATCCCTTTCGAGCCGGATGTTACTTGGTAGAATCGTCATCCCCGCGAAAGCGAGGACCCATCTCCGGATGCTGCCGGAGATGGATCCCCGCTTTCGCGGGGATGACAGGTAGTTCCGTAACCGCTCCGGGGGCGAACTACTCCGCTGCGACCTTCGTCTCCCAGCCGATCACCGCCTTCACTTCGAGGAACTCGGCGAAGGCCGCATCGCCCCATTCGCGGCCGTTGCCCGACTGCTTGTAGCCGCCGAACGGGGCCATCAGGTCGCCGCCCTTGCCGTTGATGAACACCTGTCCGGCGCGCAGTCTGCGGGCAACCGCGTGCGCGTGTTCGAGTTCGCCTTCGACATAGGCGGCCAGCCCGTAAACAGTGTCGTTGGCGATCTCGATGGCCTGTTCCTCGCCGTCGTACGCCAGCATCGTCAGCACCGGGCCGAAGATCTCCTCGCGCGCGATCGTCATGTCGTTGGTCACGTCGGCGAACACCGTCGGCTTGACGTAATAGCCGGTCTCGAGCCCCTCGGGCTTGCCGGTGCCGCCGGCAACGAGCGTCGCACCTTCGTCGATGCCGCGCTGGATTAGCGACTGGATCTTGCTCCACTGCGTCTCGCTGACGACCGGGCCGATCTTGGCGTTGCCGTCGGGCGCACCGACGGTGACGCCCTCGGCCGCCGCCTTGGCGATGACCTTGGCCGCGGCCATCTTGGCGGCGGGCACGAGCATCCGCGACGGCGCGTTGCAGCTCTGGCCCGAGTTGGACATCATCTGGGTAACGCCGCGGGTCACCGACGTTTCGAGATCGGCGTCGTCGAGCAGGATGTTGGGCGACTTGCCGCCGAGCTCCTGCGCGACGCGCTTGACCGTCGGCGCGGCCGCCTGCGCCACCGCGACACCGGCGCGGGTCGAGCCGGTGAAGCTGACCATGTCCACATCCGGATGCGCTGCCAGCACCGCGCCGACGCCCGGTCCGTCACCGTTGACCAGGTTGAACACGCCCGCCGGCACGCCCGCCGCGTGCATCACCTCGGCCCACAGCTGGCCCGAGAACGGCGCGATCTCGCTCGGCTTCAAGACCATGGTGCAGCCGACCGCGAGCGCCGGCACGACCTTGCAGGCGATCTGGTTGATCGGCCAGTTCCACGGCGTGATGAAGGCGCACACGCCGATCGGCTCCTTCGCCAGCAATGTCGTGCCGCGCAGTTCCTCGAAGCTATAGTTCTTGAGCACCTCGATGCCGGTCATCAGGTGACCGACGCCGATCGCCGCCTGCGCCTGCATGGCGAGCCAGCCCGGCGCGCCCATCTCCTCGGTGATCGCCGCCGCCATGTCGGCATAGCGCTTCTGATATTCGGCGACGATATTCTGCAGCAGCTCGAGCCGGTCGGCGCGGCTGGTCTGCGAAAAGCTCGCGAACGCGCGCTTGGCGGCGGCGACTGCCATGTCGACATCGGCGGCCGCGCCCAGGCTGATCCGCCCGGCGACAGCTTCGGTCGCGGGGTTGATGACATCGAGCAGCTTGGGGGCGACTGGGTCGACCCATGCGCCGTCGATGTAGAATTTGGTATAGTCGCGCATGGGGGCGGGTCCTTGCTAGCCCTCTCCCGCACTTGCGGGAAAGGGTTGGGTGAGGGTATTGCTTACTGCTTCTCTATTGCCTCCGAACGCGAAGAAAACAAGTAAGTCCCTCACCCAACCGTCTCCCGTAAACACGGGAGAGGGCTAGAGAGTCACGCCAGCATATCGCGCACGAAGTTCGCCAGCCCCAGCTGCCGTTTCCGCCGCAACCGCTCCGCCGCCAATATCGCGCGGATCTCA
>JANOOK010000214.1:0-2310 GCA_031421275.1 Sphingomonadaceae bacterium
AGGCGCAGCACCATCTCCTGGTTGACGTAGAGCACCGGCACGAGGAGCAGCAGCGTCCATAGCAGGCTGGTGCCGTAGTTCTGGCCGGCCTGCGTATAGGTGCCGAACGCCCCCGCATCGTTGTCCCCGACCATGACGATCAGCCCCGGCCCGACTATCGCGAGCAGGGTCAGCAGCCGCTGCCGCCACGTCACGCGCTTGCTGAAGTCGTCCTCGGCGATCGTGCCGAGGGCACCGCGGATGTCACCATGATGCGCAGTGTCGAAATGCGCGGTGCGCGGCGGCGCCGCCGGGCGTGGGAAAGCGATCGGGAATTCCGTCTCGCCATCGTCCGTCTCGGCAGTTCTAGTCGCCATGGGGCATCCTCGTAGAATCGGCCAAGCTGGCCAACGGCAGCTCGGCACTAAGATTGGAGATGGAATGGTTCAGGCAGGCTCGTGGAAATCGCGAGCTCAGCCGGGCCAGGCAGCCGGGACAGTTTGCCAAAGGCACGTCAGCTGCCCGTTGTCGTCGGGTGCCCAGCGGGCCTCGAGCGTAGCGGCCCGCCGACGCTGCGGCAGAGCGGGCGCAACTACATTTCGGCGTGCTGCGACCGGCGCGTAGCCGCGCGCCGCAACCGCCGAATAGTGGACCTGATGAACCCCGACATCGGGACGGACAAAGGGAGTATCGAAGATGACAGCCATCGGAGCCTCCTGATGGTCAAGCGTGGTGCTCAACCCAGGAGGCCGCGGCTGTCAGGCGGCGTTAGCGCGTAGCTGCGCCGCCGGTGGCAGTCAGAGCATCCCGGGCAATGGACCGGCCGAGCGGATGGATCGAAGCCGACGTTATGCGTCGACTATCGCCTTCGCTGGTCGGACTAGATCGCGGGTTCATGTGTTTCCTGCTGTTGACGTTGTACCGCCAGCCCAATGCCAACGTTCATTCAACGCATGCTTCTTGATGAGACTCGCGTTGCAACGTGATCCGCCCTATAGGGTAGGGGACTATACGGTCAAGAGGAAAATCGTGAGCCATATTGCCAAGGAGAAGACCAAGCTGCTCAACCGGCTTAAACGGTTGCGCGGGCAGATCGAGGCGATCGAGCGCGCCGTCAACGTTGATCAGGAATGCAGTAAGGTGCTGCAACAGGCTACGTCGTGCCGCGGTGCCCTCGACGGCTTCATCGCCGAAGTTATCGAGGACCATATCCGCGAGCACATCATGGATCCGGCCAAGCCAGTCGACGACCCGAAGTCGCAGGCGGCACTGGAGCTAATCGACATCGTCCATGCCTACATCACGTAAGCAGATCCGGTGACCGAGCGCTTCACCCCTGTGCTTCTCGCAATAGCTCGGAGGCGAGACCGATGCCGACCTGGATAACGGCAAGCCTGCTGATCGCAATCTCGGGAGTGCTGATTGTCGCGGTGCCCCGCAGACGTCGGCGAAAGCCGATCCCAAGACCGCCGACGGCAAACGTACGACTGACCGGCATGACGCGACGCGCGATCGTCGCTCTTCGCGCGCGCGGGCGTTGACCAACTCAATCTTGGCGCGGCCTGCTTTATGACACCGATCGCAACCGCCTTCGATGGACCGGCTTTGCTCGGCACGATTGTCTCGCTCGGCACCGCCTTCGTGCTCGGCAGCCTGATCGGGCTTGAACGACAGATCCGGCAGCGCAATGCGGGCTTGAGAACGATGGTGCTGGTGGCGGTTGGATCGGCCGCATTTGCGCATCTTGGCGGACGCTTGCTTGGTGCCGAGGGCCAGGCGCGCATCATCGCTTATGTCGTCTCGGGCATCGGTTTTCTCGGTGCCGGTGTCATCATGAAGGAGGGCGCGCAGGTACGCGGCCTCAATACCGCTGCGACGCTATGGAGCTCGGCCGCAGTCGGGGCATTCGCCGGGTGCGGGCTGCTGGCGGAATCGGCCGTCGTCACCGCCTTCGTACTCGGCGGCAACACGCTGCTGCGGCCGCTGGTCAACGCCATCAATCGCCGGCCGATCGATGCCGGCGAGACCGAGGCCTCATACCGCGTCCATGTCGTCTGTGCGCCCGGCGATGTCTCGATCGCCCGTGACTTGCTGTACGAGGAGCTCGAGCGGCATCACTATCCGGTTCGTGAAATCGAGCTACTTTCCGAGGGCGAGGAGCTGGTAGAACTCGCCGCGGTGCTGGTGCCGACGACAGCACGGTCGGACGACCTCGATGCGATCACCATTCATCTAGCCAGCCATGCAGAGATCGACAGTGCCACTTGGACAGTCAGTACAACGTCCTGAGCAATCGTTCAGCGGCGCACGCGCGACGAATAATCAATGAGG
>JANOOK010000215.1:0-2906 GCA_031421275.1 Sphingomonadaceae bacterium
GCCGCGGCTGCGCCTCCGGGGGCGGCATTCGCGCGGCCCGCGGCACCGGTCATGCAGGCAGCGCCGCCGCCCCCGCGCGCCGCCCCGCCGCCACGCGCCGAGCCGCAGCACCAGCGGGGCGAGAACGTCAGGCCGCAGTAGCGCTGTCCGTCGACGATGGCCGGTGATCGCCGGTCGGGAATCGCCAAAGGTCGCTCAAAGGTCGCTCAAAGGTCCCTCACACCGAGGCGATATCTCGAATATTCTCAACCATTTGCGGTGACCTGCGATCACGACTGTTCGGGCGGTTTGGCGACATTTTCGACACACCGGATCGGGCGCGGTCGCAAAGCTTTAACCCTAAGGTGAGGCTAAGGTGAGAGCGAGAACGGTTGCAAACACACGCCGGCCGGTTTGGTCGGCGTGTGCGGGGCTGGCACGACTGCAACGTGTTTTTGGCGGTGATTGACGATCCTGACGTGGCGGAGATGCACATCGGAATTTTTTAACCGTTTAGGCTCGTTTAGTCAAGCAGATCCCCCGGGACGTGACGCATCTCTCGACCCTGTTTCGGTCAGGTTGAGCCGGAGTTCATCATCCCCGCGATTCCGGGCCGACGATTCAGCTTGGATAGCATCGACTCTAGAGAGCGATGAGGCCAACTGAACTCACATCAGTCATTCCCGCGAACGCGGGAATGACGTGGTTTTGAGATAAGCTCATCCCCCGCTAGCGCGCTACCCGAGCTCGACCATATCCCCCTCGCGCACCCAGCCGGGGCGGGCCACCGAGGCGTATATCGTGAAGGCGTTGCCGCAGTCGCGCGCCACGGTCCGCAGTACCTGCGGATCGCGCGCGGCGGTGTCGGGATCGATCGTAATCATCGCGCAGCGCGGTGCCGGACAGGCGATCGACAGTTCGGCGGCGTCGTCGCCGGTCCCGAGCCGGAGGCGGCGACCCTGCCAGTCCTCCTCGTAAGCATCGCTTTCGATGACGATGTTGGTGCGAAAGCGCCGGCGGTCGAGCCTGCTGCCATGATGGCGGTCGACGCGCGCGAGGCTGGCGGTGGTGACCAGCGACACCGGCATCAGATCATAGGCCCCGATGCCGAGCTGCAGCAGGTCCAGCCCGAGCCCGCTCCGCGTTTCGAGGTCGCGGTGCAAGGCGGGATCGCGTAGCGGCCACGGCGTCCCGTCCGGCGTGACGACGGTGACCGCCGACGTGCGCGGCTGTTCCGGATCGTCGTAGCGCGGCCGGTAGCGCACCAGCTCGGACCAGTCGCGCCCGGTCAGCCACGGGAACCGCGTCGCGTTACCCCGCCGCACGAACGCATATTGCCGGTCGCCCTCAATCCCCTGCCAGTCGATCTCGGTCGCCGTACGGCGCTCGCCCGCCATGGACTTGACCGGGAAGCGGGTGATTTCGGTTATTCGACCAAGCATGATCTAGCGATAGCCCGACGCGGCCCGGCGTCAACCTACCGGGGGCGTTGGCAAGCGCCGGCGCGTCGGCGATACGCTCCCGGGGGTGCCATGATGAACGATGGTCGGCAGCGGTGGGCTCGGAACTCACAGCGTCAACGGTCTCCAAGCGGTCGGCGCAACGACGTGTCTGACCTTCCTTGGCAGACAGGATCCGGGCCATGATCGGCTGGATTCGATCGATGTCGAGCTTTCGGCGGTCGGTGGCGTTCCGGAGCCCGCCAGCTGGGCGCTGCTGATCGCCGGCTTTGCGGTCACCGGCGTCGCGGCACGTCGGCGCCGGACGATGCTGGCGGCCTGACCTCTGGGTCGCTCAGCTACGCCGATACCAAGCCCCCGCGCCCTCATCCCTCGGCGCGCAACGGCCGGCTGAGCAGCGCCTCGATCACGCCCGCCACCGCCACTTCGCCCGCGATCAGCGCGGCGACGGCGGTGGCGATCGGCATGTCGACGCCGAGCCCGCGGGCGGCGGCGGCGAGGACGGGGGCGGTGGTCGCGCCCTCGGCGACGGTGTGGCGCTCGGTCAGGACGACGGCAGCGGGGCGGCCCTGCCCCAGCGCGATGCCGAGGCTGAAATTGCGCGACTGGCGCGAGCCGCAGGTCAGCACGAGGTCGCCGAGCCCCGACAGGCCGGCGAGCGTCGCTGCGCTCGCGCCCTTCGCCGCGCCGAAGCGCTGCATCTCGGCAAAGCCCCGGCTGATCACCGCGGCGCGGGCGTTCTCGCCGAGCCCGGCCCCGATGACGACACCGCAGGCGACCGCCAGCACGTTCTTGACCGCGCCGCCGATCTCGGCACCGACCACGTCGGCGCTGAAATAGGGGCGGAAGTTCGGCCGCGCGAGACGTTCGACCAGCCGGGCACCGAGCGCCGCGTCGGCGCAGGCGAGCGTCACCGCGGTCGGCAGCCCGGCCGCGACCTCGGCGGCGAAGGTCGGCCCCGACAGCACCGCGCACGGCCAGCCGGGCAGCACCGCGCCGGCGACTTCGGAAAGCAGCAGCATGCTGCCCGCCTCGATGCCCTTGGCGCACAATAGCAGCGGGCGGGGCGGCAGGCCGGCGAGCGGCGCCAGCAACGTGCGGACATGCTGCGCCGGGACGACGACGAGCACGGCATCGTGGCTGGCCGCCTCGACCGGGTCGGCGGTGGCGCGGATCAGCGGCGACAGCGCGATGCCGGACAGGAAGCTGCGGTTCTCGTGGCCTGTGTTGATGCTCGCGACGACCTCGGCCTCGCGGGCCCACAGCATGGTCGGGGTGCCGCCGGCAGCCGCGACCGTGGCGAGCGCCGTCCCCCATGCCCCGCCGCCGAGGATACCGAGCCTCATGCGATTGGCAACGCGGCGAACGGACCGGGATACCACCCCCGCGCATACCCAGCGGAGTAGAGGGGCCGGGCCCCAAAATTTGGGGGCCACGCCATGGCTCGGGGTGTGCGGGGGGGGTTGG
>JANOOK010000216.1:0-24390 GCA_031421275.1 Sphingomonadaceae bacterium
TCGTGTTTGGCCGCCGGTAGATCGCCTCGATCGCCATCTTCTTCATCAGCGTCGACACATGCAGCCGACCGACCTTGACGCCTTCGCTTCGTCATCTGATCTCCTGTTCGGCAGCCATCCTGGCCGCCATCAGGCAGAAACTCCACTTAGCCGACTGTGCAGATTAGCCGAGCCACCTCTGCTTGCCGGGCGCAATGTAGTGCCACTCGATGCCGACATCGCCACACCAGGCCAGCACCGCGTTCGACGTCAGTTCGGTCCCGTTGTCGCTGACGATCATCCTGGGTGCGCCGCGCCTGGCGATCAGATCGCCCAGCTCTCGCGCATCCTGGGTGCGCCGCGCCTGGCGATCAGATCGCCCAGCTCTCGCACTACCCGCCTGCCCGAGATCGAGGTATCGACCACCGCCGCCAGACACTCGCGCGTCACATCATCAACAATGTTCAGCACGCGGAATCGCCGCCCGGTGGCGAGCTGGTCGTGGACAAAGTCAAGGCTCCAGCGGTGGTTGGGTAGCGCCAGCACGGGGGCCGGTGCCCGCGCGCCCACGGCGCGTCGTCGTCCCTTCCGACGAGGCACCGTCAGGCCTTCCTCGCGGTACAGCCGTTGCGTCTTCTTGCGGTTGATGGCGATGCCGTCGCGCCGGAGCAGAATGTGCAGCCGCCGGTAGCCGAACCGTCGGCGCTGCTGCGCCAACTCGCACAGCCGCGACCGCAGGTCGCCATCATTGTCCCGGCACGAACGATATCGCATGCTCGTACGATCCGCCCCGACGACAGCACACGCCCGCCGCTCGCTCATCCCCAGCGTCGTCTGGAGATGCGCGACCGCCTCCCGCTTCGCGGCGGGCGCTACCATTTTTTTGACAGCAGATCCTTCAGACCCGCGTTGTCGAGCATCGTGTCCGCCAGCAGCCGCTTCAGCTTGCCGTGCTCCTCCTCAAGCGCCCGCAGCCGCTTCGCGTCGGATACCTCCAGACCGCCAAAGTTAGCCTTCCACGCATAGTAGGTCGCGCTCGACATCGCGTGCTTGCGGCATAGCTCCGTCACCAAGGCACCCGCCTCGGCCTCCTTCAGGATGCCGATGATCTGCTGTTCCGAAAATTGCTTCCGCCTCATCTGTCCGTCCCTCCAATGGGTCGGACTCTAGCTCCAGATGGAAAAAACGGGGGTCACGTCATCATGATGCAGCGTCGGCCGACCGCCGCCCGGAGCGCAACATTGCCCCCAACCCGCCGAAACCAGTCAGCATCATGGCCCAGGTCGCAGGCTCCGGCACCGAGGCCGTGACCGACGGCGTAAAAGAAATTGTGTCATACCCAGTTCCGGCCGGATCCGTGTTGTTATGAATCATTAATTCCGTAATGTTTGTGTAGGCCGAAAGGTTCTGATGGTCGGGCAAAAGATTTCCCTGACTGACCAGGAGCTTCAAATTTGACACCGTTAGGAAACCGTTTTGGTAAATGTCCGCTTGGGCAAAAGACGTGCCGATTGCATTTTGATTTCCGAGCGCGTCAAATTTTAGATTGTTGACTGGTGTGGTAAAGCTGAAGACTACCGTCCCGGTGCAATCAATACCCGTAGTGCCGGTGCAGATAAAGTTTGGCGTCGTGCTCTGATATTGCGGCTGCGCCGTTACCAGGATTCGTTTTCCGCCCGCCGACGAAAAGACAATGCCCTGCGCTGAATATTGGTTTGTGACTGCAGTGCCAGAGGAAAGATTGTCAAAGCTGATAAGGTTAGCATTAGCAGGTACGGCTACTCCGAGTAAACCCGCGGTTGCTACCATGCACTAAAGCAAACCTTGGATCGATGAAATCGGCTTTAGGCTCATTGCGGTTGTCCTTTCATGGATTGTTGATAGGTTTCTCGCGAAATGTAACGTAGATCAAAGTATGCCATAATGCGTCGGAGGACCAGAAACTCCCGTATCAAATCAGCCTCGCCGACAACGCGCTTTACAGAAAAATACCACCGACGGTCTGGTTCTTTTATTGATAAACTGCTCAGTCCTTCACCACCTTGCCTTTTTCGACATCGGCGTTCCGGTGTGACCGACGCGACGATCGAGTTGTTGGTCGCGATCGACCTCAACGCGCACGGTAAATTAACCGATCCGGAAAAGCTGCAAGTTACGGGTGAATGGTGACGTCCCCCCCCGTTTTCTTCCTCCGGTTTGAGTGAGAGTTCTCCGGCTGTGTGACCACCAGCGGGGGAAGGGCAGGCCGTGAAGAAGAGCAGGTACACCTAGGAGCTAATTTCGTACGCGCTGCGGCAGGCCGAGACTGGCACTCCGGTCGCCAGCCGCTTCGAAGGTCGACGCTGCCGCATGCCGCACTAGCCAATTCATCTAGACTTTGGTCCCCGAACATCGTCCTAATTACCTTGGGCGTATCCGTACGCCAGGTGGTGGTACATGTGCATGCGACGGTTTCGGAACCACGTGATTCTTGCGGTGCTGGCTTTTGCATCCGCCGTCGACCCGGCGCTGGCTTGTCCAGCACGTCCCGTGCCGCCGGTGTCAGCGGCGGCGTCACCTTTTAATGGCCGCTTCAATTCTCTGCTCGCGCTCGACAAGGACGCCGAGCCTGACGCGAGCGCCGTCCTCTGGCGATCGCTGGCCGATGCGGCGCGCGGCGATCCCGCGGCTCCGCGCGAGATCCTCGCACGCAGCCTTGCATGGCTGGCATGGACACAGGGCAGCACAGCCGAAGCGGAGAAGGCCGGCGCGACGGCGACCGAAGCCGAGCAGGTGGTAGCGGCAGCGGGGCTGCAGGGCGCCCCATTCAATGCCGAAGTCCTGGCGATCGTCGCGATGACCGAAACCGTCGACGGCAAATGGGACGACGCCGAACGGCATGCCACAACATCTCTGGCGCTGGCGCAGCAGCATTTCGGTGACGACAGCGCCGAGGCTGGATTTGCCTATTTTGCGGCCGGCTCGCTCGCCAACGCCCGCGGCCGTCTGGTCGAGGCGGAGCAGGCGTATGGACGTGCGACCGATCGGATGGTCAAATGCCTGACGCAGGCCGACTCGCTAGTGGTCGATGTCATGTCATCGCACGCCGCGACGCTCGACGCCGTCGGTCGCGCCGAGGAGGCGCTGAGCGCCAATGAGCGCGCCGCCGACTGGGCGTTGATCAACCTGCCCGACAACAGCACCGCGACGACGCTGGCGCTCGGCAACCTAGCGGCGTCGCTCCGCAACGCTGGCCGCCGCAGTGAGGCCGATGCCATCCTGCGCCGCGTGCTCGACCGGCAAGCGCGATATGAGCCGACCAACTGGTTTTCACGCGCAACACAGCTCTCGAACTATGCGACGACGATCTATGGCGAGGGCCGTATTGCCGATGCCGAGGCGCTGTGGCTGCAGGCGCGCGCCTGGCACTTGAAGGCGCACGACATGAGCGATCCGGCGACCCCGGCGTTTCCACTGCGCTTCGCCGCCGATGCCGCCGAAGCGCGCGGCGACCTCAAGCTCGCGCTGGCGCGGCGGCGGGAGGCGATCGCGGCGCTCGAACCGGTCGTGCCGGCCGATCATCCTGCGCTCGCGCTTGCACGGATAGAACAAGCGGGAACACTCAGTAGAATGGGACTGGCGCGTGACGCGCTGTCGCAAGCCATTGCGCCGATCGCGATCGTTCGCGCGAAACTGGTGCCCGACAGTATTCGGCGTATCGGCGCCGAAATCACATTCGCTCGCATTACAGCGCGCGCCGATAGTGCCGCCGCCGGTTATGCGCTGGTCGAACCGTTGGCGCAGCAGCTCGAGCTGAAGCTGCTCGACACATCGACGGCGCGTGGCGATCTCGTGCGGTACGGCCCGGTGTTGTCGGCGGCGTTCGCGACGATCGCCGATCTCGCCTTCGCCGCGCAGCACGACGACGCCGCATTCCGCGCGGTCCAGCTGGCTAATCTGTCGGACATCGTGCTGGTCAGCACGGATCTCGCCGCGCGGGCGGCGTCGGGCCAACCGGCGGCGGCCGAATTGACCCGCGCACTGCAGGACCATATCCGCGATCGCCAGACGCTCGACAAGCAGCGCAGTTTTGCTACGTCCGAAAAGCAGAGCGTAGAAGCCGCCCGGCTGCAAATGGCAATCGCGGCGAACGATACCGCGATTGCTGGGCTGTCGCGCGATCTCGACCGGATCTTTCCCGAATATCGGGCATTGGGGCGACCCACGCCGCTGCCGCTTGCCGACGTCCAGGCCACGCTTGCGGCGGGGCAGATACTGCTCGCACCGCTCCCGGTAGATGACGGCACGTTGGCAATCGTCGTGACGCGGGACGGACTGGTCTGGCAAAAGACGCCGCTCGGACGCCCGGCGATCAACGCGCTCGCCGCGCGCGTCCGCGCCGCGGTCGCCGCGGTGCCGAGCGCGACCGGGGGGGTGGCGCCGTTCGACGCTGCGGCAGCGGCGGCGCTGTACCGGGCGATGGTTCCGGCGGCGGCAGCGGCGAGTTTCAAGCACCATTCGTCGCTACTCTATTATGCGTCCGGGCCGCTGGCTGCGATCCCGCCGGCCTTGCTGATCGAAACCGCGCCGCGGGGCACTGCGCGGCAACCGACCGCGTGGCTGGTCCGGACCCACAACATCACCGTCGTACCGACGCTCGCCCTTGCTGCTGCGAGGGCGATCGAAATCGCGGCGGCGTCAAACACGCATTTTCTCGGTATCGGCGCGCCGGCGCTGGGCACCGCCCAACAGGCATCGGCGCGCGGGTTGCCGTTCCGCAGCGGTGAGGTCGATGTGGCCGCACTTCGCGACCTGCCGGCGTTGCCGGGTGCAGCTGCGGAACTGCGCGACATGCGCGCCGTGCTGGGCGACCGCGATAGCGTGGTGCTGACCGGTGCCGATGCCAGCGAGACGCGGATCAAGGCGATGCCGCTGCAGGGGTTCGGCATCATCGCGATCGCCACGCACGGCCTCGTCGGCGGTGACTTCCCCGGCCTGACCGAGCCGGCCCTAGTGCTGACGCCGCCGCGCGCGTCGACGCCGAACGACGACGGCATGCTGACGGCGACCGAGATCTCCTCGCTCCATCTCGATGCCGACTGGGTCATTCTGTCGGCGTGCAACAGCGCCGGTGGTCTGGGAGCGGGTAGTCCGACATATGGCGGACTGGCGGCCGCCTTCATTCAGGCCGGCGCCCGGTCGTTGCTCGTGTCGCACTGGCCGGTGCGCGACGACGCGGCCGAGCGGTTGACCGTCGCGACCGTGCACAACGCCAGCGGCGGCGCGCCGCGTGCCGTCGCGCTGCAGCAGGCGATGCTCACGCTGATGGCTGATCGCCGGGTGCCCAACGCGGCGCACCCGGCAATCTGGGCACCGTTCGTCCTGATCGGTCGTTGACCGACGGTCTTACCGGCCCCGCGCCATTTCGGTGACCAGGGTCGTGCTAACCTGCGCGAAGCCCTTGGTCAGTTCGGTCTCGAACGTCGGCTGGTCCGTTCGCAGCTCGTACGACGACCGGTTGCCATAGTGCATCGCGCCGATCATGCCGCCGCCGCCGCCGGCAAACGCACCGAGGAAGCGCGACGCGGCGATCGCGACGTTGCCGGCGGTCTGCGCGGCCTTGTTCGCCGCGCTGGTCGTGCCGACAAGGTCGCCGAGCTTATTCGTGACGATGGGCTGGCCAAGCGCAACGCGGGCATAGGCCCCGTCGGCAGGAACCACGACGACGCGGTTATACGCCGGCACGAAGGTCATGGCACCGTCGGTCTTGCCCGATCCCTTGGTCATCCAGAAATCGCGGTTGATATGCGCCTGTCCGCCGAGCAGCGTAATGCGGACATCGAGAATCGCCGCGCCGAGCGCTTTGGCGACATAGCGCTGCTTTGCAAAATCGAACATCGTTGAAGTCGCGCCGAAGCTCATGCCGCCGCCAACATAAGGATCGCGCACCGGCTTCTTGGCAAACGGCAGGCCGAACTGCGGCCCTTTGGGCACGAAGAACGCCTCGTCGACGACGTACATCGGGAGGCCTTGGGCGCTGATGTAATGGTTATGCCCGGCCGCCGTCTTCTCAAGCCGTGTCGCCCCGGCTTCGGTGTGCTTGAACTTGGCGAAATCGGGATTGGCGAGGAGGTCGGCGTTCGACACCACGGTATAGCCCTGCGCCGTCAGGTCGGCGGCGAACTGCGTGTACATCGCCTCGACCAGCGCGGCATAGCGCGCCGGATCGGTGCCGACCAGGTTGACGATGATGTCGGTCGGCGCGCCGGTGACCAGCTCGATCCCGCCGATGTCGGCCGACGCCTCGACGCGGTCGAGGATGTCGACGGTGAACGCGCCGATGGCGACGCGGCCGAGCCCGTGCAGCGTTGCTGGGTTTTCGACCGTGGTCGGCGGAGCTTCGACGGTGGTGCGTGCCGCCGAACCGCTCGCCGAGACGCAGGCGAGCGCTGTTGCCAGCGCAACGCAGGCCGATGGTCGAGTGACGTGTCGCATCCTGATATCCCCAAATAAAATATTAATGCTGGCGGCCTGCGTCATGGGTGCTTGGCAAAGGCGATGGCGGCGCCCGCAAAGCCGGCGGCGTCGGGATTATAGAAATTGAACGATATACCGGCGTGGCTGGCCCCGGGGCCTGCCAGAAACCCAGCGGCGAACGCAGGGCAAGTACTGGGGCTGCAGCCATTTCCGGTGACATTGACGTAGGTCGCCGCTTGCTGGACGCCATAGAATTCGTTGTTGACACCGAGAAACATGAACGGAGTGGCCACGCCACCGCGCGACGCGATCGCATAATCCACGCCGCCGACCGAGAATGTCGATTCGAAGCCGACCTTGCTTTTGCCGAAATCCACGGCGAGACTCGCTGTCTGGATTTTGCCCGGTGCGAGCGAGCCATTCGCCGCTGTCACCGCCGTCGAGCCGGCGAGATCGTAGGTGGCAATGCCGGCCGTTGGCACGGCTGTCGCAGGCACACCCCAAATCCGGCCAATACCGCCGTTAATCGGAATTGCCGCCGTTCCTTCGCCAGGACCCTGTGGGCTTCCGCCGGACCAGCGCGTCCAACCGATGATGCTCGCAAGACCGCCATTTTCATGGTCGGTTGCCGTGCCGCGCAGGTATGAGCCAATCAAGCTTGTCAATTTCCCGTCTGGGTCGGCGACGACATCTACGGCGCGGGTAAAATTGCCTGTTCGGCTGTAGCGCAGGGCAGCGCCGGTCGGTGCACCGACCAATGTCGGCGGCTCCGCTGCGGACGTGTAGGTTCCGGCAAACGCCGCTACGCCCGACACCTTGGTCGCGCCGCCGTTGCGCGGTACTTGAATGCCGTAGCTTACGCCGAAGCCACTTGCCCCCGTGCCGGATGCAAGGCCGGTCAGATAGGCGGTGCAGGTTGCTGCGCCCGCGCACGCCGGGCCGCCGGGTGCCACCGCGATCTGATCAAGGAAGCCATAGCTGTTGACGGCACCATTGCCGTTGGTGAAAGTCACGAAGTCCAGCCCGCCGTTGGTAGGTGCGGTCGCCTTACCCGCCGTGGCGATCGCGTAGTTGAACCCGCCGATCGCAACGTTGAAGTCGATGCCGACTTTTGCCGATTTGAAATCGACGCCCAGCGCGCCGGTAAATGTTCCAGGCGCCACCGAGCCATCGGCGATCGTCGGGTTGGTGCCGCCGATCAGTGTATACTGCGCGGTTCCCGACACCGGGATGGCGGTTGCGGGCGGCAGGTGAAGGAGATGGATGCCGCCGGCGACAGGCACATCGATCGCCTGCGTCGTGTCGGTACTGGCCGATTTTCCGCCCGCCCAGCGCGTCCAGTAGATGCGGTCTTCGGCGGTGGTGCCGACGGTTGCGCCCGATTGGGCGATTTCGGCGGTGCCGCGCGCGACGACGGCGCCGCTCGAAGCGGTGAAGCTCTCGATCCCGTTGGCGGCGTTGACGGTTATGGCACGCTGGTTGTTTCCGGTGTTGCCGAGCGTATAGCCAGTGGCGACTGCCGTCGTTGTCAACGCCGCTTTCCCCGGCGTGAACGTGCCGTTGGCACCGAAGATGACCGCGCCTTCGAAAGTCTCGCCAGCCGGGGTCAGGCCGACGATCGCCCGGCTGTTGTAGGCAAGGCCGATCCGCGCGGCATTCGGGCCCGCGATCGCGCCGGCAAAATGCATTGAACAGGTCGCGCCGGCGGGACAGGCCGAATTGGTCGCCGAACCGGCGGTCAGGCTGAGCGGCTCGTAGAAGTCGAGCAGCTGCGTGACGTTGAACAGCACGCCGCTGGTTGCGACATTGTCGAATGCCGACTGCGTGCCGAAGCCGTATGACACCGTTGCGCCAGCGGCATCGGGCATGACAACGGTGCCGAGTACCTGCAGCCGCGACAATGGTGATGATGCGGCGCTAAACGCCACCCGCAGCTTGCCATCAAAGACGCCAGGGGCCAACGTTGCAGAGCCGCGCGTCGGCGAGGTTTTGGCAAAAATCGAATAGTCGATCGTTACCGATGTCGGAATCGTGACATCTGGTGAAGCGACGAGGTAGGGGAGCCCCTGCGTGGCGGTCAGCGCGAAAGGCGAGCCGGACAGGATGACGATGCCGTCGCTCCAGCGCCCGATCGACATGAATTGATCACCGCCTGCTTCGACAGTCTTCGCGGTCCCGCGAGCGACGTTACCGGCGTAGGCCGACGTGATATTGGTCGGCAGGCCATTGGTGAACTCGACCGTGCCGGCCGAAAGGCCAGTGGAGCTCGGAAATGCGATGTTATACTTTGGCGAAGCCGCGACCGGCTTGTAGACATTAGCATCCGACAAGATTGTTGCCGGCGGCGCCACCCCCGGCAACCCGGCGTACTGATCGCCGGTGCCGCCGCCCGCCAGATACGTCAGGTAGCCGGCAAAGAAGCTGGCATTGTCGCCGAGCAACACGCTCGACTGACCCGCGGCGCTCAGCGCATCGAGATACGCCTTGATCTGTATCGCGGTCAGCACCGTATACCCCGATGGCCGACCGCCGCCGGCGAGATAGACATAGAAGGCGTTGAGCGCCGTCGCATAGCTGCGATAGGTGATGATCGGCAGGCCGGTAAAGCCGTCCGCGCTGCCGCCGCCCTGCAGGTACACGAGGTAACTCGTGAAGAAGCTCGCATTCTCTCCGAGCAGCGCCGCCAGCTGGCCGTTGGCCTGTAGCGTCTCGAGAAAGCTCCGGATCTGTGCCGCGGTCAGCGCCGTGTAGCCCGACGGCAGTCCGCCGCCGTTGAGGTACGCGACGAACGCCGCGAGCTGCGTACCATAAGCGGTGTAGGTCGCGATCGGCAGACCGGTGAAGGCATCGCCGCTGCCGCCACCCTGCAGATAGGCGAGGTAAGTCGTGAAGAAGTTGGCGTTCGCGCCGAGCAATGCCGCGAGCTGACCACTCGCCTGCAGCGTCTCGAGGTAGCTGCGGATCTGTGCCGCGGTCAGCGTCGTGTAGCCCGACGGCAGGCCGCCGCCGTTCAGATAGGCGACGAACGCCGTCAGCTGCGAACTGTACGCGGTGTAGGTATAGATCGGCAGTCCGGTGAACTGGTCGGGCACGCCGCCGCCCTGCAGATACGCGAGATAGCTCGCGAGGAACGTCGCATCGCCGCCGAGCAGCGTTGTCAGCTTGCCCGACGCCGACAGCGCGTTGAGATAGTCGCGCAATTGCTGTGCGGTCAGCGTGGTGTAGCCCGACGGCAGATTCCCGGACTTGAGATAGGCGACATAGGTCGCGACCTGCGCCGCATAAGCATTCAGGTCGACGTTGGGCAGTCCGGCATACAGGTCGGGGTTGCCGCCCTGCAGCAGGTACGCATAATAGTCCGACAGGAAGCGCGCGTTCGCGCCGAGCAAGGCGTCGAATAGGCCGACGTCCTTCAGCGCTTTAAGATAAGCGGTAATCTGCGCCTGGCTCAGTGTCGCATAGCTCGACGGAGTCCCGCCGTTCTGGATGAACAGGTAATACCCGCCGAGCGCGTTGGCCTGCGCGGTCAGAACGTTGATCGGTAGCTTGTCGAACGCATCGGCGCTGCCCCCGCCCTGGAGGAAGACGAGGTAGGAGCGGAGGAGGATGGCTTGGCTGCCAAGCACGCGATCGAACAAGCCGGTCGCGTTCAGCGTTTCGAGATAGCCGCGGATCGCTGCCGCATCGGCTCCCGAATACTGGCTCGGAAAGCCGCCGCCGTTCAAATAGGCGGTGAATGCCGCGAGGCTGGTCGCCGCGCTGTTCGAAAACGCGAGGCCGTTCCCGGTATTGGCCAGCGAGGCCAGGTAGGCATCGAGCAATGCCCGGTTGGCCAGCGACAACTGGCTCTTGATACCGCCCGACTGGAGGATCGCCAGATATTGCGCGACGACCGAGGCACTTGCCGCCGCAAACTTCGCCGGATCACCCCCAGCACGCAGATAGTCGAGATAGGATCCGACCAGCGTGCTGGCGCGAACGCCGAAACCGTCCGGCGCGCCGCCGCCCGACAGGAAGGCGAGATAGGCGTCGAGTAGATTCCGGTTGGTCGCGGACAGCGCGCCGAAGCCATCGGTCCGCCCGATGAAGGCAATGTAGGCGGAAAGCTGCGCCTGTGTCGCGCCGGTGAAGCCCGACGGCAGCGCGCCCGACCGCAGCAGATCGAGATAGCCGAGCAGCGATTGCGCATAAGCAGCCCGGAAATCGCCAGGCAGACGACCGCTCGCAAGGAATTGAAAATAGGTGCGGACAATGTCGGCCCCCGCGCCGTTGAAAGCTACCCCGCCGAACGGCGCAGCGGCCTGCGCGGCATAGGCGGTCAGCAGCGCATAGTCGCCGCGCGGAAACGCAGTCAGGCTGGGGTTGCGGTCATAGGCCTCGACCCGGTGGGCGGCAGTGACGATGTCCCCGTCCGCGCCGACGGCGGCGAGCGCCTCGCCCAGCGCCACGGGAATGCCGTTTTCGGCGGCGGCGGCGATCCCGCCCTCGAGCATCGGCCGAACTAGGCCGGGCACTGCGGCGGGGGCGTTCGCGATGATCTGCTCGGGCGCATGGCCTTTGGCGGCCAACCAGAAGCTGCCGGTCGCATAGATGTGCGTCACGCCATTGGCCATCACCGCCACCTTGCCGCCGAGCACGCTACCGCGCGCGCCCTTCGCGGTGACGGTGAAGCTCGCCGAGGCATTTTCGCCCTCGATCGAGCCCACGACCCCATCGGGCATCATTACCGATACCGGTGCACCGGTCGGCGACACCACTGTCACGGTTCCGCGGCGCAGGTCGAGCGCGCCATTGGGCCGCGACGAAAACTGGGCGCCGTCGACAAACGCGGCAACGGCGCCATTTGCCAGCTGGACTTGAGTAATGCCGTTTTCGACGATGACCTCGGTCTCGGGCGCGAGGTCCTTGCCGTTCAGCGCGGCATTGGTCGAAAATAACACGCGCGCGGCGTGCGCCGGAACTGTGAGTCCAATAAGCGAGACGCCGCCGAGGAGTGCCGCGGTCGCGACGCGGGTGATTGACTGATGAACCATGATATCCCCCTTAGAATTCATAGCGGGCGCCGAGGCTGCCCGTGACGCGCTGGTAGTCGTAGATTGCGATGTTGCTGAAATTGCGCGAATAAGTGACGCGTGGCCGGATCGTCAGCCGGTTCGCGACGAGCAGTTTCAGCCCGGCTGAGACATCAATCCGCTCGTCATGCCGGTTGACGAGAAACAACGGATCGGGCGCGTCGTACCGGCGAATATCGAACCCCGCTCCGCCGACGAACGACAGCTTTGCCGCGAGCGGCAGCTCCGCTCCGATCGACGCCTCGCCGAAGCTGTTCGATTGCGCGTCGCCCGCTTTGCGTACCGTCGCTTCGTGGCCGGCATTTGCCGATACGACGAAGCGCCGGTCGGCGTAGCTGACCGCGAGGGCGACACGATTGGCATCGAGCAGCGGCTGGTTGTCGTAATTGAAGTGAAAATATTGAGCTGACGCCGACAATGCGCGGCCGCCCGCCAGCAGGTGTGTGTACTGGCCGATGGTACCATAGGCCTGCCGGTAGCTGACGCGGGCCAGCCAGAATTGCTGCACCTGCCCCGACAGCGACAGCGTATCGCGGTTGGCGAGGCTATGCGCATAGCCGGCGGTTGCAGTCGCGCCGGCCTGGTCGAAGCTGCGGCTGGAAACATTGTCGTGATAACTACCAAGAACGCTGCCGAACAGTCGGTCCTGTCGGCCGACGGCAGTGACCCCCGAAACCCCTGCTTGCGCCTCGAGATAGCCGTCATGCGTCGCACGCGCGGTGCCGTTGAGTGTACCGGGTCCAAAGATTGCGAAGAGCGGGATGGTGACACTGGTCAGATCGGTCGCGGTATTGATGTTGCTATCGTATCCACCGGAGAAATCGATGAACCCGGTGACATCGGAGCCGCCCCCAGCGATTTGCTTTGAATAGCCCCGCTCGAGTTGCGTGAACCGCTGGCGAACCGGGTCGGGCAGCGACGGATCCTGGAGCACAGTGTTGAACTGCGCGCGCGCCGTGTCGACGTCACCGGTGAGTGCATAGACACGGGCAATCTCCGCTCTTGCCGGGGCGTTTGCCGGCTGTACCGCAATGACCCGTTGCAGCGCGATAATCGCTTCGCCGAAATGGCCGCTATCGGCAGCGGCGATGCCGAGCGCATAATCGAAGTCTGGATCGCCGGCACGAGCAGCAGCCAGCGGTGCAAGTGCCTGATAAGCCGCTGCGGCCTTGCCTGCGGCGTGTTGCGCCAAGGCATCGCGAACGACGTTATCGACCGCGGCGGCTGCCGGTGCCGCTGATGCGAGGAGCAGTGCGGCGACTGCACAAGACCCTAATTTACAGCGCAGCCGATTACGCCCGCCGCAAGATGCGTCGATCATTACACTCATTACGGAACTGTCCCCAGTAGAATGCTGTTTAGTATCTATGGCTACGAATAAGTCATCAGGAGCCATATCATCGAGGGTCGTTGCAAGAACGCTCGGGACGCATAGTCACAAAAATCGGAAAGCTTCCTAGATATAATAATCGCCTGGTAGACGACTTTACGATAATCGGGTTGGATGGAACGCATAATGTTGGGTAGCGCCACTTCTTTTTGATGGCAACGGCTCCGACAATCATTACAGCATTTGTAATGTAACGATCGATCACGATCAGCCTCATCGAGGTTGGTCACCGAATTCGCAGCCGACCAACGGCCCATTCATTACAGTGTTTGTCACTGGTGGCGTCGCGGCCAAGATGCGATTGAAGTCACCTGAAAAGCCGAACGGATCGGCTGGGAGCTAACGTTGCACGTGCTGCTAATCGAGGATGACGACCAGATCGCGGCAGCGATTGCAGTGGCGTTGGCGCGGGAGGACATTGGTATCGAACGCGTGAGCACGGGGGAAGCGGGACTGGACCGGGCGGGCAGCATCGAGATCGACGTCATCATCATGGACTGGATGTTACCGGGCATCAGCGGCATCGACACCGTCGAACGATTGCGCACCGCCGGGATCGAAAAGCCGATGCTGATGCTTTCGGCACTCGGGCGGGCCCAACATCGGGTCGAGGGGCTCGACCGCGGTGCCGACGATTATCTCGCAAAGCCGTTTGAGCCGGATGAGTTGATCGCCCGCCTGCGCGCGCTGCACCGACGGACCAGTGTCCAGGCGCGACAGCCGGTACTGATCTACCGCGATATCGATCTGAATGTTCGCGCGCGTACCGCGCATCGCGCCGGACGGCACCTTGGGCTCAGCCCAAAGGAGTTCGACCTGCTCAAGTATCTGTTGGAGAATGTCGGTGAGATCGTAACGCGCGAAATGCTGCTTCGACATGTCTGGAAGCTTAATTTCGATCCGCGAACCAACGTCATCGATGTAAATATCGTTCGCCTACGCCGTAAGCTCGACGACGGTGTTGACGGCAGTTGTCTGACCACGGTGCGTGGAATTGGTTATCGGCTGATCGCCTCAGCATGTACTTAAACCGGAATTTACTTTCATCGATCGCGGTGCGGCAGGCGTTGCTGTCGATTATTGTCATGCTGGCTGCGGTGGCGTCGCTCGCTGTCGCTACGGTCGTCACGATCGACCGTAACCTGCGCGAAGATTTGCTGCACACCATCGATACCGATATTTCCGGTCTGACGGATAGCATGGTGAAGGGCGGACCGCAGGAACTTGCAGCGCGGATGATTGACCGGACGGATTTTACCAGTTCACGCCATCCCACAGCTTATTACCGCCTGACCACAGCGGCGGGCATCCGCGCTGCCGGCAATCTGCCCGCATCGATGCCAGTCGACCGCCAGCATTCGATGGCCGGCGAATTCAAAACTGCCGACGACGTAGTGCTCTACCGCGCCACCCGGCTGCGCGGCGGCTATACGTTGATCGTGGGGCGCTCGTTGTTGCCGGTCGCCGCGATGCGTCAACGCATTTGGACCTTGTTCGGCTTGGTCGGCGGCGGTGCAGTTGTCCTTGCGCTGATCGCGAGCGCGGTTGCAGCATCGCGGCTCGCGCGCCGCGTCGCCATACTCGACCGGGCGCTGGCCCTATTCGCCGGCGGTGATTACGGGATGCGATCGGGCGTCGGCCCTGGACACGATGAACTGGCGCGGCTAAGCCTCCACATCGACACCCATCTCGATTGGACAGAGTGGCTGATTGCAGCGCAGCGCGCGATCAGCGACAATATTGCGCACGAACTGCGCACTCCGCTAGTTCATCTTGATACCCGCCTGCTCCGCGCGATTGACCATAACTGCGATGCGGCTATCGCTGTCGAACTCGACGCTGCGCGCGCGGATATCCGCTCGGTCGTCTCGTTGTTCGATGCGCTCCTCGACCTTGCGCTCGCCGAAGCCAGCGGCATTGCGGGGTCCGGCTCGGCCTTCGACGTCTCGGAAATCGCCGCTGACCTTGCCGAACTTTATGATGCCAGTGCCGAAGAAGCGGGCCTCGATTTCTCGACGCGGATCGCGCCGGCGGTGATGATGCGCGGCGAGCCAATGGCAATGACGCGCCTGATCGCGAATCTGCTGGACAATGCCGTCAAATATGTACCGGCAGGCGCGCGCGTGCGCCTGATTGTCGCCGATGGTCCACGCATCGTTGTCGAAGACACTGGCACTGGCATACTCGATGCTGACCGTGGACAAATATTTGCGCGTTTCTATCGCTCGGAACCAAGGGGGCAAGGTCATGGGTTGGGTCTGGCTCTCGTGAAGGTTATCGCATCGCGGCACGGGTTGGTCGCGCGCGTCGAGGATGCCGCGCCCGGGGCGCGCTTCGTCGTAGAACCTGCCACATGAATATGAGGCCCAAGGTCTCCGTTGCTTTGACGGTAATTGCGGCGCTGATCGTCGCCGCTGCAGCCCCCGACAACGCGTTCGATCGGGTCGTGGCTGCGCTGCAATCGGGCCAGACGGCTGAAACCGTCGGCAATCGCAGTGGGCTGCGTGACGCCGCGTCGATGCTCGCAGCAGCCGGAGCGGTTCCGGCGGACGGGCAGGAAGATCTGTCCCGGCGATGGGATGCGGCCGCGGGCCAGTCGGCTGCGGTGCTCCCCGTCTATCGCGACCGAGTCCTTGGTCCCGCTTACCGTGCCCTCAACATTCCCGTCGGCGGCGCGGCGACTTTCCATCAGACCTTCTTCGCCGGTCAGCGTGCGCGCGTCGCGGTTGTTGGCCTGAACCACAGCGATTTCATGCTTTCAATTACCGATGACGGCGACGCCGGCGTGTGCGAGAGAACGTCACGCGCCGCGTGCAACTGGATTCCGCTCTGGACAACGCGATTTAAATTGAGGGTGATTAATTCCGGGCGCGTACCCGGGATCTATTTTATGCTGGTCCAATAAGCCACTCATGGTCGAATACGGCGCGCGCAAATGACGGTTTGCGAAACCTGTCTGAATATTTCGTGACATACAAATTTGGGTAAGAATAGCCGCTTCGGGGTCTTGATCCTTCGGTCGGCATCTGGGCAAACGGCTGCGATCTCGGATTATTCATCCGATCGGGATGACGCCTAACGGCCTCAAATGCAGAATTAAACGAGGCCGTCTGATTGCGAGAAGATAACTTGGACGCAGCCTGAGAGTTATCCGACACCCTCCAAAAAATGCATGTTCTTGTTCCGCCCCTAGCAACGATGCGATCTGCCGGGCAGATACCGGAAATCAAGTGAATGTCATCAACAGGTTACTTGTACACAATTTTGGCCGTGCCAACTTCGCCAAGGTGTCGGAAACCTCGAGCGCCATCACTCATCATTTCGATGACTTCAGGTCGCTCGCTGCCGTTCCGCTTTGCGCCCTGATACGTGACTTTCGCGGGAAACGGGCCCTGCCCAGATCCCGCCGTTCGTTCATTTAGCCCGCAACCAACCGCCAAAGACTGACTTTGGGACTTTCCTGCCGTTCCCGACGCGCTCGCCGAATGACGGTTTTCAGCAGGAGCCGACGTTCGGTAGTTAATCTGGTCGAACCGTCGCTTGAGTAAGACTGGCCGGTTGCTGACCCGCCGGTTCTGGCTATTGCCGGGTAAGAAGCCGCCTTTTGAGCTGCGTCACGACGGTTCGGTTTCGACACCGCAGATGGTTGGAGGCCGGGACGTTCCGCGACCGATAGCGCTTGAATTTTCGCCGCCTGTGGCAAGCGCCCGCCCTTTGTCTTACCCTTAAGGCAAGTTTCAGCGAAAGTTGGCAGTGAACATGGGAAACGGCACGGGCCGAACGGCAAATCCGCTCGCGTTCCTAAACGGCGGCGGCGAAATGGGCGCGCTGATGCGGTCCCATGATTGGGAAACCCACGAGTTGGGGCCAGCCGAGCGTTGGCCGCAACCGCTCAAGACTAGTATCCAGCTCTTACTGAATAGCGGCCACCCCCTCTACGTTTGGTGGGGAAAGAGCGGCTTTTGCTTCTACAATGACGCCTATCGCCAGTCGATCGGACCGGAGCGCCACCCCAGCTCGCTCGGGCGGCCGGCGGCGGGGGTGTGGTCCGAGATCTGGCCCATCATTGCGCCTCAGATCGAACAGGTAATGGCGAATCGGGGGGCTACTTGGCACGAAAACAGCCTTGTTCCGATTACCCGCCACGGCCAACGCGAAGAGGTTTATTGGACCTATAGCTACAGCCCGATCGGGGACGACGACGCGCCCGAGGGCGTTGGCGGCGTTCTGGTCATTTGTATTGAGACTACACGCCAAGTGCTGGCCGAGCGGACCCAGGCAGCCGAGCTTAACCGTCTGGTGCGCACGTTGGATGAAGCCCCAGGGATCATGGCCATTTTTGAAGGCCCTGAACATGTGGTCACGTTCAGCAACGCCGCGCATCGCAAATTAACCGACGATCGTGAGTTGGTCGGAAAACCATTACGAGCGGCATTTCCCGATATTGAGGGCCAGGGCTATTTCGAGTTGTTCGACCGGGTGTGGGCTACCGGCGAGCCCGTCAAAGTGCAGGCCATGCCCTTCGAGCTTGAGTCGCCATCCGGTGGGAAGCTCGAACAGCACTTCGCCGACCAGCTTTATCAACCGATTTTCGACGAAGGCGGAAAGATTTCGGGAATCTTTCTCCAAGCGAACGACGTTACCGAGCACATGCGCTCGGACGAATTGTTGCGTCAGAGCAAGGAGCGCTTCCGTTCCGCGATAGACGCCGTGGAAGGCATCTTGTGGACTAACAACGCTTTTGGCGAGATGGAAGGCGAACAGCCCGGGTGGGCCGCACTTACCGGACAGGGCTTCGCCGATTATCAGGGCTTTGGTTGGTCCAAGGCTGTCCATCCCGACGATGCACAGCCGACTATGAACGCTTGGGATGCGGCGGTCAGGGGACGCAGAACGTTCGCGTTCAGTCACCGTTTGCGCCGTCACGACGGTCAATGGCGGCATTTCTCGATCCGGGCAGTCCCCACGTTCGACGCCGCAGGGGTGATCACGCAATGGGTCGGCGTCCATACCGATATCACGAACCAACGGAACGCAGAGGTACGACTGTCCGAACTCAACGAGACGCTCGAGGTTCAAGTCCAAGAGCGTACCACGAAACTCCGGCTTTATCGCGATATGGTCGAATCCAGTTGCGCGCCCTACGTGGCTTTCGATTCCAATTTGCGGGTCACCGCCTTCAATCAAGCGCATGCCGAGGCATTCTTCGAGGTGTTCGGCCATCACGCGGCCGTAGGCGAGGTGTTTCCGGACTTGTTTCCTCGTGATCAGGCGGAGGTACTGACCGGCCAGATGAACCGTGCCCTCGCGGGCGAGGCTTTTAGCGTGGTCGAAGCATTTGGCGACCCGAACCGCAGGAAGCCCTACTTCGACGTGACCTATGCGCCTCTGCGCGGCGAGGAAGGACGCATTATCGGCGCGTTCTATCATGCGCAGGATATCACCAATCGCCTGAAGGCTGAAGGCGAATTGGCCAAGGCACAGGACGAATTGCGGCAGAGTCAAAAGATGGAGGCGATGGGCCAATTGACGGGAGGGGTCGCGCATGACTTCAACAACCTGCTGACACCTATCCTCGGCTCGCTCGACATGCTTATGCGCCGGGGGCTGGGTAACGAGCGCGAACGTCGCCTGATCGACGGTGCCTTGCAGTCGGCCGAGCGCGCGAAGATACTTGTACAACGGCTGCTCGCGTTCGCGCGTCGCCAGCCCCTGCAACCCGTCGCAGTCGATCTCAACGCATTGATCGGTGGCATGGCCGGCCTGGTCGCCAGCACCGTTGGTCCGAACGTCGCTGTGCAGTTAGACCTCGCCGAGAACCTGCCAGCGGCCAGCGCCGATTCAAACCAGCTTGAGATGGCGTTGCTCAATCTGTGCGTGAACGCCCGCGACGCGATGCCCGACGGCGGCACGTTAAGGATCGAGGCAAGACGCGATGCCGTGTCCGGCGAGCTTTCGTCCGGATTGCGAAACGGGGACTATGTGCGATTATCGGTGACCGATACCGGCACCGGCATGGACGAGGCAACACGAGCCCGTGCAATCGAACCATTCTTCTCGACAAAGGGGATCGGCAAGGGCACCGGCCTTGGCCTGTCGATGGTGCATGGCCTTGCGGCCCAGCTTGGGGGCGGCTTGACCATCGACAGCGAAGCAGGTCGCGGTACGACGGTCGCGCTTTGGTTACCCGTCAGTCTGTCGGCATTTGAAATTGAAGACGGTACGGGAACTGCACCGGTAATCGCAGAATCGCGCGGTTGCGTGCTGCTCGTTGACGATGAGGAGCTGGTGCGCATGAGTACGGCAGACATGCTGACCGACATGGGCTTTGAGGTGTGCGAGGCGAGCTCGGCCGAGGATGCACTTGCTCTCCTTAATCAGGACATGAAGATTGATTTAGTCATCACCGACCATTTGATGCCGGGCATGAGCGGGGCGCAATTGGCGTACGAGGTCCGCGCGCGGAACCCGGCAATGCCAATCCTCATCGTGTCAGGCTACGCCGACGTAGAGGGCATTGCACCTGAGCTCCCGCGGCTGGCAAAGCCGTTCCGGCAAAGCGAGCTTGCCGCGAAACTGCAAGACTTTGACGGGCAGATCGCAGATTAGTGTCAAAACCGGTCGGTTGTGACACTGCGGGCTGAGCCACGGTTTTCTGAGGTCGGCGGGGTGTCAGACGGCAGCTTCTCAATGGCCGCGTTCGAGATTGGTAAGCATGCGCCTTAACGGCCGTCATTATGGCGCGTTGCGGATGGTCTGCTTCTCGATCTTCGAAAGGCGGCTTCGGCCACGAGCAGCCGTTTGCAGATTGACGCTGAAATGACCGACAATGGGGCGGGAGCTGCCGGTACTATGGGCGTCGGACGCGGGCAGCAAGCTCACCATTGTGGGGTTTTCAGACTTCCCTCCCCCAGCGCATTTTCACGTTATGCTCTCGCTACGCCCACAGCTTCGCGCTGAGTGCCGGAAATCAAGTGATTGCCGCACCTCGTTTAATGATTGGCAAATTCGATCACAATCTCCTTTGCAGGGGGTGTCGGAAACTCGAAGCTTATTTGAGGCCCAATCATCACGCCGGATACAAGTTTTGAGCGATATCATACTATCTATGTTCAGCATTCTGGACGACAAAACGTTTCTTGATCTCATGTACGGGCCGCGTTTTAATGATTAAGTGCTGATCTTAGCGTGTCGTTATTTATGCTTAGCAGCAAGGTCGCTTTGGAGCGGCTGGATGGCGTAGGCGGACGTTCGTTCACCCGTAGCATTGTGGCTCCTATTATGCCACTGGACTTCGAGAAGCATGCTGAGCTGTCCCCGATTTCGTCGAGACGAAGTTAGTCTACAACCGCCTGCTTCTCGAAGTCCATGGGGCTGAGATAGCCCAGCGTCGAGTGGCGGCGGGTTGGGTTACAGAAGCGCTCGATGTAGTCGAACACCTCGGCCTCGGCGTGACCCCGCGTGCGGTATATTTTGCGCGCGATCCACTCGGTCGTCAGCGACGAGAAGAAGCTCTCCATAGCCTCCGGAAAAGTCAGGATGCTTCAGTCGAGAAAAATAGGGAAGCGGACTGCGGCGAAACGCATATGACCCAAAGCACGGCGAGAGACGATGACTGCGTAGTCTGCAATACTCGGGCGGTCGGCGTCGCGGGTATAGGATCGGCCGCGCTGTGGCAGCTGGCTTGACGAGGCGTCAAAGCAGAACGACGAACGGGCAGTCCAGCGCTCGCTCGACATGACGCTGAAAAGCGACGCCAGCCTGAGCGATGATCTGCTCGTCAGACTGCCAGGCATCGCCGCCTGATCCGTCGGGCCCTTGCCGGAAAGCGCCATCATAACTCCGGCGAAGCTACGTCACGCGCTGGGCTACGATTAAGAATGCCTAGTCGAGCGGCACTTAAACTATGTCGGTGGTTTAGCTTTGTCCGACCTGTCAGCGCCATTGCGGTCTCCAGTTCGGTTTTTAAGAGATCGAGCAGGCGCATTACTCCGGTTTCGCCACGCGCGCCGAGCGCCCATGCCCACGGTCTGCCGATCATCGCCCCGTCGGCTCCCAGGCTCAACAGCCTGAGAATATCCAGGCCAGACCGCACGCCGCCATCTGCCAGAATGGTGGTCCGCCCGCCGATCCGGTCGACGATCGGGGGGAGCGCCGTCACGGCGGACACCGCACCATCGAGCTGCCGCCCGCCGTGGTTCGACACCACGATCCCGTCGGCGCCGGCGTCGACCGCCGCGGCGGCATCGTCGGGGTGCAGCACACCTTTGACAACGAGGGTGCCCGTCCAGCGCGCGCGGACCCAGGCGAGGTCGTCCCAAGTGGCGGCGGGGTCGAAGTTACGGGCCAGCCAGCCAAGAAAGTCGTTTAGCGGCGCCTTGGCACCGATGGTCCCGCGCAGATTGCCCAGCGTCAACGGGCGGCCGTGCACCCCGACGTCCCATGCCCAACCGGGGCGGGCGAGGGCCTGCCCAAGCCGCCGTAGATCGCCGCGCCAGCCGGCAGAGCCCGTCAGACCGGAGCGGACGTCGCGGTAGCGGGTTCCCGGTCGCGGGAGGTCGACGGTGTAGACGAGGACCGGACAGCGCGCCGCAGCGGCGCGATCGATCAACGAGGCCATGACGCCGCGGTCCCGCAGCGTGTAAAGCTGGAACCAGAAACCGGCCCCGGAAGCCGCGACCTCCTCGATACTGCACGCCGAGACGGTCGACAGGCAAAACGGAACGCCCGCTGCGGCGGCCGCGCGAGCCGCCTGAACTTCGCCACGCCGCGCTGCAAGCCCAGCCAGCCCGACCGGTGCCAGCATCAGTGGCATCGCCAGCGGTTGGCCAAAAAGGCATGTCGTCGGGTCAATGCGCGCGACGTCGCGCATTACCCGCTGGTCGAGGGGGACAGCCGCGAGATCGGCGACGTTCTGGCGTAGCGTGTGTTCGGCGTAGCTGCCGCCATCGATATAGTCGAACAGGAAGCGCGGAAGTCGCCGCCGCGCCGCCTGCCGATAGTCGGCGACATCCGCGATCGGGTCGATCATGCCGCCGCGACGATGCGTTGCCGCTGCTCGCCGAGCCCGGCGATGGCGACTTCGACCCGGTCGCCTGCCTTCAGATACACCGGCGGCTTCTGGCCGAGACCAACCCCCGGTGGCGTTCCCGTAGAAATCACGTCGCCCGGCCACAGGCTCATAAAACGGCTGAGATAGTGAATGAGGAACGGAATGCGGAAGATCATGGTCTCGGTCGAACCGTCCTGAAAGCGCCGGCCGTTAACCGACAAGGTCATGGCCAGCCGGTGCGGGTCGGCGATTTCGTCCGGCGTTACCAGCCACGGGCCGATTGGCCCAAACCCGTCGCAGCTTTTACCCTTGACCCACTGCCCGGTGCCTTCGAGCTGAAAGGCGCGCTCCGACAGATCGTTGATCACGCAATAGCCGGCAACGTGCGCCATCGCCGTGGCCTCTGCAATATACTTGCCGCCGACCCCGATCACGACGCCGAGCTCGACTTCCCAATCGGTCTTGGTCGACCCGCGCGGCAGCATCACGTCGTCGTCAGGGCCGGCGATCGCCGATGTCGCCTTCATGAACACGACCGGCTCCACGGGCGGCACGGCGCCGGTTTCGCGCGCATGGTCGGCGAAGTTCAGGCCGATGCAAATGAACTTGCCGACGCCGCCGACACACGCGCCAAGCCGCTCGCCGAGGGGCACCAGCGGCAGCGTTCCAAGGTCAAGTCCGCGCAACGTGTCGAACGCCGCCGGCGACAGGTCGCTGCCGCCAATATCGGCGACATGACCCGACAGGTCGCGGACGCGGCCGTCCCCATCGACGATGCCCGGACGCTCACCGCCCCGCACACCCCAGCGCACCAGCTTCATCGCGTTTCCCTCACATCGTCCATCCGCCGTCGATGACATGGACCGCGCCGGTCGTGAAACCGGATTCGTCCGAGGCCAGATAGACCGCCAACGCGGCGATCTCTTCGGCACGGCCAAGACGGTTCATCGGTTGGCGCGCGACGAAGGCCGCTCGCGCCGCGACGGCGTCGCCGCTTGCCGCGATGCGCTGAGCCAACGACGGCGTGTCGATCGTCCCCGGACAGATCGCATTTGCGCGAATATTGTCCCCGACGAAATCAGCGGCGACCGACTTGGTCAGCCCGATGACCGCCGCCTTGGTCGCGGTATAGGCAAACCGGTTCGGTACGCCGTGGATGCTCGAGGCCGCCGACGCCATGTTTATGATCGAGCCGCCGCCGCGCGCGAGCATTCCCGGCAACACCGCGCGGATGATCCGGTACATCGACGTGACGTTGATGTCATAGGCCCGCGCCCAATCGCCGGGAGAACACTCAAGGATCGTCCCGCCGGGTACCCATCCGGCACAGTTGAACAGCACGTCGAAACCGTCATGCTGCGCGATCAGCGTGGCGACGGCGGCGTTGTCGGTTACGTCGAGCCGGGCGGTCACAATGGCCGCGACATCGATCGTCGCCAGCGCGGCATCGTCGATATCGGTCGCCACCACGGTTGCGCCTTCCCGCGCGAAGGCCAGCGCCGACGCGCGCCCTATACCGGCTGCCGCCGCGGTGATCAGGCAGCGCTTGCCCGTCAGCCGACCGCTCATTCTTTCACCTCCGTAAGTCGATAGACGCGGACCGCCGTTTCGCCGACCAGATTGCGATAATGCGCCCGCGCTGCAGCGACAGCGCCTTCGGCGCCCGCCAGCCCGCCCCGCGCTTCGGCAAGTCGCGCCGTGGCTTGGTCGACATCCGTGCTGGGGCTTTCGCCGGCCTTGAAGCGCAGGCGTGCCTGACGCTCGATCTCGTCGGTTTGGTCGAGCAGGCGCTGCCATGACGCCACCATCGTTTTAGCGGTCAGCACTTCGCCATAGGCGGCGGCTACTGCGGTGGCGAGGTCGCCGCGAGCGTTGACGCGCCCTGCCTCGGCACTAGCCAACCCGGCGCGCGCCTGTGCCGTTAAGGCGGCAGCGCGCCCGCCGGTGAACAGCGGCTGTTCGATCGAGGCCTGCGCCGTGAACGGCGTTACATTTGCGCCGGCAAGCCCGAAAAAACCCTGTGGGTCGAGCCGTCCATACCCGAGCGAGCCGCGGACCGTGACAGTCGGCAGGCCGCCCGCTCGTGCTTGGCTAACACGGCCCCCTGCGGCATCGCGGCCCGCATCAGCGATTGTGATCGAGGGATCATGCGCCAGTGCGGCGGCGATGGCATCGTCGAGCGTCACCGCTCCCGCCGGCGCGGCCAGCGCGGCGAGCAATAAAGCAAGACGACCATTCCTCATTTGAAGGCGATACCTGGCGCAAGGCCCAACTTGCGGAACACGATCGCCGCCGGGCAAAAGCCGGTGAACGCCGACTGGATCAGGTTGAATCCGGCAAAGGCGGTCAGCGCGAGCCACCAGGGGCTGAACAGCAGCGACAGGCCGACGCTGAGCAGGACGACAAAGCCAGCAAAGGCCAGCACGGCACGATCGAGGGTC